>NZ_AP017378.1:3214166-3532500 GCF_003966735.1 Desulfovibrio ferrophilus
GCGGGCCTTGGATTCCATCACGGCATGGCGCAGGCAGTACTGTTCGTAGGCCCGTGAAAGGAAGCGGATGTAAAGCGCAAGCTCCTGGAGTGTTTCCTGCGACAAGCCAGCGCAGCGTGCTCGCAATTCGCCCCATTTTTCGCCTGAGGCAATGAGCAGGAAACGGCTCTTGGTGAGTGTCCAGGGCAGATCGATGTCCAATTCGGCCGTAGCCCGGTCCTCAATGCCACCGTCCTTGTCCGGGGCGATCAGCGTCCAGGACTCATCCAGGGGCGAGCGCAGGGTCAGCTCCCAATTCTCCACATCAAAATTCCAGCGCAGGTGGCGGGCAATGACGCGAGCCAGTGATTTGGGGCCACCTGCGACGGTATTGATTTCCATGCTTTGGAAATACAGGTTTTGCATGGCCTGAACCGAGTGCTCGTACAGCCGCTGGATGGGATCGGCTTCTGCCAGGTCCAGGATCGCGAGCATAGAGCGGAACCGGTGCAGGCAGGTCAGGCGGAGCTCCTCGATCTCCTCGGAGGAAACGCCAAGCTTGCGCTTCATGAGGATTTCGAACTGGACGAGCAGGACGGGGTCCCTGTCGCAACCATTGACCAGTTCCGACCATTGCGTGGCCAGAATGACGGCCTGGGTCATGGGCTGGTAGTTGTCCAGATGCTCTACATCGTGATGATTGGTGATGCATTCGTTGCCCAGGTCAGGAATGCTCCATTCCTCCAGGGCTCGCACCGTCAGTTCGGGGTGGCTCATGCCCCAGGCTTTGCGCTCGATGTCGAGTTGCTCGGGCTTCAGGCACATCAGTGAATCCTGCCTGAGCAGTTCGGGAACTTCCTCGGGCGCAGCGCGGCTCATGAGCAGCAGGGAAAGATCCTTGAGCAGGGTGTTGAGATAGGCTTGATCCGTCAACTCCGGGCAGAGTCGCTCTGCGATGAGTTCGGCTGCAATGGCCGACCAGACCACCAGTCGCCAGTTGGAAAACGCATCCTCGGCGTTTTCCTTGTGATCGGCTTTGCTGTCCTTCACAAAGGACACGGACAGGGCGATCTTCAGGATTTCCTTGGTGCCCAGGACAACGGCGGCGCGTTGCAGGGTGATGACTTTCTGGGTCAGACCGTAGAATGGAGAGTTGACCAGATTCAGGACCGCTGCCGACATCACAGGGTCCATGCCGATGACCTTGGCGATGTCGGAAAAATCGGGATTGGGCTTGACGAGTTCGCGCAAGAGCTGCGCCATGACAGGGGGGAAGGCCTGTTCCAGTCCCTTTCTCACGGAACGCAGGATTGTCTTTCCGGTGGTGTCTGCCATGATGCGTCCTGTACCGGGTTATTTTGCCCGGGAGATCACGAAGTCCAGAATGGAGTCCATGATACTTTTTTCCTGGGTATCGGGGAAGGCGTCCAGCGCCTTGCGAGCCTTGTCTGCATAATGTTTGGCGGCGTCTCGGGTCGCCTCGGCGTGTCCGCCGTCAACCACTTCACCTGTGATGCGTTGGATATCCTCATCCGTGAAGGAGTCTGCGACAAGCTGATCCAGCAGTTCGGTGCGCTCTTTTTCATCGAGGGTCGCCAGGTACGTGATCAGCGGCAGGGTCATCTTGCCTTCTCGCAGGTCACCGCCCGAGGGCTTACCCATCACATCCGAGGGCGAGACGTAGTCAAGGGCGTCATCCACCAGTTGGAAGGCGATGCCCAAATTCAGGCCATAGGCGTGGGCTGCCTGCTCCATTTCGGGGCCTTTGCCCGAGAGGATGGCGCCGCATTCAGCAGCGGCCTGGAAAAGATACGCAGTTTTGCCCGTGATGATGTCCATGTAATCATCGCGGGAGAGATCGACATTTCGCACATTGGCAATCTCTTTCACCTCACCCGTGGCCGTGAGCATGATGGCCTCGGACAGGACCGAGGTCAGCCGGGGGATGCCGTAGTCTGCCACCAGGCGATTGGCCAGGGCCAGCAGCACGTCTCCGGCCAGGATGGTGCTGCCCTTGCCAAAGGTCAGGTGCGCGGCTTCCTGGCCGCGCCTCAGCTCGGCGTCGTCCAGGATATCGTCGTGCAGCAGGGTGGCGGAATGCAGCAGTTCCAGCGAGCAGGCCAGAGGATACAGGTCGGCTTCGGTCTCGAGGGCGTGCGCGGTGAGCAGGGCCAACAGCGGCCGTAGGCGTTTGCCGCCAGCCCCGAGGACGTGTTTCACCGCGGGCTGCACAACGCCGTCCAGCTTGTTGGCCTCGGCTTCGAGAAAGGCGTTGATGCGAGGCAGTTCGCCTTCAAGGTATTTCAAGATGTCGTTCATGAGTTTTCGTATCCGGTTTCAACCCGATAAAGCAAGGGATTCGCCGTCCTTCGGGTGCTACGGGTTTTGCGTGATGGTTCTGAGCCTGTCAAGGGCCAATACGCCCATGGGCCCCATATCGAGGCTCATATCAGTTACATAGGCCTTGATATGGGCGTTGAGCGTTGCGTTGTCCAATTCCTGGGCCAGGGCTCGGATGAGTGGCCAGATTGGTGCACTGTCCTTACGGGCCAGTTCCAGGCTGGCCCGGAGAGTTTGAGCCACGCCCTGACGAAGGGACTCCGGCAGGGAGCGGCGAACGGCGATGACTCCTAGCGGCATGGGAGTGCCCGCACCCTGTTCGGCCCACCAGGCGCCCAGGTCCAGCCGTAGCTCAAGGCCGTAGCGATCATAGACCAGGGCTGTTTCGTGAATCAGCAGGCCCGCATCCACTTTTCCGTTGGCGACCGCATCCACGATATTCGAAAAAAGCATGGGCACCGGGCTGAAGTCGTGACCCAGGGCGGCACGGAGCACGGCAAAGGCTGTGGTTTTGAGGCCAGGTACGGCAATGGTTGCCGGGCGCTGGGGGCCATCAGGGCGAACCACGAGCTTAGGGCCGACTCCGGCTCCGAAGGCCGAGCCGGTCGGCAGAATTTCGTAGTGTTCTTCCAGTTCCAGAGCTGTGGCCGCACTCATCTTGATCACGTCGAACCGTTGCCTTTCGGCGGCTCGGTTCAATTCCTCGACATCCGCCCAGGCAAAGCGCGCAGGTCTGCCCGTCCTGTCCGGGGTCAGGCCAAGGATCCATGCCCCGAAGATGAATGTGTCATTGGGACACGGGGAGATGGCGACGGTTAGTGGTGCATTCACGATATGTCCTTGATGGAAGGAAAGTTGGGAGCCGGTAATCTACGGGAAGAGGTCATGCCCTGTCCAGAGCGTCCGGCCCTTTGTTCAGGCCTCGAAGAGTTCGGAGATGGCTGTGGCGAGGGTTGCCAGTGCACCAGCCAGATCCCAATGATCCTTGTCGCGGGAACCGACGACATTGGAGATGGACCGGGCTTCCAGGAATGGGAGATCGGCGTGCAGACATCCCAGTGCCAGGGCAAAGCCTTCCATGTTTTCCATGGCAGGCTGGTAGCGCTGTTGCAGGTTGCGGGCATGGTTCTCGGTGCCGGTTGCAGCGGATACGGTCAGGCTCGCTCCAAGGGGCCAATCACTGGGCAGATGAAGTCCCATGGCCTGGGCTGCGTTGGTCGGGGTCAGAGGGATACAGTCATGGATTGGCCCCTGGGGTGTGCTTGCCAGGGGAAATCCGATGCCTTTGGGGTCGATTCCCTGCTCCGTGCGCAGCCCGTATTCAGGCCAGGTTTCCGTATTGGCGATGAGCATGGAGCCCAGGGGATGCAGGGCGAGGTCAAAGCTTCCGGCCACCCCCAGGTTCAGGATGCCTGTCGGGCGTTCCACTCCCAGCATTCGCCCTAGGCACAGGGCCGCATTCACAGGGCCGACTCCGGTCACGGCGACCAGAACAGACTTCCCGGCAATGATCGTCTGCCGCCAGTGTCCCTGTGCGGGGGCCTCGAAACCGGGCAGGGCGGCGCAGAATTCCTTGGCTGTGGCAAAGAAAAGGGCCAGCATGGCTAGTCCTTGACCAGAGTCACAAGCAGATGCCCGCAGGGCAACAGCTCTTTGCCGATCTGCGATGCGCCGTGATGCTCGGCAAGGATGTCGATCTTGAACATCGAAGCTCCATCTACCTCTGCCTCCAGCTTACCACCCATGGGCAAGTTCTTGAGGTGTGAACTCACCTCGCGGAAACCCAGTCAGCATTCGCGCCAGCAGTTGATGCGGGGGATGTCGGACATATGTCGATTCCTACAGGCGCCAGTAGTCTACGCCGTTTGCGGTCAGCGCCGGGCCATCGAAAAAGCCCTTGATGTCCATGACCACTGCCTTTGACGGGTGGGAAAATACTTGGGCCAGACCGTCGCCGGAAAGGTCAATCTCCCGGTATTGGTCGTGGCTTACAGCCAGGATCAGGCCGTCCAGATTGGACATCTGATCCAAAGGGGTCAGTTCGATATCGTATTCGTGTATGGCTTCCTCGGGGTCGGCCATGGGGTCATTGACCAGCACCTCGACACCGTACTCCTGCAACTCGGCGATCACATCGACGACTTTGGTGTTGCGCAGGTCAGGGACGTTTTCCTTGAAGGTCAGTCCGAGCACTCCCACCCGGGCCCCTTTGATCAGGCATTCCTTGGAGATGAGTTTCTTGACGGCCGTCTCTGCCACGAATTTGCCCATGGAGTCGTTGATGCTGCGCCCGGCCAGGATGACCTGGGGGTGGAAGCCCATGGCCTCGGCCTTGAAGGTCAGATAGTAGGGGTCGACGCCGATGCAGTGCCCACCCACAAGCCCCGGGCGGAAGGGCAGGAAATTCCATTTGGTGCCAGCCGCTTCGAGAACTTCCAGGGTGTCGATTTCCATGCGGTCGAAGATCAGGGCCAGTTCATTCATCAGGGCGATATTCAGATCGCGCTGGGTGTTCTCGATGACCTTGGCCGCTTCGGCAACCTTGATGCTGGTCACACGATGCACACCGGCAGTGACGATGGTCTTGTACACTTCGCACAGCAGGTCGGCAGTGGCATCGTCCTGCCCGGCCACGACCTTGACGATGGTCTGCAGGGTGTGGACCTTGTCTCCGGGATTGATGCGCTCGGGGGAGTAGCCCACGAAGAAGTCATGACCGCAGGTCAACCCTGAGCGTTCTTCCAGAATGGGGATGCAGATCTCTTCGGTCAGTCCGGGATACACAGTGGATTCGTATACCACGACGGTGTCAGGAGCCAGATTGCTGCCCACGGTGGCAGAGGCTGAGCGCACGGGGCGCAGGTCCGGGCTGCGAAATTTGTCGATGGGCGTGGGCACGGCGACGATGACCAGTCCCGCGCGTTTCAGGTCTGCAGGATTGCAGGAGTATTCCACCGTGGTGGCCTTCAGAGCCTCGTCATTCACTTCGCCGGTGCGGTCATAGCAGGTGTTCAGTTCCTGGACGCGCTGGGCTGAGATATCGAATCCGATGACCGAGAAATGCTCGGACAGGGCAACGGCCAGGGGCAGTCCGACATAACCTAGTCCGACAACGGCAATGGGCCTACTTTTTGAAGTGAGATCGTTGAAGGTGATCATGCGTCAATATACTCCTGCTGCCATGCTGATCGTTGCCGGGGGTGGACAGTGTACCACGCACCGGGTACGAGGGTCGCATGCAGTTTGATTGGCATTATTTTCTGGCAGCTCTGGGGCTTGCCTTTGTTCTTGAAGGTGTCGCGTATTTTCTTGGGGCCAACCAGATGCACGCGATGCTGAAGCTCCTGGCAGAGCGGTCTCCCATGGAACTTCGTCTGCTCGGTGGCGTGGCAATCGTTGCCGGACTGTTTCTGGTCTGGCTGGCCCGTCTGTAATTCCTATTTTTTCTTGTCTTTTGCCGCGGATTTCTTGGCGGCAGCCTTCTTTGGCTTTGGCGTAGCCTTTTTTGCCGTGGACTTCTTCGGGGTTGCCTTGGGCGAAGAAGTCTTGTCTGCCGCGGCTGTCTTTTTCTTGGTTTCCGTCTTGTTCGTCGTTTTTTTGGCTGTTGACGTCTTGGTGGCAGCCGTCTTTTTTGGGGCAGCCTTTTCCTTTGGCGATTTCTTGGCGGCAGTCTTCTTGGCTGGCGTCTTTTGGGTTGCGACCTTGGCCGGAGCTTTTTTCTTCTTGGCCTGCTTCACGCTCTGCACCGCTTTGTCCATGGCCTGCAAGCCAGCCTCGAGATTGGCTGCCCGGCGGGTGATGGTCTGTCCGGCCTGCGGGGCAGGGGCCGCTTCGGTTGCGCTTTTGGCTGCGGCCTTTGGGGTAACAGTCTTTTTGGTTTTGGCCGGAGCGGGTGATGGTTTGGACTTGGGCGGAGCGCCGACAACGAATGTATCACCCTCGAAGATGCGGCGTTCGGCCACATGGATGTTGACGATACCCGAAAGGATTGCCTCGTGGCTGACGTTGACGAAACCGGCGTCGCGCAACTCGTCTTCCAGGGCCGTGGCCGTGGGGAAGTCGGCGATGGTGTCGGCCAGATACTGGTAGGCCTGCCTGTCGCCGGAGATGATGCGGCCAGCCAGGGGCAGCAGCGTATTCAGATAGAAATTGTAGATGCCTTTCCAGATGGGACGGCTGGATGAGCCGAATTCCAGTATGGCCAGGCGGCCACCCGGAGCAAGAGTACGCAGAATCTCGGCGTAGGCTTCACTTCGGGGACGGATATTGCGGATGCCAAAGGCAATGGTCACTGCATCGACGGATTTGTCAGGCAGAGGCAGGAGGCGTCCATCGGCCAGCACGGGCTGGACATCGTATTTGAACGATTCGAGCTTGGGCTTGCCCTGTTCCAGCATGGGCAGGGAGAAGTCCATGGCCAGGATGCGTGCCTCGGGATAGCGGCGTTTGAGCTCGCAGGTGACGTCCATGGTCCCGGCGGCCAGATCCAGAAAGCGTCCTGTGGGGCCAGGGCGTACCGTCTTGACCAGCTTGCGTCGCCACAGAATGTCCATGCCCAAGCTCAGGAAATGGTTCAGGAAATCGTACCAGCCGGAAATGCGTCCAAACATGCCGGAGACTCGCCCGGCCTGTTCTCTGGGGTCGTTTTTCATCATTGTTGAGTACTTTGCTGGGGTCAGTCGTTTGTAGTGGTGTCGGTGTCCGTCTCGCAGGCAGAATCGGTACTGATGGTCGTCAGAACTTCATTATAAATGCTTGAGAAGAATTCAGGAAAATTGCTGGGTGAAATGCGGCCAATCTCAATGAACTTGACCGTGATTTCCTTGGCGACCTGCAGCGCATGCTTTTTCATCGTATCCAAGGAAGCCTCCAACTTGTTTGCGTTCAAGGGAAAACCCGCCCGGGGGGAAACGGCCTAGACCACCGCGATCTGGCTTGCCGGGCGGGAAAAGGAAAAAACCCGAAAGGCCACTCCCATTTTTGGGGCTTGTAGCATGGGCAGGAGTGGGAGTCGAGCCGCAGCCTTCAACGATGAAGGGCCCATGGCATGTGCCACGGGCCCTTGAAATTCAATGGTCGGGAAGAGCGTTAGTCGTTGCCGCCAAGCAGGGCTGCGATTTCTTCGCGAATGACTTTGGCAGCGGCGGCTGCGATTTCCTTGTCCATGTCCGCCATGATTTCGGCTTTGATTTCAGCCTTGAGGGCATCCATATCGATGTCGGCTGCGGGGGCGGCTGCTTCTGGAGCAGCGCCGGGCATGCGGCCTTCCATTTCGGAAATCATGTCACTCAGGCGACCTTGCAGGTCGTCGGTCACCGTCCGTTCCACTCGCTCCAGTCGGGCGATCAATTCTTCCAGAGCCTGCTGGGGCAGTACGGCCGGAGGACCGTCCATCACCATTTGAGCTGGTTCTTGCGCTGGGGCAGGGGTGGGTTCCACCGCAGCCTCTGGAGTCGCGTCAGAGGTGCTGTCTTCATCGTCCAGTCCGAGGTCGTCCAGATCGTCCAATCCATCAATGGCGGCGTCCAGATCATCCAGACCATCCAGGTCTCCGTCCAGATCCGGGAAGGCGTCTTCTTCGCTGACTGCGGTTTCGCCTTCGGGGTCGCTTGGCTCCTCGACGATAGCCTGGGCGAAATCCTCGGCGGCGCTATCAGTGGCGGGAGTGTCATCGCCCAGCAGATCATCCAGATCATCCAGATTCAGATCATCGTCGTCTGCCCCGGCAGCAGGCTCAGCAGCAGTCTCGGGCTCAGGATCATCACCCAAAAGATCGTCGAGATCGTCAAGGTTCAGATCGTCGTCGTCCGCTTCGGGTTCAGCCGTCGCATCAGAGTCGTCGTCGCCCAAAAGGTCGTCGAGGTCATCGAGATTCAGGTCGTCATCGTTCTCAGCAGCAGGCTCAGCAACAGTCTCGGGCTCAGGATCATCACCCAGAAGGTCGTCGAGATCGTCAAGGTTCAGATCGTCATCTGCCGAGGTGTCGGTAGCAGCTTCTGTGGCTGGAGCCGCACCTACGTCGTTACCCAGCAGATCGTCCAGGTCGGACAGATCGCCCAGATCGTCGTCGTCATCGGAGTCGCCATCCAAAGCGTTCAGCTCTTCATCCAGGCTGGAGAGGTCGATGTCGTCGTCATCGCCGCCTGCGGCGTCGTCACCGGACTCATCTTCGTCTTCGGAGAAGAGTTCCTCGAGTTCCTGCTCGAAACTGATATCCACGTCATCGTCGTTGTCCTCACCACCTTCGGTAAGGTCGCCTTTCTTGATGATGTCAGTCAGTTCAAGGATTTCCTCGGTGTTGGCGTCGTCGGGGACCATCGCTCACCTCGGCGGTTGACGTTCTGGGAGAAAGAAAAAATGGGGCCGCTTAAGCGGCCCCTTGATGCCGTGTGCTTACTCAGGATGGCAAGCAGACTTCTTGCAGCCAGCCAGCTGCTTCTTCAGAGCCTTGTCCTTACCAGCGGTCTTGGCGTGGCAGGAGAGGCAGGAATCAGTGGCTTTGGCCTTCTTGTTGTGCATGGCCAGGTAGTAGCTGTGCACGCTCTTGTCTTTCTTGTCGAGATTGTCGTGACAACCGGCGTCAGAACACTTTTTGACAGCAGCAGCGCCGTCCCAGGTGTGGTGACAGGCCTTACAGTCAGCGCTCGTGTGAGTGGAATGGTTGAAAGCAACGGGCTTCTTGGTGTGAGCCATCTTCAGGCCGTCAGCCGGCGCATCAGCGGCGTTTACGGCAGGCAGCGCGCAGAAACAAACAAGGGCAGCGCAAACCAGACCCAGGGACAGAAATTTCTTCATCACAGATACTCCTCCTCAAAAGGTATTGATAAAGTATTCACATAGGTTTCAGTATTGCACGCCGGGCCCCATGTCAAGATGTCGCCTTGTTTGTCGAACGCTTGAACCATGCCGTTTAGCGAGGTTTTTTGTTCATTTTTCAGGGCGAATCGGGTGCTGGCATCCAATTCCATGAAAAATCTAGCAAAAAGTGCACCGATTATCTCTTTTGGTGTGCCACGCTATGCGACCTTATCATAAAAGATCGTCCATTGTGTAGAAATGCTTAAGGGCGACCGTATTTGGCGAGGTAGCCGCGCGGGGTGATCATGTGCCCAGCGCTGAGGCGGGTGTTGGAATTGCCGATGAAGACGATGGACAGCATGTCCACGCTGGCAGGGTCGAATTCCGAAAGGGCACAGGACGTAACGTCCTGCCCGGGTCTGAAGGCCTTGCGCACTAGTCCCACGGGAGTCTCGGGACTGCGGTGCTCGGCGATGAGCTCCAGGGCACGTGGCAGTTGCCAGTCGCGGCGTCTTGATTTCGGGTTGTAGAGCACGATGGCAAAATCTGCGGCAGCGGCATGGGTCACTCTCTGCTCGATGGTTTCCCAGGGAGTCATCAGATCCGAGAGGCTGATGACGGCGAAGTCATGGGTCAGCGGTGCGCCAAGCAGGGCCGCTCCCGCAGCCAGGGCCGGAATGCCCGGTAGAATGCGCAGCGGGATGTCTTCCAGCAGATTTCTGGCCTCCAGGGTTTCCAGGACCAGGCCGGCCATGCCGTAGATTCCTGCATCTCCGGAAGAAACCACAACCACATTTGATCCGTCCTGCGCTCGATCCACAGCGGCGGCTACGCGGTCCATTTCCTTTTTCATGCCCGTGATGATCACTTCCTTGCCCGTGAGCAGGTCGGGATCGATCAGGTCAATATAGGTGCCATAACCGACGATGGTTTCGGCCCGCACAAGGGCGTCCAGCGCCTGAGGTGATAGCAATTGTGCATCGCCAGGGCCCAGCCCGATGACGGTCAGGGCACCTGAGCCACGGCCACGGTCACTCCGTTGCATGCGGTCTTCTCCACCAGGAGCGTCTCGGCTCCTGTGCAGTTGAGGGCGGCGGCTTCGGAAACCGAAGGTACGCCCATGAGTTGTTGGACCCGTTCGGACGGGTTGGGAACAGGGATGCCGATCAGATCGCCGGGTTCATAGAAGAAGAGCCCTTTGTTAAGGGTTGCAGCTGCTTCCAGCAGGCCTTCTTCATCCTGCTTGGCCGTAATGGAGGCCAAAGCCAGCACACTGGCCGGTGCCAGTTGGGCCTGACTCAGAACATTGCGGATGCAGTCCAGAATCGTTTGTGCCGGGGTGCCGCGCTTGCAGCCGATGCCAACGGCCAGGCAGGGAGGATGCAGCAGCAGGCAGTCCTTGCCGGGGGTGATGACCTTGTGGTCCACCCAGACTCCGGGCAACCCCTCGACCCATGACATTGTGTCGTGCACCGGGCGAAAATGTGCGGTCCAGGGATGTTCTTTGCCGGGCTCGGGGGCAAGGCGCAGCCAGTTTTGTGGATCAAAGATCTGTACGGTTTCTCCCGAGAGCAGGGCGATGTTTACGGCCTTGACCATGTCGAGATTGGCGATGGCCAGGCCGCGCTCCTGGGCCAGTACATCCAGGGACGGCAGGTCCTCGGTGTCCGTGGCCGTGGTGACAATGGCTTGCCCGGCAGTTATTTTGGAAATCTCCAGGGCCAGATTATTGGCCCCGCCCAGATGCCCGGAGACAAGACTGATGACAAAACGTCCGCGCTGGTCCAGAGCCACCACGGCAGGGTCACGGTCCTTGCCTTGCAATAGCGGAGCGATGCAGCGCACGGCAATGCCCGCTGCTGCCACGAAGACATGACGCGAATATTGTTTGAACTGCGCCCCCACAAAAGGAGGCAGGCTGTCGAAGCTGTCTCGCTCTCCATAATTTCCACCTGCCAGCCGCTTGGACACGAACAGGTCGCCGTCCAGCTGTTGGGCCAGTACCCGACCCAGCTGTGCCCCCTGTGGGGTCAGGGCATAGATGGCCGTGGCAGGGTGGCTATTATGAGGAGTTGCGGCTGGTTCGGGCTCAAACATCAGGTTCATCCTATTGCATTCCGCCCCTGATTCAAGCGCAGTGCGCTGAAGCAGGGGCGGGAATAAGGATTCTCAAGGGAAATATTCCCTTGAGCGGGGAAAGGGGGCAGCGCCCCCTTATTTTCTTACAGTTCCACCTTGCGCACGGCGGAGAGGAACTTGTCGTAGTCCTCTTCGGTGTGGGCGAAGGAGGTGAACGAGCATTCAAAGGCGCTGGGCGCAAGGTTCACGCCGAATTCGCGCATCTGCGAGTAGTAGCTGGCGTAGCGGTCGCTGTCCGCGGCCTTGGAGCTTTCAAAGTCCGTGACCGGGCCCTCGGTGAAGAACACGGTGAAGATGGACGCGATGTGGTTGATGGCCGTGGGGATGCCCTTTTCCTGGAAGATGGCGGACAGCTCGTCGGTGAGCTTGGAGGTCCGGGCTTCCAGGCCCTTGTAGTCAGCAGTCTCCAGCAGTTTCAGGGTCGCCAGCCCGGCGGCCATGGCAACGGGATTACCGGACAGGGTTCCTGCCTGGTAGACGTCGCCGCAGGGGGCGATGCGCTCCATGATCTCACGGCGCCCGCCGTAGGCACCCACGGGGTAGCCGCCACCGATGATCTTGCCCATGGTGGTCAGGTCCGGGGTGATACCGAAGCGCTTTTGCGCGCCACCGTAGGACAGGCGGAAGCCGGTGATGACCTCGTCGAAGATCAGCAGAGCGCCGCTGGCCTTGGTAATTTCACGCAGCCCTTCGAGGAATCCTTCGGCAGGAAGGACGCAGCCCATGTTGCCCGCCATGGGCTCCACGATGACGGCAGCGATGTCGCCGCCGTGCTCGGCAAAGAGTTTTTTGACGGCTTCCAGATTATTGTACGGAGCCAACAGGGTGTGGGCCACGGTTTCGGCGGGCACACCAGGGGTCCCGGGGATGGACAGGGTGGCGACGCCGGAACCGGCGCTGGCCAGGAAGCTGTCCGCATGTCCGTGGTAGTTGCCCTCGAATTTCAGGACCTTGGAGCGGCCAGTGTAGCCGCGCGCCAGTCTGAGCGCGCTCATGGTGGCTTCGGTGCCGGAGTTGACCATGCGCACCATGTCCACGGAGGGCACGGCGTCGATGACGGCTTCGGCCATTTCGATCTCGGCGGCGCAGGGGGCACCAAAGCTGGTGCCGCGCAAGGCTGCTTCCGTGGCGGCCTTATGGATCTCGGGGTGGACGTAGCCCAGGATCATCGGACCCCAGGACATGACGAAGTCCACCAATTCGGGACCATCCACGGTACGCAAACGGGCGCCCTTGGCGCTTTCGATGAATAGCGGGTCGGCTTTCACGGACAGGCACGCACGCACGGGGCTGTTGACCCCGCCGGGAATGACCTTCCGGGCACGTTGGAACATCTGTTTTGAATGGATCATTATGATTTCTCCTAGAAGTAGACCATGGAGGTCTTTTTGAGCTCTTTGACGCTTTCCAGAACATCATAATCCGTCAGGCCGGTGGCCTCGGACATCTCCTTGACCACTCGGGCGTGATCGCCGGGGTTCTGGCCATGGATCATGGTGTAAAGGTTATAGGTCCACTCGGGGGTGGTGAGTCGGATATAGCAGTGTGATATTTCGGAGCGCTGGGCCATGGCTTCGCCGATGGCATCAATGTCTTCGCCTTCGGGGATGCGCCAGGCCACCATGGCGTTGTGCGAATACCCGGCCTTTTGATGACGGAGGGTTGCGCCGAATCGTCTGATTTCCTTGGAGTCCTTCATCTCTCTCAGCAGAGTGAGAACTTCGTCCTCAGTGGTCCCTACCTCGGCGGCGATATCCGCAAAGGGGGTGGCGCTGTCCGGCAGGGTGCCTTGCACTCGGCGCAGAATCTCGCGCTGTGTATCGCTGAATTGCTTGGCCATGTTCATATCCTTATGGTTTGACCCGCGCAGGCGGGACTCAATTGATAACTGACCCTTGGACGGCTGGCAACAGGCAGAGGATAGGATGATTGCCCTCGGAGCCGTGCGATGGTGCGGGCTGTATAAATTCTTGTGAAGTTGAAGGATAACGCGGTTGCCAAGGCCCGAAGTCCGAGGGTACACAGTCTCCGGCGGCTGCATCCGCAATCGTTTTTGAATTCGCAAGGAGATCCGAGGATATGATGATAGCGGTGATCGGTGGTGGCGCGTGGGGAACGGCCTTGGCAAATGCCTGGGCGGGCAAAGGAACCGAGACACGCCTTTGGGTTCGTGAATCCGAGGTGATGGATGCCATCAACCAAGAGCATGAAAACAAAACTTACCTTCCAGGCGTGTCCCTGGATGAGCGCCTGCTGGCGACTACGAACAGAGCCGAGGCCGTGAGTGAGGCTTCCTTTGTGGTCTTTGTGGTACCCAGCCAGTTTTTCCGCGCGGCATTGGGTGAGTTCAAGCTCCTCTTGCCCGAGCGTCCGGTCATTGTCTGCGCCAACAAGGGCGTGGAACTTCAGACCCTGGCAACCATGTCCGACATCGTGGCTCAGGAACTGTCGGACATGTCCCCCCGCTTTGCCATGATCTCCGGTCCGTCCTTTGCCAAGGAGGTCGCCGCCGGGGTTCCCACGGCCGTGGCCTTGGGCTGCGAAGACGCGACTTTGGGCGAAGAGCTGCGTGAGGCCCTGTCCACTGAGGCTTTTAGGGTTTACTCCAACCCGGACTACCGGGGCGTCGAGTTGGGCGGAGCGCTGAAGAATATCATCGCCATTGCCGTGGGCTGCGCCGACGGGCTGGAATTCGGGCACAATGCCCGGGCTGCACTGATCACGCGCGGGCTGGCCGAGATGAGCCGTTTGGGCGTGGCTCTGGGCGCGGACGCCGCCACCTTCCAGGGGTTGGCGGGTATGGGCGATCTGGTGCTGACCTGCACGGGTGACTTGTCCCGCAACCGGCAGGTGGGGCTGGCTCTGGGGCGTGGTATGACCCTGGATGATATTTTAAAGGATATGAAGGCAGTGGCCGAGGGTGTGAAGACCACCGAATCCGTGCATCATCTGGCCAAGAAGCTGGGTGTGCCCATGCCTATCACCGACCAGCTGTATGCCGTTCTTTATGAGGGCAAGGATCCGCGCGAGGCCGTGCGCGAGCTCATGACCCGCGAGCTGAAGGCCGAATAACCACAGCTCCATTTTCCCCACGCCTTTTTCTGCGCCGTCATGATTTATGGGGGCGCACTGATCTTATGGAAATCACATGCCCAATCTGGTTCTGATCATTTTGCTGGCGGCTTTTCCCGCCCTGTCCACGGATATGTATCTGCCAGCCATCCCGACTCTGCAGGACATGTGGGGCATTTCGCTGGCTCAGGCCAATCTGTCGCTGGTTGTCTTTTTCGTATGCTTCAGCTTCTTCCTGCTGGTGCATGGGCCGCTGTCGGACCGCATCGGGCGCAAGCCCGTGCTGGTGGGCGGAGTGCTGTTGTACATTGTGGGTAGCTTTGCCTGCGCAGCCTCCGGCTCCATCACTCAGCTTGTGCTGGCTCGCATGGCTCAGGCCACGGGCGCGGCTGCGGCCTCGTTCTTGTCCTTGGCTCTGACCAAGGATTTGTATGAAGGTCTGGATCGGCAGAAGGTGCTGGCTTTGATCGGTGTCATCGTGCCGCTGTGCCCGATGTTGGCGCCGATGTTGGGTGGTTGGATGTTGGGCAGCCTGTCCTGGCGCTGGATTTTCATCTGTCAGGGGACCTGTGCGCTGGCGGCATTGTATGGCGGGTTCAGGCTGCGCGAGCCGGAGTTCGAACGCACCACGGGCGGATTGGGCGCGGTGGTCAGTCGGTACCGGGTGTTGCTTTCCAACCGGCGCTACGTGATCTACACGCTGGTGTTCTCGATCATGCCTACAGGTTTTTTTGCTTTCATCGGCGGGTCGGCGGACATCTATATCCGGGACTTCGGTCTGGATGCCCAGTCTTATGGTCTGGCCTTCGGGTTCAATGCCCTGGGCATGATGGCGGGCTCGTTTGCCTGTTCGCGGCTGTGCGTGGGCTTCGAGTCATGGAAAATTCTCAAATTTTCACTGGTGGGGCTTTTTGTGGGTGGTGCTGGGATCCTGCTCGGCGGGGCGGCGTCACCATGGATTTTTGCGCTGCCCATGTTCGTGGTTTCGTTCTTCATGGGGCTCAGCAGGCCGTTGGCGAATCACATGACCCTGGAAGAAGTGGACACAGACGTGGGTGCTGCCTCGGCTGTGATGACCTTTGGTCTGTTCATGTTTGCGGCCGTGGCCATGGAGGTCGTGTCTCTGGGGCTGATGCCCAAGCCTGAATTTATTGCCGCGCTGACACTTGTGGGTGCCGTGCTGCCCATGGTGACATTGGCTCTGCTGGGGCGGCATGAGCGCCGCCGGGCACGGCGGGCCGAAGAAAAGGAGTAGAATCGTCTGCTACTCACCGTAGGCAATGCGTTGCGGGCCATGACTTCGCAGGAAGCCGTGGCCCGTTTTTGTTTGAGCTGATTATTGGAGAAGGGAAGGAAGCTTCGAGGGAAAAGGCATGGCTTAAATTGCAGGAATGCCTTTGGCCCACCCGCAGAAGACTCTGAGGGGGGATCCGACCATGATTTCATGCAGTTCACCGATGTCTGTTTTTATTCCGTACAGGTTCAGAAATGTTGCATAGTCGGAGAACCATTCGTTGGTTTTGCTGAAGGAATGCACCAACATCACGGCTGCAACGGCGTGGTAGCGGCGGGCGATAATGATGGGGGAAGCTGTTCGGTGAAGCAGTTGGTATCTGAGACTGTCTGGGAGGTCCCGGTTGAGGCCGAGGGTCTGTTGCAGATAGGCGAGTCTTGTCTGCCTGCCGTTGGAACTCTGCTGTCTCCATTCCCCTAGTGTTGGACCAAAGGACTCCGAGGCTTTGCCTTCAACCATAATGACCACAAGTCCATTGTCGGTCCGGGCCAATACGAAGAGGTCATTCTGGGATGGTCTGCTTCCACCCGGGAGAGGCACTTGGAATTCCGGAATGGCGAAAAGGGGTTCTACGTGAGTAAATAGTTGTTCTGCCTTGAGAATCGAGTTGATCTCGTCGGGGAATCCATTAGCCGTTTCCCATCGCTGGGCCAGTTCCTTCGCAGAATAGCCCGATTTCCATTGTCTTTCTGGGGCGGCTAAAAATCGTTTCCAGTCGCTGGGACCTGTTGTTGGGATGTGGATATAGCTCATGGTTGTCAGGCCTGTATGGTTGTTATTGGCTCGACAAGAACTGCGCCCATAGCTTGCGGTTGCGCGGGCCGTCGAACTCGCAGAAGTAGATTTTCTGCCACGTCCCGAGTTGGATGTTGCCGCCCTCCACAATGACCATCTGATCGCAGCCGAACAGGGATGATTTGATGTGTGCGTCGGAGTTGCCTTCGGCGTGGCGGTAGTCGCCGTGGTGCGGGATCAGCGCACGCATATTGACCAAGATGTCGCGCACCACGTCTGGATCAGCGCCCTCGTTGATGGTCACCGCGCCGGTGGTGTGCGGGCAGTACAGCAGCAGCGCACCGTCGGACCAGCCGTGGGAATTGACCAGTTTGCGAACCTCGCTGGTGATATCGACCAGTGCTTCACGGTCATTGGTCTGGACCTGTATGATTTCCATTCAAATACCCTCGTGAATTCATCGGGACTCGGATTGTTAATCCTTCGGTTTGTCGGCAATGAGCACGAACACCGGGTTCACGCCCGCCAGATGCAGTTGGCCGGCCAGGGGTTTGGTCTCAGCGGCCTGTACAAGGGTCACTGAAAATTCCCATTCCAGGTTTTCGAAGGTCTTGCGCGCACGGTACAGGGAGTCCAGCAGGATGGCGTTGGCCACCAGCCGCCCGCCGGGTTGCAGGCGTCGGCAGGCTTCTTCAAGCACCTCGGAGCCTTTGCCCAGTCCGCCACCGATGAAAACGCGGTCCGGGTCCGGCAGGTCGTGCAGGCAGCCCGGCATGGGGCCATGCAGCACGTCCACCAGATAGGCTCCGGTGCGTCGGATGTTCTCGCGAATCATGGCCACACGGTCTGCATTCTTTTCCACGGCATAGACCCGCCCCTTGTGGCAGACGCTGGAGGCCTCGATGCCTACCGAACCGCAACCCGCGCCCAAATCCCAGAGCAGGGAGTCCGGGCGTAGCCTCAAGGCGGCGATACTTGTGGCGCGTACCGGTCCCTTGGTGATCAGGTTCTTCTCGCGCATGAACAGGTCGTCAGGGATGCCCATGCCCAAGGGGATTTCCGATTCGCAGCAGCGCTCCAGCAGTACGATGTTGCGCGGGGAAAATGTCTTTTTGCGGGCTTCGTCCAGAGTGAAGCGCCCCACGCGTTCCTTGTCGCTCTCAAGGTCTTCCAATACGTGCATGAAATGGGTTTCGCCGCCACGGTCCAGAATGGTCTGGGCCAGGGCCGAGGGGACGGATTTGGCGTCTGTTAGCACAGCGACCCAGTCATTGCTCAATAGGGCAGAGAACAACGGGCCGTAGTCGTCGCGGCCATGCAAAGACACGGGGATCACATCGTGCCAGGGGATTTTGACCTTGGCGGCGGCGACCTGCAACGAGGTGACGCCCGGGTAGAAATACAGGTCTTCGGGAGGCAGGTGATTGATCAGCGTGGAGCCGATGCCGTAGAACAACGGGTCTCCGTCGGCCAGGACCACCACGACTTTCTTGTTGCTGTGGTCATCGGCGATGCGCTCGATGAGCTGATCCAGGGGTGCTGTGATGGGCACCTTCTCGGCGGGGTGATCCTCGAAAAATCCGAGTAGTTGGGCTCCGCCATAGAGCACTTGGGCATGCTCCACGATTCCGGCAGAATAGTCGGGCAGGTTGTCAGGGTCCTGGCCTAGGCCGACGACATGGATAGGCATTACTCTTCTCCCGTGAGGTGGGTCAGCGGGGCTCCGTCGAACCCATAGACGCGGTAGCTGATGCGGGGTGTTGCCCCTGCGAAGCCCCGGGCCACAGTCAGAGCCTTTTTCGCAATGGACCCGACTATAGCATCCTTTGCAGGATCTTCCAAAACGATTTCCAGTACATGCCGCGCGGTGATGGCTTCTTTGGCCTGGGCGGCACGGTTGGCGTCCAACCCGGCCTTTCTGCACCAGTGGGACAGACGGTCAAAATCGATACGTGTGTCTTTGGCATGGGTGTACTCAAAGCCCATGGCCATCTTGACCAGCTTGCCAAAATAGCAGCCTACGGTGATTTCGGAGAAGCCGCGCGCCCCGGCTTCGGACAGGGCCAGGGCAAAGAAGTCCGCGAACTGGATGAAAGCAGTCTCGGGCAGGTTCGGGAGGTCGGCCCGAAGCAGACCTTCGGTGCGTCCGCCCGTGGACAGGCCTATGTGCGTGGTTCCTTGTGCCAGCGCCACATCCAGAGCCTGCTTGATGGACGCGGCATAGGACTCGTGGCTGAAGGGTTTGACCGTGCCTCGAGTGCCCAGAATGGAAATACCGCCCACGATTCCCAGGCGCGGGTTCATGGTCTTTTGCGCGATGGTTTCACCTGCTGGAACCTCCACGGTCACACGCACGCTGCCTTGAAAGTCCTGGGAGGTGATGGCTTCTGTTACGGCCGTGGCGATCTGTTTGCGGGGCTCGGGGTTGATGGCCGGTTCACCCGGGGGCACAGGCAGGCCGGGTAGGGTGACGGTGCCGACACCCTTGCCGCCCAGGATTTGTGGAGGCAGGTCGACATCCGGCCGCAGTTCCACCAACACCTCGATGGTATGCCCATGCGTGGCATCAGGATCGTCTCCGCCATCCTTGATGACCGTTGCGCGAGCTGTGCGCGGGCTTTCGCGGGTGATGTCTGCCACGGGCACGGTCAGTCGTCCGCCAGGGGGCAGGGGGGTGTCCATTGTCTTGGCCTGCTGCCCTGTCAGCAGAAAGAGCGTGGCGGCCTTGGCTGCGGCTGCGGCTGCGGTTCCGGTAGTGAAGCCTTCACGCAGCTCAGGACACATCGGGACTCCGGGGTAGGGCATCCGGCTCGTCTGTGGGGCCTTGGGCGTTGCGGCTATCCCGGCAGGCCTGAACAAAGGCTGCGGGCACATCAGGATTGGAGATGAAGTGGGCGTGAACATAGGTGCCCAAGGTTCTGCCCACCGTAAAGCCCTCGCGCAGGTCGGTCCAGCCCTTGCGGTCGCGGACCTTGTACACGGCCTCGGCTCCGTCTCCCATGTCGGTCAGGGACGAATAATGGAATTCGTGGCCGCGCAGCATGGTCCAGGCCGGACCGAAGGCGGAATCCGCCGTGGTGACGGCCTCGCGATAGCCCAGTGCCCGGAAGCGATCGCCCATGGCGGCGTTCATGGGAAAGACTCCGGCCATGGGATGCCTGTGGCCTGTGGCATCGGTGATTGACTGCATGAGGGTCATGAACCCGCCGCATTCGGCGTAGACCGGTTTGTTCGACGCGCAAAACGAACGCAGGGCCGAAAGCATTCCCGCGTTGGTAGAGAGGGTTTCGGCATGAAGCTCGGGATAGCCACCGCCCAGATACAGGCCGTCCAGATCGGCGGGCAGGGCGGTGTCGATGAGCGGTGAAAAAGGAACGAGTTCTGCTCCGGCCTCGGCAAGCAGGCGCAGATTCTCATGGTAATAGAAACAGAAAGCCCTGTCGCGGGCCACGCCGATGCGCACGTCAGGAGCTTGAGGTGGTGTGCTTTCGGTCGTGGACTCTTCGGGGAGCGTGAGCGCCGGGTCCGGGGCCAGGGACAGCAGGCGGCCCAGATTGGCTCCATCCTCCATCCAGCGGGCCAGGCGTCCGCCCATCTCGTCGTCCAGTTTGTGGTCCTCGGCTGTAACCAGCCCCAGATGGCGCGAGGGCAGGGCCAATTTTTCGTTGCGGGCCAGGAAGCCCAGCGGCAGGATGCCGGGCAGATCGAGCATGGCTTCTTCGATGATGCTTTTATGATTGTCGGAGCCGATGCGGTTGAACAGGACCCCTGCCATGTTCAGTTCGGGGTCGAATTCGGCGTAGCCCTTGACCATGGCGGCGGCGGAGCGGGCCATGGAGCGGGCATCGACCACCAGCACCACCGGGGCGTCGAGCCATTTGGCCAACTGCGCGGTGGTGCCCTCCTCGCTGCTGCCGGAAAAACCGTCGAACAGGCCCATGACCCCTTCCACCACGGCCACGTCAGCATCGGCGGCGTAGCGCGAGAAAACCTCACGCACTCCGGCCTCGCCCATCATCCAGCCATCCAGATTATGGCTGGGGCGGCCTGTGACGGCCTCGTGATGGCCGGGGTCGATGAAGTCCGGCCCGGCCTTGAAGGCCTGGACCGTGAAGCCACGGCGCACCAGCGCCGCCATGAGCGCCAGACTGGCTGTGGTCTTGCCGCATCCGCTGTGCGTTCCCGCGATGACGATAGTTCTCGTAGGCATTCCCCAACCTTAGCGAATGCCCACGAGAAAGAGAAGGGGCGGATTAGCCCCTGGCCTTGTAAGCGACGGGGAAGGTGTGGTTGGTGTACGTCACGTCCAGATCGGCGGGGGCGACTCCGTCCTCCGTATCCTCTGTCCAGGCACCGCTGCCATCGTTTTTGGCCTGGTAATATTTTCTTTCGTCCATATCGAAGGCCAGGCCGATGTCAGCTGGTTTGATGTTGGTGGTGAGCCTGGGTTCGGCATTGGGAGTCTTCAGTGTGTGCACTCCGCGTACACCTCGCCGGGTCATGTCCATGCTCAGTTCGATGACGTGGGTCATCTCTTCGCCGAATTCGGTGACCAGGGCGACTACGGGGTTGGTGGCGGCAATGACCTGAGATACGCCGATAATCCCCAGGTGGTTCTTGTAGATGAAGTCCTTGGGATTGAAGCTGGGGGGCGATACTTCGTAGTCCTTGATGGAGCCGATGTGTGGCAGCAGGAGATCAAAGGGGATTCCCGGAGGCGTGAGGTAGCTGTTGACGACTTCGTTGGTTGTATACTGCAGATTTTGTCTCCCGCTGTAGTCTGTATCGGCCAGAGTCAGGCCACCGGCCTTTACCGCTGCTGGTTTGAAGGTCCAGCACAGACTGGTGTCCGAAGTGATCAGAATTCGGGACTTGGGCGTGCCCGCCAGCTTCGAGAAGACAAATTCCAGACCCGTGGCGTAGTTCTTGGTCACCACCTCGTTGTGGTAGGCCTTGTGCACGATCATTTTTAATTCGTTGGCCTGAGGACCAGCACTGGTGGGAGCATTGGCCAGATAGTAGGTTTGTCCCGGCTCGATGATGTGCACCCCGCCAATATAGTCGATGTACTGCGAGTCCGGGTCGATGATGGTGTTGAATTTACGCATGGTGCCCAGATTGACGTAGACCTGCACCTTCTTTTTGGCATGGCCCGCAGCCTTGAGCACGTCTTCGTTTTTTTTGGGTGTGATGATCAGGCCATAGTCTGTGATATTGAGTGGAGCGCTGTTTTCGGGCAGGCACATGGCCATGATGGCTATGTCTCGCTGGTCGAGAGCTTTCCCGTCAAGGTCCTCCAGTTCGATCAAGGGCAGGACGGTGACATCGTTGGTTGCCAGAAGATCATATAAATTATTCCAGTCGTCTTGGAGACTTCCTGGTGCCGGAGTTGCTCCTTCGGCTGGTTTGAGCGTGCAGAGGAAATCGAACTTTTGATCATCCGAATGGCCGGGGTTGTCTTGTGCATAATCCATATAGGTCAGTTGCAGGCTGGGCAGGTATGCGCCGAATTCCTTAAGGGTATTCTTGATAGTGGCGTTATGCTGATAGAGCACCGTGAAGATGGATTCCAAATCGGCGGTGTGGTCGTTGTGTGCGTGGGTCACGACAATGTTGTCGATGTCGTTTACGCGTCCGCCAGCGTCCGCAAAGTTGCGGATGAAACGGAACCCTGGGTCCACCACCGTGCCTTTGTTCTGATGCCAGATAAAATAGCCGCCACCTCGATAGACACGTTGCCGATCGGCCTCATCGGGCACGATGGGGGTGAAGGAGTTCCAGCGCCTGAGAACATAGAACAGGGGGATGTCTTTGGTGTTGTCCCCGGCATTTAGCTGGCTGGGTTTGTTGATGAAGGCCAGCCGCTGGGCATCCGTATCCTCCATGTTTTTCAGGATATCCAGGTTGGCCACTCGCCAGGTTTTGAAATAGGCAGCGCTGGCTGCCTGCTGGGCCAGGCCAAGGTCCGAGGCGATGACGTCGATGTTTTGGATGGGCTGTCTCGCACCGATGGTAGAATTCAGATAGGTCATGTAATCGTTGAGCAGGTCGCGGCCATGGTTGAGGTCACCAGGCACAGTGCCGTCGGCGTTAAGTGTCACCTTGTCCAGGTAGTGGGCCGCGGCACAGGTCCGCATGATGGCATTGGCCATCCAGCTGACCTTGTAGGGGTAACTGATGATGCCTGGTTGGGCGAGTAGCGGGTCGAGGTATTTGGCCGCGGTCTTGGCCCAATCGTATTCATTGGGGAAATCCAGTGGATAGCTGGGGACGATCCAGTGCAGGTCCGCAAAGGCATGGGCCAGGAACAGGATCGAAAAGCATGGTTCTTGGCTATGTGCGGGAATGGCTTCTGCGCAATGCCGGGCACGAAAGGATTGGTCCTTTTTGCCCAAAGCCGCATAGACCAGCGCGATAAGCCCCAGGCGAAAGGATACGAGCAGTGGTGATGCCCCGTCTATTTCCAGGTTGCGCTTGAGAAAGTAGAGTTCCTGATAGCGATCGCCCTTGAACATCTTCTTGAGCGCCGAGATGATGTTGCGCATGGCGTCGGCATTGGCCTTGCTGTAGACGGTCGGGTTGGCCTCTGCCTTGAGGACTTCCAGTTGCTCCCATGGTTTGGAGTCGATCTTGCCAGAGTTGTAGAGCTCCACGGCCTTCCAGCATTCGATGAGAAATCCCTGGATATCCATATCTGCCCCCTGCTGCTGATTTGATGTGCAATCTATGTCTGTCTATATAGACGATACGTATCCAGGTGTAAAGTAGAGAGTCCAGAGTGGCTGATGCTCTGTTTAGTGAGGGATAAGCAGGATAGATGAGTCTATTTTGCTGGCTGTTCTGCCTTTCGACCATAAGAAAACCCCGGCGTCCTTACGAACACCGGGGTAGAAAATCATGAGGGTGACGGGGGTTACTGCACGCAGCCACAGCCCTTGTCGGCGCCGCTGTCAACGTCGGTCAAGCGCGCCAGATAGTCCTGCACTTCGTCAGTCTGCTTCCAGGAATTGAACCCTTCCAGCCATTGCTCAAAGGGCATGAATTCTTCGTCCAGAGCAGCTTCGTGGCCCTGCATCCACAGGCCGAAGAGGTACATCTCCAGTTTCAGGTCCTTGGAGTCCCAGACGTGCCCGACAGTGCCGGTGGGGTACTTGGGTCCGTCGTACAGGGAGGCAATGTGGGCGCAGGTCTCGGAGCAGGACTTGTTGTAGTCGATGAGCGCCCCGTTGTATCGATCTGCCAAGGCGTACATTTCCTCGTGCTGCTTGCGGATGTCTTCAAGACGATCCTCAGGGATCTCGATGCGTACGGCTTCTTCGACGGTTTCCTTGACAAAATAGAAACGCAGCCAGTTTTCGAATTTCATGACATCGGCAACATCGGCAACGGCATTATTGAAATTGGACATTGTATTGTTACTCCTCGAAGTTCTGCGGGCACTGTGCAGCCGCGGGTGACCACAAGTAGGCATCCTCGGCCAATGAGTCAAGTCTTGGGCCTTGCTCCTTGTTGGACAAGGGAAACCCCGGGGGGGCTGAGGTCTTATTCCGGGTTTGCACGCCTGGAAACACGGATGTAGAAAAGCGCAAGGAATATCAGGCGCGGTCAGGCGCCAGTCATTAGAGTCGTTTCATGACAGAGGGACACATGACCAAACAGACACAGGGAAGCTATCAGGAACGCCTGAATCGGGTGCTGGACCATATGGAACGGCATTTGGATGACGATTTGGCCTTGGACGAACTGGCGGCAGTGGCCTGCTTTTCACCATATCATTTCCACCGGATCTTCAGTGGGATGGTGGGTGAAGGCGTCAAGGCCCACCTGCGACGGCTCAGGCTGGAGCGTGCAGCCAATCGACTGACATTTACGGAGCTTCCGGTCACGGATATCGCCCTGAATGCAGGCTACGACAGTCCCGAGGCCTTTTCTCGAGCTTTCAGGAATCTGTTTGAGTTGTCCCCGGTCCGGTATCGGGAGCTGGCCTTGGCAGGAGGATTGCCTCCGGCTTCGGGACGTTCCAGCGTGGCCCTGTGCCGAGCCTGTGAACTCATTCAGGAGGGAAAATTGACCATGGAAGCGACTATCAAGGAATTGCCTGAATTGAACGTGGCCTATGTGCGCCATGTGGGGCCGTATGAGATGTGTGAATCGGCCTGGGAGGCCGTGTGCGGTTGGGCAGCGCCCAAGGGACTGCTGGGACCGAATACGGCCATTGTTGGTTTGTGCCACGATGACCCTGAGATCACGCCGCCCGAGAAGATTCGCTATGATGCCTGTCTGACGGTTCCCGAAGGGGTACAGGCTGAAGGTTCGGTGGGCGTCAAGACCATCGGAGGCGGGCGGTACGCCGTGACCGTGCACAAGGGCCCCTATGCGAACCTGCACGCTACTTATGCCTGGCTGTGTGGCGTCTGGGTGGTGGAGAATGGTCATGAACTGGCCAGTGAACCCTCTCTGGAGTTCTATCTGAACAACCCGGAGCAAACTCCGCCCGAAGAGCTGAGGACCGAGGTGCATGTGCGTCTGGCCTAGGTCGGTTGATGCCGTTTCAAACGTGTTCGGGCGGGATCGTTCTGCTTGCGCGACGCGGACGAGCCTCGGCAGAAGAATTGATGCGATGGGTCGCCTTCCGGACGGGGGGCGGCCTTTACAGTTTGGGGACGTCGGATTCCTCATGCCCATAACGAGCCAGCAGCGCATCCAGGTGTTCCTTGATGGCGTGGCAGTCGCCGCCGATGAAGGTGCCCCTGACCCTGATGGAGTTGGGGGCGTTCTTGACCGGGCGGCCATCGATGTGGTTCAGGGCTGGTTTGTCATCCTTGAAGAGGATGACCAGGTTCTGGACGCCTTTCTTGTTCCAGGCCGGATGCACACAGACCATGCGCGCCACCTCCGGCCAGGGGATGAGGATTTCATGCTTCCAGCAGCCCACGCGGATGCCACGCTCGTCGGCTTTGAGGCAATAGCGGGTCAGAATTGCGGTTTTCAGCTCCGGCCCGCAGGCCATGAGTATGCCAACGAAAAGAGCGACAAAGATCAAGGCCTCGGTGCCCCATTCCGGGGTGCGGATGATGAGCACCAGCAGCGACCCGAGCAGCAGGGCCAAAGCAATGCCATAGGTGGTCATCAAACCTTTGTTCAGGGGCACTTCCACGGTGTCAGTCATGCGTTTGGTCCTTGAGCCAGATGTCCATGGCTGTCTTGATCGTTTGCGGGGCGGGGCCCAGGTACAGGCCAGCCAGGGTTAGTGTGTCACCATTTCGCAGGGTCAGGATGAGGTTCTCGTAGCGGCGTTTGGGAGCTTGGGCGGTGGAGCAGGAGGCGATGTCCTTCCATGGCAGCAATTGTGGCTCGCGGGTGGTGTTCACGAGCAGCCCTTCAGGCCCCATCTCCAAGGCGTAGTCTCGTCCGATGACCAGCACCAGCTTGTTGACGTTGACCAGAAACAGGCTCAGGCAGGCGACCATGGCAGCCACGGCCCCAGCATTCCATCCTCCCAGCCGCCAGCAGAAGAATCCCAACACGGATAAGGTCAGAACAAAGAGCAGGGTCTGAGTGACCAGTCGTTGCTTGTTCCAGGGGATGTGTAGAGGCTCGGGCATGGTCGCTACTCCGGCTTGAGACCCAGGCGTTTCAGATCGTCCAAATCCGAGGCCGCGGCTTCGCCCCTGGTGGTCAGATAGTCACCGATCATCAGTCCACTGGCTCCGCAGGTCAGGGCCTCGGCCTTGCGCGAGCCGAAGACCGCCGGGCGCCCCCCACAAATGCGGATATGCTGTTGTGGCAGGATGAAGCGCAAGAGAGCCACGATGCGGATGGCTTCTTCGGGCAGCATGATGTCGCGTTTCCCGTAGGGAGTGCCGGGAATGGGGGTCAGGAAATTCACGGGTATGGAGTCCACCCCCAGGCTGCGCAGTTCCAGAGCCAATTCCACGCGGTGGTCCCAGTTCTCGCCCAGGCCGAATAGTCCTCCGCAGCAGACGTAGAGGTCTGCCTCCATGGCGGCACGGACGGTGGCGACGTCCTCGTCGTAGGCGTGGGTGGTGCAGACCTCGGGGAAAAAGCTGCGCGCGGTCTCCAGATTGTGATGATAGGCCTGCAGGCCTGCGGCTTTCATGGCCTGGAGTTGCTCGGGGTGCAGAATGCCCACCGAGGCATCGGCGGCCAGGCCCAAGGTTCTGATGCCGTTGATGGCTTTCAGCAACTGCTCGAAATCGTCGCCAGTCAGCCCCTTGCCGCTGGTGACCACGGCGAATCGGCTGGCTCCGGCCTCGCGCATGGCTCGAGCTGCAGCCAGAATTTTGTCCACGTCGATGAAGGGGTATTCATCGCATTGCGTATCGTGGTGCGAGGACTGCGCGCAGAATTTGCAGTTTTCGGAGCAGCGGCCCGATTTTGCGTTGACGATGGAACACAGGCTCATGACTCCGGGAAAATGGCTTTCCTTGAGGCGCAGGGCGGCTGCGGCCAGTGCGGAAAGGTCATCCCCCTGGGCAGAACTCACGCGCTTGCCCAGGTCGTAGGCTTCCTGATCACTCAGGGGAGTGCCGCCGAGGATGCGTTCGGCCAGATTCTGGAAAAATTCACTCATGACTGGTCCTTCCAGTTCCACCACTTGAGGCGTGCGGGGTCGTGTTGTGTCTCGCTGGCAAAATAGACAGCGCAGCGGAAGACATACAGTACGCAGCGGTCCACGTGACAACCTTCAAGCTCCATCAAGCGATCGTACATGGCTTGGGGGTCCTGATCGGCAAGGGCGCTGACGGAGGTGAATCCCAGGCGGTAGAGATCTTCGGACAGGCTTGGGCCTACCCCGGGAATGCGTTTCAGGTTGCGGATGGATTCGGTTTTGCTCATGGGGGGGATGTAGCGTGAAGGCGGTGGAAAGGGAAGGGCTGTGCGTTGCTGCAATCAGGGCTGTGAGCCTGCAATCGCAGTTCGGGAGATATGGTCGTGGCCCGGTCCGGGGCGATCAGTACAGGTGGCAGGCCGTGAAGTGCTCGGGACGTACTTCCTTCCACTGTGGGGGCTGGGTCGAGCATGCGGGCATGGCTTCGGGGCAGCGGGGATGGAAGGGACACCCTCCGGGCGGGTTGATGGGGCTCGGTGGGTCGCCCTGGACATGCAGTTGGATGCGTTCTCCCTGGGGATCGGGCTTGGGAATGGCTCCCATCAATGCCTTGGTATAGGGGTGCAAGGGCTCGCGAAACAGATCCTCGGAATTGGCCAGTTCCATCAGTTTGCCCAGGTACATCACCACCACCCTGTCGCTGATGTGCCCTACCACGGCCAGGTCATGGGAGATGAAGACATAGGTCAGGCCGAGTTTGTTTTGCAGTTCACCCAACAGGTTGACCACCTGGGCCTGGATGGAAACATCCAGAGCAGAGACGGGTTCATCGCAGACCACGCAATCCGGATTCAGGGCCAAGGCTCGTGCAATGGCCACACGCTGGCGTTGGCCACCGGAAAATTCATGCGGATAGCGCGTGACCTGTTCGGGACGCAGACCGACCCAGGACAGAAGCTCCAAAACTCGCTCTTTGCGCTCGGCGGCGGGCATCCCGTGGATTTTCAGAGGTTCACCAATGGTGGCTCCGATGTTGCGCCGGGGGTTCAGAGACGAGAATGGATCCTGAAAAACCATCTGGATGTTTTTGGGGTAGCTACGCAGGAACTCGCCCGGAGCGTTCCAGATGTCCATGCCTTCCAGGGTGATGGAGCCGGAGGTGGGGCGTTCAAGGCGTAGCAACAGGCGCGCCAAAGTGGATTTTCCACAGCCGGATTCACCCACCAGTCCAAGGGTTTCACCACGCATTACATCGAGGTTCACTCCGTCCACGGCGTGGACAACGGCCTTGTCGATGCCCATGACTCCGCCGGAGACGGGGTAATGCTTCTTGAGGTTACGGATGCTGATGAAGGTCTCTATGGCTTTTGCTCCTGTTGATGTCGCTGCTTTGTATAACGCAAGGCGCGGCCAGGGGAAAGGGGTTGATTCTTGATGATTCGATCCGGTGGCAACCCGGATGGAAGAAATTCATCATTGTGCAAGGGGTCCTTGCAATCATCAGCAGACGTCGAGTAGGGTCGCGACTCGTTGTGGGCTATTGCCCTGTATAAGGAGAACCGTATGATTAAAAGATTGGCATGTATCTATTTGTTTTCATTTGTCATACTGATGTCTATGGCGGCCGGGGCGCAGGATTTGCACGTCGTGACCGAAGACTATGCTCCTTACAATTATTCGGAAAATGGTGAGATTGTCGGCTTCTCGACAGAGGTTCTGCGGGCGATACTGAAGCGAGCCGAGGTTGGCTATCAGATTGAGATGTTGCCTTGGGCGCGAGCCTATCGCATTGCCCAGGGTGCCAAGGGTGTACTCATCTATTCCATGGCACGAACTCCAGAGCGGGAGAATCAATTCCATTGGGTGGGCCCTCTGGCGCCACGCAGTGTGCATCTGTTTCGTCTGGCGACCCGCAGGGATATTGCTCCGAAAACTGATGCCGAGTTGACGGGCTACAGGATGGGGGTTGTCCGGGCGGATGCCACAGAGGCGTTGGCGCTTGGGTGGGGGTTTGTCCCCGACAAGAATCTGATGGTGGCCAAGGATATTGCTCAGCTGCTGCGATTGCTCGATGCCGGGCGAATCGATGTTGTGCCAGCCAACCCATTGATGTTTCAGCATGACCTCAAACGCGATGGTCGCAATGCTGCTGACTATCCATCCTGCTATTCAGTGAACTTTGATGATGGATATTATTTAGGTATCAGTCGAGGCAGCAATCCCCGATTGATAGAGCGGATTCGCAAGGCGTTTGATGCTCTTTCCAAAGAAGGGGTGCTGGACCAGATCCGCAGCCGTTATGAAGGGTTGATGTTTAAGTAACCATTATCCCGTTTTTTTGTTCTTCCCGCCAGCGCAGGCTATTGTTCTTTGTTCAGCTCGTGTTCCAGCACAATGATGGGAATGGCGAAGAGCAGATACGGCAGGAAGTCCAGCCCGATCTGAAAGATGCTGGTGTCCCCAGCCATGGTTGCCACGCCCAGCACATCCCCGAAATTCTTGAGCAACACATAGAATGCACCCATGGTCAACGTGCCCTGGTAAGTCATGCGCCATTGCCCGGGGGCAAAGCGGATGAAGATCCGGCCCCAGGCCAGTTGCAGGCAACCCATCAGACACAGGGTGAACAGAACCACCGTGCCGATACTCTTGAGGACGAACAGGGGGTGGCTTGCATAGGCCAGACTCCAGAGATCGGTAAATGAGGTGGTGAGCCAGAGTACGGCAAGCAGGATGGAATAGGGCTTCATATAGTGTCCTTTTTTAGTGTTGTAGCATGGATTCCAGCGCTTTACTAAAAGTACCAGCGCCAACTACGTCCCGCGAGATAGAGATCCCGCAACGTCTTGATGCCACCACTTCGCAGTTTCTTGACAAGAAATAGAAACAGGTAGGCCGTCTGCATGGCATCGTACAAGGCATTGTGCTGATTGAACGACGGCAGGCCGTAGCGGTTCGAGAGGTCGTACAATTGGTAGGACACCTGGCCGTCGAACTGGTCGTAGTAATTTTCCCATAACTCCTGCTGGTAGATCTGGGACAGACGCATGGTGTCGATGCACGGGGTGGAAAGCTTGCCGCCCAGAATGTCCGTGCCTGCCCGATTCAGAAAGCTCATATCCAGTCCGATATTGTGCCCCACAATCAATGAGTGGCCGCAGAAATTCATGAACTCCGGGAAGATCGTGCGGAGCCTGGGTGCGTCTTTGAGCATCTCTGGGGTGATGCGGTGGATCATGGTGGAGAGCTTGGGCAACTCGCCTTTGGGCGCCACCAGAGAGTAGTACGAGTTTGCCGTGATGGAGAGATTCTTGATGCGCACCGCGCCGATGGAAACGATCTCGTCGGTGCGGGACGACAGGCCGGTCAACTCGGTGTCCACCACGCAGAATTCGTAATCGGCCAAGGGGCGATCCTGATCGAAATCACTAAAGTACTCGGCGTTTTCGCGTAGGACTGGATTTTCGGGTGGATGCCGAAACAGACCCAGAGCCCTGTCGATGAACGATGGTGTTGTGGCTGCGGCGATCATGACTATTTTCCCGTGCTCCCCGTTATTATTGTGTAGGCAGTTCAGGATGGATCGAGAACAAGGCGCAAGGAACCAACGAGGCCGAAGTGGATTTGGTCATCTCTGCGGAGTTGTTGGTTCCGAAGCAACACAGTAATCGACCCATGATAATCTGCTACCCGACGTTGAGGCGAAACACGTCCTTGGTGAAGGACTGCAATCCGCCGATGACCCCGAAGGCTTCCTTGAGGGTCTGTTTTTCAAGATCGGACAGGTCGGCCGGATTGACGTGGTTGTCCGGTTGTTGCCCGTTGTTGATCTGCGTCATCTGGTGCACGAGCCTGAGTTGCATCAGGAATTCATACGCTTCCACTGCTTCCACGATGAGGTCCGGGGCCACGTGTCCGCGTTCCTTGAGCAGCTCCAGGCGATCCAGGGTGTTGGTCTCAGTGATCTTGTGCTTCAGGGCAAAGAGTCGCCCGAAATCCACAAAGGGCACCAGCCCGCTCTTTTTCAGGTCCAGACGGTCTTTGTGTTCGCCGTTTTTCTCAACGATGAATCCTCGGAAAAAAGAGAGTGGGGTCCGGGCGGTCATGCAATCCTTGGCCAGATAACGCAGGAATACACTTTCTCGTGCGGCGTGCAGAGTCACGTGCTTGCGCAGGGATTGGCCCAGGGAAAGTTGTCCGTAACCGGGCCGGAAATCGAAAAAGATGGTGGCATTCAGAACTTCTGCCGGCTCGGGGCGCAGGATCATGCGTTCGAAGTAGTCGCGGCAGATGGTGAAGGGCTGCCGCCATTTGGGGTTGGAGGCCATCATCTCGCCCGGGCACAGGGGATAGCCGCATTGCACCAGGTGCGCGATGGCGGCTTCGGTGAAGCGTGCGAAGTAGTCCTTGGCTGCTCGTGCTTCGTCCTCGCCCACGGGATCCCGATAGACCAGCGCGTTGTCCTGATCCGTATGGAAGGTCTGTTCCTTGCGGCCTTCGGAACCCATCAGGATCCAGCAGAAGGGCACGGGCGGTGGTCCCATTTCGTCCTGAAGCATGTTCAAAAGTTTTTCCAGAATCAGATCGTTCATGACCGTGATCATGCGCGTGATGTTTCCGGCCTTGGCTCCTTCCTCGATGAGGCTGCCCACGGTGACAGGCACCTTTTGTGAAAGGGGGTACAGTCCCGCGATGTCGCGTACGGTCATGATTTCGCGGAACAGGGAGACGGGTGAGCGGCCCTGGATGAGCATGATGTCGTGGGAGGTGATCATGCCCTGTACCTCGCCGTGGCGGGTGACGGCCAAGTGATGAATCTGAGCGCTCATCATCTTGAGCAAGGCATCGAAGCAGGGCTCGCGATGCGGGACCGTGGCCAAGGGGGAACTCATGATGAATTCCACAGGGGCGTCGGTGGATTCACCTTCGGCCACGGCGCGCCGAAGGTCCTTGTCCGTGACGATGCCAGTAGCTTCGCCACTGGGGTCAGTCACCAGTAGCGAGCCGATGTTCTTGTTGTTCATGATCTGTGCTGCTTCGCGGATGCTGCGACCATTGGCGATCATCATGGGCGCACGCTTGACGATGTCTCCCACGCGTGATGCGAACAGATACAGGGGGCTTGTGGCGCAGAGGTCCGCGTGTTGCCTTCTCAGTTCCGAGAAGGCCTTGGCAATATAGCTCTCGGAAAAACTGTGCAGATAATATTGGGCAAGAGCCGGATGTGCGGCCACGACCTTGCGGAATAATACCGCTGGAATCTTGAAGCAGAAGGTGTCCTCGATGGTCTCGGCAGACAAACTGGCCGGTGCGTCGCGGATGGCGCCCAATGCTCCCACGGCCTGGCCTTCGCCCCGGTAGTCGATGGGTTTTTCCTCGCCTTGATCCTGAATGAGGGTCAGCTTGATTGCGCCGCTGCGCACCACGAGGACATCCTCGATGATGGTTTCATTCTGGGTCAGCAGGCGGGTGCCCTTGGGGTAGAAGTCGATGGCGCATTCTGAGGCCAATGCGTTCAGCTCGGCTTCGGGCAGATCTGAAAAAGGAAGCGTCTTTTCCAGAAATGGAACCAGCTCTGCCGCTTGTGCGGTGAAGACGTCGCTGCTGTTGACCATGATTCTCCGCCCGGTTTGTTGTTCCAGTACGGGGCGTGTCTTTCACGCCCCGTACTGGTTTTTGTTTGACTTTCAGTGGTCTCGCATCGCCAATCTTTGGCGGATGATGATTTCTCACAAATGGTATTTAAAGCCTCTGCGAATATTACCTTTAACCGAATGTCGTTCAGAATCCAGGCTGGGTCGGCGCAAGGACTGTTCAGGTCCGAAGCATATCTGCAATATGCGAAGAGTTGAACGGTTTGCAGCAACACCCCCAGCCTGGATAAATGGACGACATTCTAGTGGTCGACGGCCATGCCCGCCCCACGAGGGAAGCGCACGTTGTCCACCAATTCCTGAATCTCCTTGGGAGGCGCAGGAGTCACCAGCGAGACACCGATGATCATGGCGAAGTTCAGGAGCATGCCGATGAAGCCGATGCCTTCAGGGCTGATATCCATGAACCACCAGCCCACACCCAGGAACTTGGTCTGGATGATATAGAGCATGGTGAAACCAATACCTGCAACCATACCCGCGATGGCGCCTTCACGCGTGGCCCGTTTCCAGAAGATGCCAAGCACCAGGATCGGGAAGAAGCTCGACGCACCGAGGCCGAAGGCCAGGGCCACAACCTGGGCCACGAAGCCCGGCGGGTTGATGCCGAAGTAACCAGCCACACAGACAGCCACACCGATCATCACACGGCCAACGGCCAGACGCGACTTTTCGGACGCATTGCGGTTGATGAGCCTGTAATACAGGTCATGGGAGATGGATGAGGCAATGACCAGCATCAGACCCGAAGCAGTGGACAGGGCCGCAGCCAGGCCACCAGCAGCAACCAGGGCGATGACCCAGGCGGGCAGACCGGCGATTTCGGGGTTGGCGAGCACCATGATGTCACGGTCCACATACAGTTCGTTGGTCGAGCTTGAGGGCGCATTGCTGATCGAGCGTTCGCCATGAGTACCAAGGGCGCCAGTGAATGATGGCTTGCCGACAAAAGCAGCGCCAGCGCGATACTGGATGATGCCGTCGTTGTTCTTGTCCAGCCAGGCGATGAGGCCGGTGGTTTCCCAGTTGTTGAACCAGGTCGGGGCTTCGGCATAGGTCTTTTCATTGATGGTGTTGACCATGTTGTAGCGCGCAAAACTCGCAACAGCCGGGGCTGTGGTGTAGAGAATGGCGATGAACAGCAGGGCATACCCGGCGGACAGGCGTGCGGCGCGAACGCTGGGCACGGTGTAGAAACGGATGATGACGTGGGGCAGACCCGCAGTACCAACCATCAGGCTCATGGTCATGGCAAACACATCCAGCATGGATCTATTGCCGGGGCCAAAGGCCGAGGTGTATTCGCGGAAGCCCAGATCAGTGCCGATCTGGTTCAGCGTGTCGAGCAGATATTTGCCCGCGTCAGGACCGGAGATGATGGTGCTGCCGAAACCGATCTGGGGGATGGCAACGCCCGTGATCTTCACGGAGATAGCCACAGCCGGGATCAGGAAGGCCACGATGAGTACGCAGTACTGGGCGACCTGAGTCCAGGTGATGCCCTTCATGCCGCCGAGTCCCGCGTAGATGAACACGATGACCATGCCGATGACCACGCCCGTGTTCACGTCCACTTCCAGGAAGCGGGAGAACACGATGCCGACGCCGCGCATCTGCCCGGCAACGTAGGTCAGGGACACGAAAATGGCGCAGATCAGTGCCACCAGTCGTGCGATATTGGAATAATAGCGGTCACCCACGAAGTCCGGGACAGTGAATTTGCCGAACTTGCGGAGGTAGGGTGCCAGAAGCAGGGCCAACAGTACATAACCGCCGGTCCAGCCCATCAGGTACACTGCACCGGTGTATCCCTGGAAGGAAATGATGCCTGCCATGGAGATGAACGAGGCTGCGCTCATCCAGTCCGCGGCGGTGGCCATGCCATTGGCCAGCGGCGGGACACCGCCCCCGGCCACGTAAAAACCTTTGGTATCTTTGACTCGTGAGAGCCAGGCGATGGTGATGTAGACCCCGAAGGTCAATCCCACCATGACGTATGTCCAGCCTTGAATGCCCATGACAATCTCCTGTGTGTTAGCGGCTTATTCGTCCACGTCGTATTTTCGGTCCAACCGCAGCATCAGCAGGTAGTAGACATAGATCAGGATGACGAAGACATAGATGGAGCCCTGTTGGGCAAACCAGAATCCCAAGGGGAAGCCCCCCATGCGGAAGGCGTTCAGCGGCTCGACAAAAATAATGCCGCAGCCGTAGGAGACCAATGCCCAAATGGACAGCAGGATAATCATGTACCCAAGGTTCTGTTTCCAATACTCTTTCATAATGTACCCCCAGTCCGTTGGTTTTGGCCGCTGCCACGTTGTTGCGCGCGTTGTTGCAGCAGAAGCCATTGACTGATTGTGCTGTTGTATACGCCCATAATCCACAACGCATTTCATTTTCGGTGAGCGGTTGAAAAATGCGTTGGCAAAGCGGGTGAAAACGAGCGATTACCGTTCCCCTTGTTTGTCGCGCCGCTTAATTTGTTAAAGTGACCGTCCGCCCCTGGCAGGGCTCCGATGACAACTGGAGTACGGTATTATGGCCGTGGTCAGGACCGGTGACGGTCTGATATTCACCTTTTGCGTTCAATCTGATACCAACGGTGGGAGTTGGTGTGACTGAAACCACCCTTGAATCGAGACCGAACCGGCCTGTGTGCCATTGAGGACCGTGCAATGATGATCAGTTTTCTCGACGTCGTATTCGCCGTGATCGCCTTGTTCTTTGTGGTGCGCGGCATGTTCCGCGGTTTGTTCAAGGAAATCGCGTCTACCGTGGGTGTTGTTGCCGCCTATTATGTGGCCAGCAACCACAACGAGATTTTTGTTCCGTTTTTCCAGGTTTGGTTCAAAAGTCCGGGGCTGCTGCACTTCCTGGCGTACGTGTCCATGTTCGTGGCTGTTATGTTTGGCGTGATGTTTGTGGCCTGGCTGCTGGCGCGCATGCTGCGCATTACTCCCGTGTTCTGGGTGGACGTTCCCGGTGGCATGGCCGTGGGCTTCGTCAAGGCCTGGTTGGTCTGTGCGGTGGCACTTGTCGGTATTACCTCGTTCATGCCTGATGCCGAGTTCGTGAAGACATCCAAAGTGGTACCCTACTTGAATAATGGAGCGGATTTTCTGGCCAAGTATATGCCGGATAATATGAAGGACTTTGACCCATCGATCCTGCGTGAGAAGATGGAAGCGGAAAAGAAGGAGGCCATGGAAAAATTCATGTCGGGCGGAAAGGGTTCCGACGACAAGGATGGAGCCATGAGCGAGAAATCACAGGAAATGCTTCAGAAGATGAGCAAGTCCATTAAAGAAATGATGTCCAAAGACAAAGAGTAGTATGACAGATACAAAAGATGATGTGTCCGTAAAGGACCATGGCGAGGCGCTTTCCGAACTGATGGAAGTCATTGCCTCGCTGCTTGGCCCCGGGGGCTGTCCCTGGGATCAGAAACAGACTCCCCAGACCATGACCGACTATGTGATCGAGGAGGCCTTTGAACTGGTGGAGGCCATTCGCGCCGACGCCCCGGAGTTTGGGACGGAGGCGACCCGCTCCGAGGTCAAGGAAGAGCTGGGGGACGTGGCCTTTCTGCTGCTGTTCCTGGCGACCCTGTACGAGCGTGAAGGATCCTTCAATCTTTCGGAATCCCTGCGCTACAGCGCGGCCAAGATGATCCGCCGCCATCCGCATGTGTTCGGTGACTTGAAGCTCAAGAATCAGGAGGAGCTGCTCTCCAACTGGGAGAAGATCAAGCGCAACGAGAACACCGAGGACGACGAAGCCCCCAAGCGGGTCTACGGCAGCCTGCCCAAGGGCCTGCCGCCCATGCTCAAGGCCTATCGCATCAACTCCAAGGCCGCACGCGCCGGATTTACTTGGGAAACCGACGACGATCAGGCCGGACAGCTGACCAGCGAATGGAAGGAATGGGAAGAGGCCAAAGCCTCGGGCGATCAGGCGCGTATGGAAGAGGAGTTCGGCGACTATCTGTTTACCTTGATTGAATATGGCCGTCGCCACGGCATCAAGGCCAATTCCTCCCTGGACGGAGCCAACAACAAGTTCCTGTCCCGCTTCAATCAGATGGAAGACGTCGTGCGCGACAAGGGTAAGGACATCCCCGATCTGTCGCTGGATGAACTGAATAAGATTTGGGATGCAGTGAAGAAGAAGTAAAAAATACTTTTCTTGGGGCAAGGGGTGTTGTGAAAAAAGCTCCCAAATCCCATTCCCTTCAAAAAAATTCTACCGCCCGTTATCGGCTTTGCCGCTAGCGGGCGATTTTTATTGAAGTCCACATGTCGTCGAGAAAGGTTTCTATGCGGAGGGCGTTGTTCCGTCATGAACGGCGAGCCAGGCATTGAGAGCGTCCCGGGTTGCCTGATCCCTTGTCTTGCCGTGCAGGGTCCTGGCGTGTCTGATCAAAAAGGCTTGGTCCTTGAGTACGTCACGGATAAGGGCGATTTTCTTTACCGTCTTGGCGGCCTGCTCGGAGTGTCCTGCTTCGGCCAGGGTCCGGGCAAGTTCATGATAGGCATCGATGCTGGGGCATAGGATTGCCCGCAGCTCGGCCGCAATAGCGGCGTTGTGCGGCTGGTGGTGCGTCCATAGGGCGTATCCCTCATCCCAGAGTGGTTCGGCCTGCAACAGCTCCGGCAGGCGGGCAGGGTCCGGTTTAGCGGACCAGTTTGCTTCAATCTCCGACTGCTTCTCTGTGGACAATTTTAGGGCTAGGTCGAGCCAGGGGGTGAAGGTCGGACGATAGCCATCCTCAGCGGCCAGACGGATATCGTCCTCCTGGGCGCCGGGCTTTCTGGTCAGCAGTAGGGTCATGTTGTGCTGTTCATGGTTGAAACGTCCCGTGGTGCAGCTTGTCAGATGGATCAGGCAGCTTTCCGGGATGACGGAGAAATATCCCCCGCTTTTGATAGCCCTGCAGCAGAAGTCCACATCCTCCATGCCGTTGACGAAGCCTTCGAAAAAACCGCCCAGGGCGTGAAAGAGGCGGGTGGGCATTAGCATGGCTGCGCCGGTGATGACTTGAAGCTGTCGGCGCTTTCGGGTCACGGGATGTGAGTGAGGAAACATTTCGTACAAATGCCTGAATTGCGGGCCGACCGAAGCCGTGATGCCTAGGTGCTGGACTCGCCCTGAGCGTGGGCGGTCGTTTTCGGGAAAAACCAATAGCGGGCCGACCCCAATCAGCTTGGAGTCCTGTTGCAGGGCCTTGAGCAGCGGAGGCAGCCAGCCTGAAGTGAAGAAGATATCGTTGTTGAGCAGCAGCAGATAGCGGCCCGTGGCAGCTTGGGCGCCCTGGTTGCAGGCAACCGCAAAACCTCGGTTTTCCGAAAGTCGGAGATGTTTGAATGAGTCTCCAAAAAGGCTCGTGCCCAGGGTCGGAGCGCTGTGCGGCGTCTCGTCCGTGGAACCGTTGTCCACGAGAATGACTTCAAGAGTGATTCCATCTGCTGTGGCGGCAAGCCCTTTGAGGCAGGTTTGGGTCAATTCCCAGTTGTTCCAGGCCGGGATGATAACCGAAATCGTAATGCTGCTGGTCATGTACTTTCCTGTTTCATCCCTGCCGTGAGGGTCGCTAGGTTATCGCGTTCATGATGGCGTTGAACACACCCTCAATATTCAGCGAGCCGGTATCAATGATGTGCGCGTCTTCGGCGGGTTTCAGGGGGGCGACGGCGCGGTTGCGGTCCTGATGGTCGCGGGCTTTGATCTGCTCTGTGATCTGCGTGAGGTCGGCGGGCTTGTCCATCTCAAGGAGTTGGTCCACCCGGCGCTGGGCGCGGATTTCAGGGGCGGCGTCCAGAAAGATCTTGGCGCTGGCACCGGGGAAGACCACAGTGCCCATGTCGCGGCCTTCGGCCACCAGCGGCGTCTCGGCGCCCACGGTCTGCTGTTGTTCCTTAAGGAACGCGCGCACGCGAGGCAGTGTGCCCACGGTGCTGGCCATCATGCCCACTTCCTCGGTGCGGATCTCGTCGCCGATGACATGGCCGTTGACGGACAGCGTGCTCGTGCTGCCCGAGCCGGACAGGCTGAAGTGGATATCCGCCAGCCGGGTTTCCAGTTCGGCCTCGGAGAGTTCGTCCGCACCGTGCCCGAGGATAAGCGCCGTGGCTCGGAACATGGCCCCGGTATCCAGATAGGCAACGCCCAAGGCATCGGCCACGCGTTTGGCAAGGGTGGTCTTACCCACGCCTGCCGGGCCGTCCAGGGTGATGATGGTCGGATTGCTCATGATCCCAGAATCTCCTTCATGACATCCAGCAGGGCGCGGTTTTCGCTGGCGTCGCCCACGGATACACGCAGGGACTCGGGCAGGTTGTAGCTCGACAGCGGACGGATGATGATGCCCCGTTCCAGGAGCGCCTGGAACAGGCCTTTGGCGTCGTGGCTGGCCCCTGCGGGCAGATCGATGAGCAGGAAATTGGCCATGGACGGGTGAACCTTGCAGCCCATGGACTGGAAGCCTCGGGTCAACTGCTCGCGCCCCTCGCTCACGACCTTGCGGGTGGCCTCGATATAGACCGTGTCGGAGAGGGCGGCGATGCCCGCCATCTCGGCCAGCACATTCACGGAGAACGGCAGCTTCACGCGCAGGCAGTAGTCGGCCAGCCACTCGGGCAGGATGCCGTAGCCCAGGCGCAGGCCCGCCAATCCGTACATCTTGGAGAAGGTGCGCAGGATGGCGACATTCTCGAACTCGTTCAGGCGCGGCAGCAGGGAATACTCTTCCAGGGGTTGGGCAAAATCCATGTAGGCTTCGTCAATGACCAGCAGGCACTGTGGCGGCAAGGCGCGGGCCAGGGCCTCCAATTCGGAGGCCTTGGGCGTGAAGCCCGAAGGGTTGTCCGGAGTGGTCACGAAACAGATGGCCGTGTTCTCGTCGGCCAGGGCCAGCAGATCGTCCCACGGAAATGAGAAATCCGGTTTCAGTTTGGCCTGTCGCAGTTCCACCCCGCAGAGCTTGGCCTGTAGCTTGTACATGGAAAAGCACGGGTCAAAGGCGATGATGTTGTCCTGACCGGGGCGAGCCTTGATGCGCACGAGCAGGTCGATGATCTCGTCGGAGCCGTTGCCGGCCACAATGCGTGACACAGGCAGGCCGAGGTGCTCGGCAATGGCGGCGTGCAGGCGCGGGGTGCCCGCCTGCGCGTAGCGAAAGGCCAGTCCGGCGTTCTGCTTGAGGACCTGTTGCACCACGGGCGAGGTGCCCAGCGGATTCTCATTGCTGGCCAGCTTGATAACCTTGCCCAGGCCATAACGTTCCTGGATTTCCTCGATGGCCATTCCGGCGTGGTATTTCTCGAAGTCCGGAATCTCGGGCCGGACCGTACGCAGATCGCTCATGCTGACTCCTGAATGCTGATACTGAAAACAGGTCTCCAACGGCTCAAGGGAATACTCCCCTTGAGAATCCCTTCACGGGAATGAAAAATGGGCCTCTGGTTCGGGCTTCGCCCCTCTATGGCTTCAGGCGGAAAGGCGGGGAGTTATTTTTCCCGGATCACGCCGTAGATGCGGGTGGCCAGCCAATCCAGTACCAGGGCCGGGTTGACCGGCGTGGGGATGGACAGGGTGTCCTGCGCATGGGCCAGGGCCAGATCGATCTTTTTCAGGGACGCGGGGCGGACCTTGGCAAACCCGTCGCTCATGTCCGAGCCGCCCTTGCCGATCAGGGTTCGGGCCACTTCGTGTTGGCAGGCCAGGACCACGCTCATGGCGATGTCCTTATCCACGGCTCCCTTGGCGCTGGTGCGCTTGAACCAGCCCTTGCCCGTGCGCCAGAAGGCCATCAGCGCCTTTTGCCACTCGCGGATATCCTCGGGGGTGCGTGTTTCGCTGGGCCAGGCCAGGGTCAGCACCCAACTGCGCGAGACAAGCGTGGGCAGCAGCCATTCGCGTTGCGGGGTCAGAAGCAGAAAAACCGTACCCTGGCTCGGCTCCTCCAGGGATTTCAAGAGCGCGTTTGCCGCCTGCTGGGTCAGTTCCTGAGCCTCGTTGAAGATCACCACGCGCTTGCCGTCGCCGCGCGGGGGCTGACCGAACAGATGCTTCAATTCCCGGACATCGTCGATTTTTATCTTGGCCTCGCGTCCATCGCAGATGCGCAGGTCCGCATGCACACGGTCGTGGATCTGCTTGCAGACCACGCAGTCTCCACAGGCCGAGCCTTCGCAGTGGCAGTTCAGGCGCGTTGCCCAATACAGGGCCAGGGCCTCGCGTTCGTCCACGGTGCCGCCCTCGAGCAGCAACACCTGCGGCGGGTCGTCCGCCAGACGATCCATGAGATCCTTGATTCGTATTTGATTGTTCGGGATGTTCATAATGATCCTTGGAGGTTTGACCTCGCTTCAGGGCATCTACCGCAACTGGGGGTTGTATGGCAAACCCCGGGTTGATAGGTTCGCGGCATGAAAGATGATCTGAAGACGAAAATCATGGACCTGGGACGGGCGCTTGAGGCCCGCAAATTCCTGCTCTGCACGGCGGAATCCTGCACCGGCGGTCTGATCGCCAGCACCCTGACGGATGTGTCGGGCAGTTCGCAGTGGTTTTGTGGTGCAGTGGTTGCCTACGCCAACGAGGTCAAGGAATCGCTCTTGGCGGTCCCTCATGAGGTTCTGGTGGAGCATGGGGCGGTGAGTGAGCCGGTGGTTCTGGCAATGGCTCCGGGCGCTTGCACCACGCTGGGGGCGCAGTGCTCCGTGGCGGTGTCAGGCATCGCAGGCCCCACGGGTGGCACCCCGGATAAGCCGGTGGGTATGGTCTGGATGGCCTGGTGCGTGGATGGCAAGGTGGATGCGGTGTGTCAGAAGTTCGATGGTTCGCGTGACGAGGTCAAGGCGCAGACGGTGCAGGCGGCCGTGGAAGGCTTGCTGACACGACTGGAGGGCTGACGGCTGTGGTTGCGCCGGATTCGTTCAGGCTGTTTGTGGGAGTGGCATTGCCTGCCCTCTATCAGGACGGTCTGGCGAAGGTGTCGAGCACCTGGAGCCCGCGTCTGAAGTCCAAGGTCACTTGGACCAGACCGGCAAACGCTCATCTGACCCTCAAATTTCTGGGTAACGTCGCCCCGTCCGCTTTGGACGATGTGAAGCACGCCTTGACCGGGGTGGAGTTTGCACCGTTTGTCTTGCAGGCTGGAGGCTGCGGGGCGTTTCCAGCCAAGGGAAGGCCCGCAGTGCTGTGGCTGGGGCTGGAGCGTGGGGCAGAAAAGCTGGCGAAACTGGCTGCGTCGGTGGATCAGACTCTCAAGCCGTTGGGCTTTGCGCCAGAGGGCAAACCTTTTCATCCACACCTGACGCTGTTGCGGGTCAGACTGGACAAAAAAGCCTCCCAGACCAGAGAGGCAAGATCGGACCCATGGCCCGAGATGATGGAAGGCATTGCGCGTGAGCGCTGGGAAGCGTTCGCGCTGGAGCGGTTTACGCTCTTCAGAAGCGTACTCGGCCCGGATGGGCCGAGGTACACAGCACTTGTCGATTTCGGGGCCACTTCCTTGTGATCCCCGCATCGACAGTGCCGGGCCGTGCCTTGTGCTGCGGATTCCTCAGCGGCAGGCTCGGGTTTGCGGGTTACGCGATGTAGTCGCCCCGGTTGAACTTGATACGCTCGGTCACTGCCATGATCTCCACTTCCTCGATCATTGCATTCAGCTCGGGGTTGGCCGTGCTGAGACCGGACGCCTTGCTCTTGAGATCAGACACCCCGTTTTCGATGCTTTCCAGCATTCCGTTGGCCTGGCGCAGGTTCTGGCCTTCGGTTGAGGCGCCCACTCGGGCGGCATAATCTTCCCAATTGCTAACAAGGTTTTCCAGACTTTCCATGACATTCTGCCCCGCATCGGTTTCGCCGGTGCCCGCCGCAGCTTGAGCCGCAAGGAGTTGTCCGGAGAGCATTCCTGCACCTGGAGGTGGAACGACCGCGCCCTGCGCCGGGGCGTTTTGTTCGGTCTTGCCGACTTCCTTGGCGAGTAAGTCTCCAAACCCCTTGTCGGTCTCTTGAGCCTGCTTGGTCTTGGCTTGTTCCTGCTCAAGGGCCTTCAATTGGTCAGGATGGATCTTCATCTTTAAACTCCTATCCTGCTGGGTTTCCCTTTTGAGTTTGCAAAAGCCCTGCCAAATATTGCGGCACAGTAAATGCCTTAAATAACAAGGTTTGTTCGGGAAGCCCCCGGAAATTTCTGCCTGCATCCCTATGGAAAGGCAGAGGGTGCAGTGCAATTGGGTGCCCCAAACATACTTGAGAAAAAACCCCTTGTCTAATGACTAGCGCAGAGCTACATTCTATAATGTAACATACCAAGTTCTTACGGAAATCGTGTATTTATAGAGACCTGCCCGCAGGGTGGGGATCAAACAGGAAAGAGGAGGACCCATGGCAACCATCAAGAAGATTTTGTGTGCGGTGGATTTTTCCGATTCTAGTGCTCAGGTCGCGGGTTATGCTGCGGAATTGGGCAAGAGTCTGGATGCTGAAATTCTCGTGCTCTATGTGGCTCCGTCACTCAATCAGTACGTCGGATTCCACGTGCCGCCATCAAGTATCGAGAATTTCGTGGGTGGCATCGTGGACGGTGCCGAGCAAACCATGGACCAGTTCATCCAGGACAACTTTGCCGGGATGGAAACTTCAGGTCGTGTGGTCACCGGCTACGCCGCCGAGGAAATCCTTGGCGTGGCCAAGGAAGAACAGGCCCACATGATCATCATGGGGACCCATGGCCGCAAGGGCATCGATCGCATCCTGTTCGGGTCCGTGGCGGAGAAGGTGGTCAAGGGGGCTGATATGCCGGTGCTCACTATCCGTCCCAGCTAGGCAGGTTGTTGAAAAATGGCCGTCCGCGTTATTGCTGCAATTCAATCAAATCCTCGTGTATTAGCGATACATGTCGGCCTTGATTGAATTATGCGCCTCGCGACCAACTATTTTTGAACAACCTGCGGGGAATCGCTGTCCATAAGCGTTCGTTTGTTAAGTTGCTGCAATGAGGGCAAACTCTCGTGTATTTGTAATATACGTCGAGCTTGTCCTCTTTTTGCGCCTGGCACCTGACCACCTCTGAATAACCTGCGGAAAGATTGTTCAGGTCAGCCATCTGCTGCGTTAGGTGAATTGTAGGCGAATCTTTGAGCCCTACGAGACCTTGCGCCTTAAGTGTGCTGCGTAAAAGCCAAATTCAGGCCGCCGGGATTCCCGGTGGCCTTTTTATTGAGGCATGGGGCGCGTAGGTGGTTTATTCGGCGCCGATGCAGACGCAGCCACGGATTGGTAAGGTTGTCTCCGTGGTCGCCTTGGCTGTGGGGCCAGGGCTCATGGGCGGGGCCGGAGCATATCCCAGCTGCCCGTGCAGTCCGATATCCATGCACAGGACAAAGTCATGCCCCTTCTTGTCCTTGAATGGAGCAGAGATGGTGAGGCACAGGTTGCCGCTGGCCAGAGAGAGGTATGGGTCGGTGGTGTAGCGCGCCAGGCCGGCCTGGATGGGCAGGTAGTATTCCTTCAGTGAATGATCCGTGCCTTTGGGGGCAGGTTGATAGATGAATCGCCGTTGCTCGGGGATGACCTCCGGGTTGCACATGGTGCTGCTGATCTGGCGCCCCTGAGCATTGAGTATGTATATGCACTCGATGTCCCCGTGACTGTCCAGGCTCTGGGCCAGGAGGGCATCAAAACGGCGTGGAATGCTCTCTGACAGGGGTTCAAGAACCTGCTCAAGGGCTTTGTCATAGGCGGCGTGGACGGCTTTGCGACGACTGATGGTTTCGATGGCCCGCTGACGAAATTTCTTGGCGCATGAACTGATCTTGCGCGGGGCGGCTGGCAGGCTTTTCTCCATGTGTCCGGGCCTGGCAAAATAGAAGCCCTGAAAGATGTCCACTCCAAGTTCCATGAGTTGCAAAACTTCCTCTTCCTGCTCCACTCCCTCGGCCACGATCATGGCGCCAAGGCTGCGACCCAGGCGTGTCAGGGCACGGGCGATCTCGAATTTGTGATATTCCTGATGGATGTTCTGGATCAGGCCGCGATCAATCTTGATCACGTCGGGTTTGATCTGTGGAATGCGGTCGAGGTTGGAATGTCCGGCCCCGATGTCGTCCAGGGCAATGAGAAAGCCCATGGCTCTGTGGCGGTTGATGAATTCCTTGAGAACTTCCACATCCTGGATGCTGGACTCAATGATTTCGATGATGACGTTCTGGGGCTCGAGGCCTGCTGCCTGCGCGGCCAGAGCGAATTTTCCGGAACCTAGCGTTTCCCGGTCAATCAGGGACATGTCGAGATTGACGGAAAGCAGCAGGTCGCGCCGGGTCGAGTACAGGGGAGAGAAGCGGTTCATGGCGACTTCCCGACACAGGCGATCCAGTTGGAGTTGTTCAAGGGGTGTGGTGGGCAGGTTGAACAAGACGCTGGGGGGGAGGGTGATGTCTCGGTCGGGCAAATAGCCTCGGGACAAGGCTTCAACGGCTATAATTCGCTTGTTTTTGATGGAGACAAGCGGTTGAAACAGAGTTCGGATGTTTTCGGGGCGGGCGACGGAGTCGAAACTGAGTTCAAGGGGAGACATGGGAAGACCTTTTTTTGGGAGACCCGGACCGACGGGTGGGGGTGTCGGTCCGGGTCAAGCCGGGAGTTACGGAGCGGTGCGGGTTGCTGCTACGGCATCGATATCGGTGTCACCGGTACGGATGCGCAGTGACCGGGCAATGTCGAGGACGAAAACCACGCCGTCGCCTTCCTTGCCAGTCTGGGCACCGCTCTGGATGGCTTCGAGAGCGGGGTCCAGGAAGTCGTCGTTAATGCCGACTTCAATCCTGATCTTTTTCAAGAGGTTCACTTCCATGGCCACGCCGCGGTAAGTTTCGGTGAAACCTTTCTGGCGGCCGGAGCCCAGCACGTTGGTCACGGTCATGCTGTAGATGCTTTTGGCGTAAAGGGCCTGCTTCACCGCGGTGAGGCGTTCGGGCCTGATGTATGCTACGATGAGTTTCATTGTATTCTCTCCCATCCTTATTCGTTGGAGAAGATCTGGAAGCCGCTGTAGGACTCCATGCCATGTTCGGTGATGTCGAGACCCTTGAGCTCTTCTTCTTCGCTGACGCGCACGCCAACCAGAGCCTTGACCAGTGAGAAGGCGATGAAGCCGGTGCCGAAGGCCCAGACAAACACTGCGCCGACGCCGATCAACTGGGTGACGAGCTGATCCATGCCGCCGCCGTAGAAGATGCCGGTGATGCTGCCAAAGCCGGGGGCTGCAAAGAAGGCAACCATGATGGTACCGTACGCGCCGCATACGCCGTGGACGGAGATGGCACCGACCGGATCGTCAATCTTGAGGGTCTTGTCGATGAAGACGACGGACAGCACAACCAGGATACCTGCGCCGAAGCCGACAATCAATGAACCCACGGGGGACAGTTCATAACAACCGGCGGTGATGGCAACCAGGCCAGCCAGAGCGCCGTTCATGCTCATGGAAGGCTCGGGCTTGCCAAACATCAGCCAGGAGATGATCATGGCGCCGAGCATGCCTGCGGCAGCAGACAGGGAAGTGTTCACGGCGATGTAGCCGATGGTGCCGTCAGCAACGGTGGTGGAACCGGGGTTGAAACCGAACCAACCGAACCAGAGGATGAACACGCCGAGAGCTGCCATGGGGATGTTGTGACCGGGGATGGCATTGGCTTTGCCGTCAGGGGCGTATTTGCCCAGACGGGGGCCGACGACCATGGCGCCAGCCAGGGCAACCCAGGCACCCACGGAGTGGACGACGGTGGAGCCGGCGAAGTCGGCAAAGCCCATGGCTTCGAGCCAGCCGCCGGACTCGCCCCACAGCCCGCCCCAGCACCAGTGGCCGGACACGGGATAGATCAGGCCGGTGACGATGATGCTGATAATGATATAGGCAGAGAATTTGGTGCGCTCGGCCACGCCACCAGAAACGATGGTGGCTGCCGTGGCTGCAAACACGGACTGGAAGAACCAGAAAGTCAGCGTCCACATGCCGTCAGCCGTCGTTGCATCGACGCCGCCCAGGGCAAAGCCGGAGCTGCCCACAAAGCCGCCGATGGAGTTGCCGAACATCAGGGCAAAACCGAACAGGAAGAACGCAACGCCTCCGGCGGAGAAGTCCAGGAAGTTCTTCATGATGATGTTGCCAGCGTTCTTGGCGCGGGTGAATCCGGCCTCGACCATGGAGAATCCGGCCTGCATGAACATGACCAGGATTGCTGCGATCAGAGTCCACAGGATGTTTGCGTTGTCCTGTGCGAGCATGGCAGGAGCCTCTTCAGCCAGGGCATTGGCAGGACAGGAAAAAAGGATGGCCAGAGCCGCAGCCGCAAAAAAGAGCGACGAGAGCGGCCGTTTCCAGATGAGCCGGTGGTTTGACATGTGAATCCTCCTAGAGAGTGCGACAGCGTGGTTATTGAGTGTTGATAAAAAGGGCCGCAGTTCATGCACTACTAGGCAATATGAGTGCCAAATTATGCAACTCACTGATTTTATTGGGATAAGACATTTTTATGGTCTCTTAGGGCCAGGTTAAATGTTTTAAATTAACAATTTTGTACTAGCAGCAGGTGGCCTTTAAATACACAAATGTAAATTTAGCCGCTTTTGGTACAATTTGGAAGGGTGGTTTGGCACGATGTGATACAATTTTGTCAATTTAGGTAGTTTTTGGAGGTCTGAGGATCTCTGCAACTGTCCTGAACTGATGTGAGAGACGCTATTATATATTATATTGATAAGGCTCTAGTATTCATGATTTTTTCTTGGGTAATGAAAAAAACAGCTTGACAGCGCACTTGCCTGCCGATATTCACCTCTCCATGCTTAACGAGACCCTAACCACTGCCCAGCACACCTCCACCAACAACAGCGGGAACTATTCCTGGCTGTATTTTTGGTTTTGGTTTTTTATGCCGGCCTGCGGTCAGGGTGTGAGTCGTTAACAGCAACGAGTCGATAATCGATTACACCAAGACCGCGGGCAGATACTGCTCGCGGTCTTTTTTTGTCGATCGCGCGCAGGCTGACCAGAGGCCACGGTGAGTAAGCTGCAACTCAGGAGAGAAGAACCATGATGTTAGGTAAAGCCGTTCGCTCGGAACGTATCTTCAACCGGAACACCGGGCGAACCATCATCGTGCCTCTGGACCACGGTGTGACCGTCGGCCCCATCTACGGCCTCATCGACATGCGCGACACCGTTAATCAGATCGCCGAAGGCGGAGCCAATGCCGTGCTCATGCACAAGGGCATGCCTCGTTGTTCGCACCGAGGCTCCGGCAAGGACGTCGGCCTGATCATTCACCTTTCTGCCAGCACCTCGCTGTCTCCCTTCCCCAACGCCAAGACCCTGTGTGGCACTGTGGAAGACGCCTTGCGCCTTGGCGCGGACGGTGTGTCCCTGCACGTCAACCTGGGTGACGAGACCGAAAAGGACATGCTCAATGCCTTGGGCGAGATGACCACTCAGGCCTCGTACTGGGGCATCCCGGTGCTGGCCATGGTCTATGCCCGCGGCCCGCACATCAAGAATGAGTATGATCCGGATGTAGTGCGTCATTGTGCACGCGTGGGTCAGGAACTGGGTGCGGATGTCGTCAAGGTGCCCTATACTGGTGATATCGAGAGCTATTCCCGCGTGGTGGCGAGCTGTTGCATCCCCGTAGTCATCGCGGGCGGTCCCAAATTGGAATCCACCCGTGATTTGCTGCAGATGGTGCACGACTCCGTGCAGGCTGGCGGCGCTGGCCTGTCCGTTGGACGCAACGTGTTCCAGCATCAGAATGTGACCCGCCTCCTGAAGGCCTTGAATGGTATCGTGCATGAAGACTGGGACCTGGATCAGGCCGAAGACTTCATGGGCGAGGATATGTAGCAAGCCGCATCTGAGCGGTTGTCTGCTTTGTTGTTGCGAATCGTTCAAACTCTTACATCTGTCGTGATATGCGGCGATCTTGAATGATTTTTGCGCCTCGCACCCGATAGCTCATAAGTGGTTTGCTCAAGCCAAGGGATAAGTAAAAAGTGATGAAGAAAGTATTTGTACAAGCCATTCCCTTCGACAAGACGTTCGTGACTCTGGCCCTGGAATCCGGCGTGGATGCGATCATCGTGGAGCCCGCTGATGTGGACAAGGTCCGCGCTCTGGCCAAGGCCGAGGTCCGCACCCTGGACGATTTCGCGGTGGTTTCTCTGCAGAGTAAGGCTGATGAGGAAGTCGCGGTCAGCCAGATGCAGGCCGGACGTCAGGTTATTCTGAAGCGCGGGTGGGAGATCATCCCTGTGGAGAACATCCTGGCTCAGGGCTCGGGTCTGGGAGTTGAAGTGGCAACCTACGACGAGGCCGATCTGGCTGCCGGCATCCTGGAGCGCGGCGTGGATTTCGTGGTGGTTACAGCCGAAGGCATCGCCGACCTGAAAAGGATAGTGGCACAACTCAAGCTCAGTCAGGGAGTCGTGGGTATGGAGAAGGCGACCATCACGGCCATCGAGAATGCGGGCCTCGGGCATCGTGTCTGCGTGGACACCACCAGCATGCTCAAGACCGGCCAGGGGATGCTCATCGGCAATTCCAGTGCATTTACTTTTCTGGTTCATGCCGAGACCGAGTCCAACCCCTATGTGGCGGCTCGCCCCTTCCGGGTCAATGCCGGGGCCGTGCATGCCTACGCAGTAATGCCCGGTGACAAGACCACCTATCTGGAAGAACTTTGCGCCGGGCGCGAGGTGCTTGTTGTGGACGCTCAGGGTCATACCTCTCTGGCGGTGGTTGGTCGGGTCAAGGTTGAAGTTCGGCCCATGTTGCTGTTTACCGCCCGAACTGAATCCGGACGTGAAGGCAAGGTTTTTCTGCAGAATGCAGAGACCATTCGCCTGGTTCGGGTCGATGGTTCACCCGTGTCTGTGGTGACACTGGCTGAAGGCGATGAGATTTTGGTTCGTACCGACGAAGCGGGTAGACATTTCGGGATGCGTATTTCCGAGGACATCAAGGAAGACTAACTCCATGACTGATGACAAGAACACCACCGGAGCCCAGCAAATGAATGGCTTGCGCACTGAGATCGATGCCCTGGATCGTGAGATCCTAGAGCTTCTGAATCGCCGCGCGGGTTGTTCTCTGGAAGTTGGACGCGTCAAGGCCGATGCCAAGGATCTGATCTTCAAGCCCTTCCGCGAGAAGGAAGTCATGGCGAACCTGCTCGAAATGAGCCCTGGCCCCTTGCCCGAGGATCATCTGCGCGCTATCTATCGTGAAATTTTCTCCTCATCGCGCCGTTTGCAGCGCCCGCAGCAGGTGGCCTACCTGGGCCCCGAGGGCACGTTCTCGTATTTTGCAGGAGTCGAGTTTTTGGGACATAGCGTGGACTTTCAGCCCATGCCCGGACTGCCCGATGTGTTCCAGGCCGTGTCCAGCGGCGAGACCGAGTTGGGAATCATCCCTCTGGAGAACTCCCTGCACGGCACCGTCGGTCAGAGCCTGGACCTGTTCCTGCGCCACGAGGTATTCATTCTCTCGGAGCTGTTCTGCAAGATCAGCCACAATGTTCTGTCTCAGGCCAAGCGCCTGGCAGACATCAAGACAGTGTACTCGCATCCGCAGCCCCTGGCGCAGTGCGAGCGCTGGTTGCGCAATAACCTGCCCAGCGCCAAGCTGATACCTACTGAAAGCACCGCTGCTGCCGCCGTCCGCGTGCAGGATGATCCCGAATCCGCTGCCATCGGACACAAGAGCCTGGCTGCCATGTTCGGGTTGAATGTCCTGGCCCGTGGGGTGGAAGATTTGCCCGACAACTGGACGCGATTCGTCGTCATTGGTCGCAAGCAGGCCTCGCAGGGCAACCGCGACAAGACTTCCATGCTCTTCACCCTGCCGGACAAGCCCGGCTCCCTGGTCAACGTGCTCTCGGTCATTGCCACCCAGGGCATCAATATGAAGAAGCTGGAGTCCCGGCCCATGCGCGGGGAAAAATGGAAGTACGTGTTTTTCGTGGATGTCGAATGCGATCTTTCCCTGGAAGAGTATTCCAAGGCCATGACCGAGGTCGCGGACAATTGCCATATCATGCGCATCCTCGGCAGTTATCCGGCCGGGCCGTCCCTGGATGTCTCCGCCAATGTGGGCGATGCTGAATAACGAGCCAACACCGCAACCGCGGTCTTGAATAGAGAGGAACAAGCAATGCAAGTCAATTACGATCCCGAGAAGGATACCCTGAAAATTGTGCTGTCATCCACGCCTGTGAAGAAGTGTGAGTATGACAATCCCGGCATCATCCTCGGTTACGGTGGAGACGGGACCCTTGTTGATGTGGAGATTCCTGAGGCCTCGCGCCGTGTGGATGACCCCAAGTCCGTGGACTTGTGCGTCCGTGGTCGTAATGTTCAGGGTATGAAACTCCTGTAGGGGATAATGATGCAGACCACCGGCACAGTTCATATCCAGGCTCCTGCCAGCAAATCTATGTCGCATCGCGCGGTCATTGCCGCTTCCCTTGCAGACGGGCGCAGCCTGCTGCACAACGTTCTGGATAGCGACGACCTGACACGCACCATGGATTGTCTGAAGGCCTGCGGGGCCAGCTTTGAATTCAAGGGACGCGACCTGGAGGTTGTTGGCGTTGCGGGTCGTCCCCGTGGCGGTTCGGATGAGCCTGCCGATCTCTACATGCACGAATCCGGCACCACCTGCCGTTTGATGACGGGAGTGGCTGCAGCCGGGCAGGGGTTGTTCCGGGTGCGAGGCGTGCAGCGCATGCACGAGCGTCCCATCGGAGCTCTGGCCAAGGCCTTGGCTTCCCAGGGCGTTGACTTTACCTGGGAGGGCCAGGAAGGCTACCCACCGCTGGTGATGCGGACCGAAGGCCTCCCGGGTGGCGAGATCACCGTGGATGTGGGCGAGTCCAGCCAGTATCTTTCCGGTTTGCTTCTGGCCGCAGTCTGTGCCGGATCCGAGACCGTGATCAATATTGGCGGGACCAAGGTCGTTTCCTGGCCATACGTGGCACTGACCCTGCAAACACTTGAAGATTTTGGTATTTCATTTGCCGTTGAATGCCAGGAAGCCGGGCGTTGGGTGGAGACTGCCTGGAGGGCCGTGACCACCGTGGCCCCCGGACAGATCCGTTTCCGTGTGTCTCCCGGTGCCTACGCCGCAGGCGATCGCCGGGTGGAAGGCGACTGGAGTAATGCTTCGTATTTCCTGGCCGCTGGTGCCGTTGGCCCTCGCCCGGTGGTGGTTTCGGGACTGCGCCGTGATTCCCTGCAGGGGGATCGCGCCATGCTTTCCATTCTGGAACGCATGGGCGCCCGCATCACCTGGCAGGACGATGCCGTGACCGTGGCTCCGCCCGAATCCGGCAGGCTTGTCGGGCTCGAAGTGGATATGGCGTCCTGCCCGGACATCGTGCCCACCGTGGCCGCTGCAGCAGCCTTTGCGGATGGCCCAACGCTGATCAGCGGTGTGGCGCATCTGCGTATCAAGGAATGTGACCGTCTGGACGGCACCGCCGGGACCCTGCGCAAGGCCGGGACCACAGTGGAGGTGTTGGACGACGGGCTGAAGATCATCCCCGGTGCTCTGGCCCAAGAGGGTGATCTTCCCGTGACCACCTTTGGCGATCATCGCATGGCCATGAGTTCGGCCTTGTTTGCCCTGGCCGGGATGTCCGTGAATTGTGACGATGCGGGTTGCGTCTGCAAATCCTTCCCCACATTCTGGGACGAATGGAACAAGGTTGTTTCTTAACTTTTTCAATGAACTTAGAGTATTGAGTTGATTATGAACATTAAGAACATCCTCATTATCGGTGCACAGGGCCAAATGGGTCGTCTGTTCGTCCGGCGTAGCGAAGAAGCCGGACTGACAGTGCGCGGTTTGGACCGACCACTGACGCCCGAGGCCATGGCCCAGGGCGTGCGCGGGGCTGATATGGTGCTGCTGGCAGTGCCTGCGGCTGCCATGGCCGATGTCTCGGGGATGTGCGCGGCTGTGATGGAACCGCACCAGATTCTGGCTGACATCTGTTCGGTCAAGACCGGCCCCATGGCTGATATGCTGACCGCCCACACCGGGCCGGTCGTAGGCACACATCCCTTGTTCGGGCCTGCTCCCGATCCGGAGGATGTGCGCGTGGCCATGGTGCCCGGGCGTGATGATGCGGCTTTCGCGGCTGTGTCTGCCTACATGGAGCAGCTGGGCTTTACTTCCTTTACCACGGATAGTGATGAACATGATCTGGCCATGGCCTCCATTCAGGGCCTCAATTTCGTGACCACGGTGTCCTATCTGGCGACCCTTGCCAATCGGCCCGAGTTCGAACGGTTCATCACCCCCAGCTTCAATCGCCGTCTGGACGCGGCGCGCAAGATGCTGACCGAAGACAGCGAGCTGTTCTCCAGTCTTGTGGAAATCAATCCCTACACACAGGAAGCCATTCGCAACTTCCGTTCCCTGCTGAACATCGCCGCTGGTGGAGACATCGAGCTTCTCTCCGCGCGCGCCAATTGGTGGTGGCGAAATGGGCATAGTGGGGGGGGAGTGTAACCGGCAAGGGCCGGAAAATCGAATACAAGCCGCGCCTCCCCACAAGGAAGCGCGGCTCTTTTTTTAGAAAAATTAGTTAGTTAAGGAGGAGCATATGGAACCAGTACGGTTGCAGCAGTACGGACAATGGCTGCCTGCGGATATTCAGACCCCCATCAGCCTTTTTCTGGGTCTGGTGGGACACAAGCAGGGTATCCTGTTGGAAAGTGCAGAGGTGGATGGCCGCTTTGGTCGCTACTCCATCATTGCCTGGAACTACGCCCTGCGTCTGTCCTGCAAGGACGGCAAACTTGAAGTCGGCGTACGTGATGGCCGTTTGGATGCGTTCAAGGAATTCAAGGGACGGCCCTTTATGGACGGTGTTCGTCAGGTCATGAAGAACCTGAACATCGAGCCTGCCGAAGGCTTCGAGGAGCTGCCGCCCATCACCCGCGGGCTGGCCGGATATTTCGGCTATGGCGTGGCCGGGATGTTCGAACCCAAGCTGGAGAATCAGCTGCATCCCGAAGATGCCGAGGCCTGTCTGGTGCTGCCCGGCAATGTGGTGATGTTCGACCATCTCTACCACCGTCTGTGTTTTCTGACCCTGAACAAGGGCGTCAAGCCGCATTCGGACCACAAGAGCGTGATGCGTGCACCCATGCCGCCGGATATCGGCGAACACAAGGTCAACCCCGGTGAAGCTGCCTACAAGAAGAGTGTGTCCGATGCCATCGAACTGATCCGCCAGGGCGAGTGTATTCAGACCGTGCTCTCCACACGCTTTTCGGCCCCCTTCGAGGGTGACTCCTTTGTGCTGTATCGCAGACTCAGGCAGATCAACCCATCGCCCTACATGTTCTACATGCGGCTGCCCAAGCTGGAGCTATTTGGCTCCTCACCGGAGATGCTGGTGCGTTGTAGAGGCGACGAACTGACCACCTGTCCCATCGCGGGCACTCGTGTGCGCGGCGAAAACGCCGCCGAGGACGAACGTCTGGCCGAGGAACTGCTGGCCGATCCCAAGGAACGCGCCGAGCACGTGATGCTGGTGGATCTGGGGCGCAATGACCTGGGACGGTTGTCCGAGCCGGGTAGCGTGAAGGTGGACAAGTTCATGCAGGTCGAGCGTTTTTCGCATGTGATGCACATCACTTCCTATGTCAGCGGCAAACTGCGCAAAGGGCTGGATGCATTGGATGTGTTGGGGGCGACCTTCCCGGCGGGAACGGTTTCGGGCGCGCCCAAGGTGCGGGCCATGGAGATTATCGCCGATTTGGAACGCGAGCCCCGTGGTCCCTATGCGGGAGCCATCGGCTGGATCGGTCTGGATGAAGGGCGCGTTGATCTGGATACCGGTATCACCATTCGCAGCATGTGGGTGCGCGATAATGTGCTCTCATGGCAGGCCGGTGCGGGCATCGTCTTTGATTCGGACCCCGCCAAGGAATGGGCCGAGTGCAACAACAAGGCCCGTGTGATTCGCGAGACACTGGCTGGCAAGGGAGGCTGCGATGTTCTTGCTGATTGATAATTATGACTCCTTCACTTTCAATCTGGTGCAGGCTTTTCAGTTACTGGGCAAGGACCCCGTGGTCGTCAAGAATGATGACCCGCAGGTGCTGGAACTGGCCGCAAGCCCGGATTTGGAGATGGTCTGCCTGTCTCCCGGGCCGAGCCGCCCTGTGAATGCTGGCCTGTGCCTGAATTTTCTGGAGAAGCTGCCACACTCGGTGCCCGTGCTGGGCGTCTGCCTGGGGCATCAGACTCTGGGGCATTTTGCCGGAGCCGAGGTCATCCAGGCCGGGCTGATCATGCATGGCAAGACCTCCATGATTACTCACGATGGCGAGGGGCTGTTTGCGGACATGCCCAATCCCGTGGAGATTGGTCGTTACCACTCGCTGTTGGTGGATGTGGACAATGCGCCCGAGGACGTCCGCAAGCTGTTGACCGTCACTGCCCGTACCGAGGCTGGCGAGGTCATGGCCATGAAATACAATGATCGTCCCTGGGTGGGCGTGCAGTTCCACCCGGAATCCGTCCTGACCCCCGAAGGTCTGAAACTGCTGGCCCGGTTCCCCGAAGGACTCTAGGCATGAGCAGTTTGAGGCGAAGAATCCTGTTCAACAGCATGCAACGCAAAGGAGCGATGAATATGGCTATGCATATGGCGGACATCTTGGAGCAGTTGGCCTTTCACAAGGATCTGCCCCAGGACATGGCAAACGAGAGTTTTGCCCGATTAATGGATGGCACAATGACCCCGGCTCAGGCTGGTTCCTTCCTGATGGGCCTGAAGACCAAGGGCGAAACCGCCGAGGAACTCGCCGCAGCAGTCAACGCTGCCCTGTCCCACGCACGCATGGTTCCCGGGCTTTCGGGCAAGCGCATCGATACCTGTGGCACCGGTGGTGACGGCTCCAGCAGTTTCAACTGTTCCACTGCCGTGGCATTGACCTTGGCCGGGATGGGCTATCAGGTGGTCAAGCATGGCAACCGTTCGGTCTCCAGCACCTGTGGCAGTGCCGATGCCCTGGAGGCTCTGGGGCTGAATCTGAATCTCCAGCCGGGTGACGTGGCGGCAGAACTGGCACGGCGCAATTTCGTGTTCCTGTTCGCCCCGGGCTATCATCCGGCCTTCAAGCACATCATGCCCGTGCGACAGGAGATCGGCTGCCGAACCCTGTTCAATCTGCTGGGCCCTCTGCTGAATCCCGCGCGACCCACTCACCAGTTGCTGGGGATCGCCATTCCCGGTTTTCTGCACCGCATGGCCAAGGTTCTGTCCCTGACAGGGGTTCAGAAAGCCTGCGTAGTCCACGGAGCCGGTGGGTTCGACGAGCTGACACCCTTTGGTGTAAATCAGGTCGTGTACGTGCGCGATGGCTGGTTGCGTGAGGATGTCCTTGACCCCGCCAGACTGGGCATGGCCGCCAGCAGCCCCGAAGACATGGCTGTGAAGGACAAGGACGAGGCTGTGGCTGTGCTGCGTGAGATTCTTGCCGGAGGCGGACCCGAGCCCATGCGCGACATGGTGGCCCTGAATGCCGGAATGTGTGTGCACCTGTTGGAGGATGATTTGTCCCTGGCCGATGGTGTGGACAAGGCACGTGAGGCCCTGGCCTCCGGTGCCGGGGAGAAGACCCTCAATGCTTAGGAAATTCGCCGACGCCAAGCGCTCCGAGATCATGGAGCTGCTGGGCCGGGATGCGCGGGGCGAGATGCCTGCGCCCATGACCGGTCCACGACCTTCGTTTTCCGGGGCGCTCAGAACCAAGGGGCCGGGCGCAGTCATCGCGGAATACAAGCGGGCCTCGCCCAGCAAGGGCGTCATCAATCTGGAGTTGACGGCTGCGGATGTGGCGCGGGGCTATGCGGGAGGCGGTGCCGCCTGCATGTCCGTTTTGACGGAAGTGGATTATTTTCAAGGTGATCTGGCTTATCTGGACGAAGCACTGGTTGCAGGGATTCCGTTGCTGCGCAAGGATTTCATCCTGCATCCGTTGCAGATCCGGCGGACGGCTGCAACCCCGGCTTCCGCCGTGCTGCTCATTGCTCGCATGGTGGAGACTCGGGAGTTGTCCGAACTGCTCGAACTGTGCGATCACTATGGTCTGGAAGCAGTGACCGAGGTCTTCGACGCCAAGGATCTGGCCAAGGCCCGCGAGGCCGGGGCCAGGATCATCCAGGTCAACAATCGCGATCTGGACAGCCTGACCATCAGCCTTGATGTGTCGCGCAGTCTGATCGGTGCCAAGACCCCGGAGGAACTCTGGATCAGTGCCAGCGGCATCGACCATGGCTCGCAGATTACCGAATTGGCTTCTTTGGGCTTTGATGCCGTGCTCATCGGCACCTTCCTGATGGAGGGAGGTGATCCCGAGGGCGCTCTGAAACGCTTGATCAAGGAAACAGACGCATGACCGACAGCCGACAGCTCATCAAGATCTGTGGCATGACCCGCCAGCAGGACGCCACGGCTTGCGTGGACGCAGGCGTGGACATGACCGGATTCATTTTTCATGAGTCCAGCCCGCGCAACATCCAGCCCGGTGCCGCCGCTGCCATCGATACAGGCTCTGCCTTACGGGTGGGCGTGTTCGTACGCCAGTCCCAGCAGCAGGTGTTGGAGATCATGGATCGGGCCAAGCTCGATCTGGCCCAGTTGTGTGGTGATCAGGACCGGGCCTTTTGCCGGGCCGTGGGAGCCACGCGCGTGATTCGCGTCTTTTGGCCCGAGCGCCACAAGATGCGTGCTGCCCTGGAAGATGAGATGTCGGATTATGACGGGTGCATGGCCTATGCCCTGCTTGATGCCGGGATGTCCGGCGGCGGTCATGGCCGTGCCCAGGATTTCGGGTTGCTCAGGGGACTGGATGCTCCGGTGCCCTGGATGCTGGCCGGGGGTCTGAGTGTGGACAATCTGCCCGAGGCCATGGCCCAGTGCCAGCCGCAAGGCTTTGATTTGAATTCCGGTCTGGAATCGGCACCCGGCTTGAAGGACGCGGAGCTTGTCCGTCGAGCCGTGGCTCTGATCAGAAGCGGGAATAACGAATAATACAGCATTGAAGGCCTGTGTACGGCCTGGAGGATAGAATGAAGAAAGGGTATTTTGGAGACTTCGGCGGGCGTTTTTCGCCCGAACTGCTCATGCCTCCCCTGCTGGAGGTTGAGGACGCCTACAAGACCATTGTCAAAAGCAAGCCTTTCCTGACGGAATTCGGGCGTATTCTGACCGAGTATGTGGGGCGTTCAACGCCTCTGACCTTTTGTCCCAATCTGAGCAGGGAACTGGGCTTCAACCTGTATCTGAAGCGCGAGGACCTGGCGCACACCGGCGCGCACAAGATCAACAACACCATCGGGCAGGCCCTCTTGGCCAAGCATATGGGCAAGAAGACCCTGCTGGCTGAAACCGGTGCGGGGCAGCACGGCGTGGCCACGGCCACGGCTGCGGCCTATCTGGGTCTGAATTGTATCGTTTACATGGGCGCCACCGACGTAAAGCGTCAGGCCCACAATGTGCGGCGTATGCAGCTTCTGGGCGCCGAGGTCCGGCCCGTTGAATCCGGCACCAAGACCCTGAAGGACGCCATCAACGCAGCCTTCCGATTCTGGATTTCCGAGCAGGCCGATACCCATTACTGCTTCGGTACTGCGGCCGGTCCGCATCCCTTCCCGGCACTGGTGCGTGACTTCCAGTCCGTGGTGGGCCACGAGGCACGCCAACAGAGCGTGGAGCAGTTCGGCACTCTGCCGGATCTGCTTGTGGCCTGTGTGGGCGGTGGCTCCAATGCCATTGGTCTGTTCCATGCCTTCATGGACGACCGTGACGTGCGCATGGTGGGTGTGGAAGCCGCAGGTTCCGGCGAGCCCGGCTGTTACCATTCCATGGCGATCTGCAAGGGCACACCGGGTGTTTTCCACGGTGCACGCACCCAGTTGTTGCAGACCGAAGACGGGCAGATCGAGCCTTCGCATTCCATCGCTCCCGGCCTGGATTATCCGGGCGTCGGTCCCGAGCATGCCTGGTTGGATGCCTCGGGCCGTGCCGAGTACGTCAGCGTCAACGATGCCCAGGCCTTGAATGCCTTCCAGTCCCTGTGTCGGCACGAGGGCATTATCCCGGCTTTGGAATCCTCCCACGCCGTAGCCTATGTGCTGGAATACAAGGATGACATCCCCGCAGGTTCCAAGGTCATCGTTAACCTCTCGGGGCGAGGGGACAAGGATATGGGCATCATCGAAGAATATCTGGGGTAAGGAAGGCCATCCATGGCGCACGGTCTGCGGCGTTGCTGCGGATTGTTCAGCCCTTCATGTATGTTGAATATACATCGGACCTGAACAATCTTTGCGCCTGACATCCCGCACACCCTGAACGGCCTTTGGCCCGGGGGATGCACATTCCAAACGAATTTCCCGGTGGGGAGCGATTGGAATGGAAAAGTCGGAAAATTGAATCAGATCGGATAGAAAAGCATCACACTGCGGTGAAGATCGCAGAGGAGAAAATACATGTCGAATTTGAGTGAAAAAATACGAGAGGCCAATGCCAAGGGCCGCAAGGCTGTGATTCCCTATCTGCCCGCCGGGTTCCCGGGGCTCACCGAGTTCTGGGACGTGATCAAGGAACTGGACGCCGCCGGGGCGGACGTCATTGAAATCGGTGTGCCGTTCTCCGACCCTGTTGCCGATGGTCCCACCGTGGAACAGGCCTGTCTGGAAAGCCTGGAGCTGGGCGTGACACTGAAATGGATTCTGGAGGAACTGCCCAAGCATCGCGCCGGGATCAAGGCCGGAATCGTGCTCATGGGCTATTTGAATCCGTTCCTGCAATACGGGTTGGAGAAACTTGCCAAGGACGCAGCCGCAGCTGGTGTTGGCGGGCTGATCATCCCGGACGTGCCCTATGAGGAAGCCCAGGAGATGAAGGAGATTCTTGGTGCCCAGGGCATCGATTTCATCTATCTGGTGGGCCTCAATACCCCGCCCGAGCGTTTGAAGATGTATGCGAGTAATGCCAGCGGCTACGTGTATCTGGTGTCCGTGATGGGCATTACCGGTGCGCGCACCAGCCTGCCCAAGGAGATCGGTGACAAGATCATCGAGGTCAAGGAAGCCTTTGACGTTCCTCTGGCCCTTGGGTTTGGCATCAAGACTCCAGACCAGTTGGAAGCCTTTGGCGATAAGCTGGATGGGGCGGTTATTGGCTCCGCGCTTATCGACCATATTCGGGGGGGAGGTTCGGCCAAGGAGTTTCTCTCACCTTGGGTCTAGGCGACTGAAAACGCACCGTCTACTTTGTTAAGTGATTTGTTGGTGAGTCATCGAGCCTACAAATCACTTACTACGCCCCAAGTGTACTGCAAAAGTCCCGGACTCTTGCGTATGTTCAGATACGCGTTGAGTCCGGGACTTTTTTGTGCCTTGTATCCGGCCCTTTTTGAGCCGCCAGGGGAAGAGGACGAGGTCACCAGGGGAGAGCAGCGGAGAGATACGAGGACAATTCAGAATTTGGGAAAGAGTATTGAGAACCTGCGGCCTCGAAAAACATGATTGAACAGATGGATATGATCAGGTGGGATTATTGGTGATGGTGTGCATGACAATAATTATCTAAGATGTGCGCGACAGCGACAGAGTGACACGGTTGTTAGAGTCCATCGAGAAGGCAAGGTGCAAAGCCCATGACCGATATTCATGAAGATTTGATCGCCTTTGTGGAAGACAGCATCCCCATGCATCGCTGGTTGGGGGTGAAGGTGGTCGAGGCCCGGCCAGGTTTCGCGCGGGTGCGTTTGCCGTTCAAGGACGAATTTCGCGGCAACGAGGAACGCGGTGCCATGCATGGCGGGGTCGTTTCGGTGCTGGTGGACGTGTGTGGGGCCGTGGCCCTGTGGACGCATTTCGGCCCCAAGGACAAGACCGCCACCGTGGATATGCGCGTGGACTACCAGCGCCCGGCGCCCTTCGAGGAACTCCTTGCCGAGGGTGAAGTTCGCATGATGGGCAACCGCATCGCCAACGTCCATGTGCGCGTGTTTACGGCCTCCATGCCCGAGACCCAGTTGGCCGAAGGTCGTTGTGTCTACTACGTGAAGCGGGTCGATCAGGGCTGAGTCCTCTCGTGCCTGCAGAAGAGTTCAATCAAATAAATCAGGAAAACAGATGCTTTTTGCCTACGACCTTCACCATTGGTTGACGTTTTTGACTGCCGCCGTGCTGCTCAATATTGCCCCCGGGCCGGACATGGGGTTTATTCTGGCCCATACCGTTCGCGGTGGCAGAGCCAGTGGATTTGCTGCCATGGCGGGTGTTTGGACCGGGGCCATGGGCCACGTTCTGTTTGCGGCCGTGGGGTTGTCGGCCATCATCGTGGCCTCGGCCACGGCGTATTCCGTGGTCAAATACGCGGGCGCTGCCTATCTCCTCTGGCTGGGAATCCAGGCCTTGCGCTCCAAGGGCGGATTGTCCCTCAATTCCTGCAGTGTGGGCACCACTTCGTTGCGACGGGTTTTTGCGCAAGGCGTGTTCATCGATCTGTTGAATCCAAAGGCTGCGATCTTCTTTTTGGCTTTTTTGCCCCAGTTCGTGGAGCCGGGGGCGGGGTCGGTCTCCAGTCAGCTCCTGCTGCATGGCGTGTTGATCATTGTGGTGGCTGCCTTTGTGGAGCCACCACTGGTGCTGATGGGTGGTTCCCTCACCAACCGCCTGCGTGATAATCAACGCTTCTGTACCTGGCTGGACAGGAGTCTTGGCGGATTTTTCACTTACCTCGGCTTGCGTCTCGCCTTTTCGGAGCGTTAGGGGGCACAGAGCATTGATGCTCTCCCCATTGAAAAGTGTGGGGGGGAGAAATCAAAAGGGGCAGGGGGCTTTTCTGCAAAGCCTCCTGCCCCTTTTTAATCTGTTGTGGGCTCAATCCTTCGGGGTTTATAAAAGCCCGATGTACCAGCGCATGACTTCATCGCCTATGAGCACGGCGGCGATGGCTGCGGCGCATAAGAAAGGGCCGTAGGGGATGGGCGTCTGCAAGGCACCACGTTCGTCATCATCGCCTTCTGTCTGTGCCTCGGCCTCTTCTTCGTTCTGGATCGGTTCATATCCGCCGCGCAGGAAGATGATGCTGGTTGCCACCAGACCCAGCCCGCTGAAGATGATCACAAATGGCAGTTGGTCCAGCCCCACCAGCGGCCCGATGAGCAGCATCAGCCAGATGTCGCCTTCGCCCAATCCTTCGATGCCGCGCAGCATCTTGTAGGCCGCGCGGACCGCCCAGAAGCAGCCCGCTCCGGCAGCAGCAGCAAAGCTCGCATCCATGAGTGGAATGTCCAGGAAGAGAGGGGCGCAAACCAGTGCGGCACCCGCGCCAATGAGCATGGGATACAGGGGCAGGAACATGGTGGCCAGATCGATGAATCCAAGGACGATGAGCAGTCCTGAAAAGGCCATGTAGGCCGCCCACTTGGCACCGGGACCGAATTTGACGGCAAGAGCCAGGGCGATAATGGCGGACAGGGCCTCCACCACCGGGTAGCGCATGGAGATGCCTGCCTTGCAGCTATGGCAGCGGCCACGCAGGATCAGGTATGAAAGAAGCGGGATGTTCTCCCACCAGGCCAGAAAATGGCCACAGTGCGGGCATTTGGAGCGCGGCGGATTGACTACGGATTCACCGGTGATGCCCCGGTGGATGCAGACGTTGTAGAAACTGCCCAGGATGAGTCCCAGGATGCAGGCCAGAATATTGAAGATGGCGGTCTCGATCATGCGCGATTGTCCCTGGTTGAATGGAAAATCGATTTGAGGCATTGTGACGCGAACTTTTCAGCAGTCCGAGTCTGCACGGTATGGGTACTGGATTTTGCGGACTCGGACAACCCGTCCGAAGCACAGGACAAGGCAAGGAGACGGCAGACATGACTCAGCAGCACCGGTTCATCCCCCATCTGGATGAACAGCAGATACGTGATATTCAGCTCGATGGCTTGAAGTGGACGGTCAAACACGCCTTTGAGGGTAGTCTTGCCTACCGCAAGAAACTTGAGGACGTCGGACTCAAGCCGGGTGATGTGAAAAGCCTGGATGATCTTTCCCAACTGCCGTTTACCACGGTTGAGGACCTGCGCGATGGCTATCCCATGCCGCTCTTGTCCGTTCCCGAAGAGGAGTTGGTGCGCATTCATGCCTCCAGCGGCACCACGGGCAAGCGCAAGGTGTTGGTCTACACCCAGAAGGACGTGGACGACTGGAAGGGTATGATGGCCCGCTGCTATGAATTGGCAGAATTGACGCGTTTGGACCGGGTGCAGATCTGCGTGGGCTATGGCCTCTGGACCGCTGGTGCCGGTTTCCAATTGGGTTGCGAGCATTTCGGGGCCACGGCGGTGCCGGTGGGGCCAGGCAATATGGAGATCCAGATGCAACTCATCAAGGATATGGGCACCACCTGTCTTTGCTCCACAGCCAGCATGGCGCTGCTGCTCGGTGAGGAGATCGAGAAACAGGGACTGCGTGACTCCATCAAGCTCGAGAAGTGTATCTTTGGAGCCGAGGCGCATACTCCCAAGATGCGCAAGCGGTTCGAGGAACTCCTGGGCCTGAAGCACAGTTTTGATATTACGGGCATGACGGAACTGTACGGACCGGGTGCAGGCCTGGAATGTACTGCCCACGAAGGCATCCATTACTGGGCTGATATGTATATTCTGGAGATTCTGGACCCCGTCACTCATCAACCCGTGGCACCGGGTGAGATCGGTGAGATGGTGGTGACTTCCCTGCATAAGCAGGCCGCACCTCTGATCCGCTATCGCACCCACGACCTGACACGGCTCATCCCCGGAATCTGTTCCTGCGGGGTGACCATGCCGCGCCACGAAAAGATCCTGGGCCGCTCCGATGACATGATCATCTTCCGTGGCGTGAACATCTACCCCGGTCAGATCGCCGATGTGCTTCACAAGTTCCCGGACACAGGCAGTGAATACCAGATTCAGCTGACGCGTTCCGGTGGGCGTGATTCCATGCGCATCAAGGTCGAGCGCGCCAAAGATGTTCACTCCGGCTGCGACAGTGAACTGTCCAAGACCGTCTCCGATGCCCTGCACAAGCAATTGATGGCGCGTGCCGGTGTGGAGATTGTGGACTTTGGGTCGCTTCCGCGTTCGTTTGGCAAGACCAAGCGGGTTATTGACGAAAGGGGCTGATAATTATTGGAAATTCCGCGCTGGCAGTGTCGCTGCGTCGTCTTAAACTTCTTGAATAGGTGCACGAGAGCTTTGCTCTCAGTCTCCGTACGGCGTGAAGACTTGGCAACGACTCCAGGCCATCGGGTTTGATAGCTCCTGCTCCGCTCGGTTTTTGAAAGACTTTTCGTAGCGATTCTTGTGATTCAGAAAGAGTACGGATTGACGTAATAAAGCCGTCGCTCCTTTAAGGGGCGGCGGCTTAGTATATTGTTTGCAATGCCTGTTGATCAGGCGCAGTCAGGAGTGTTGCAATCTCCAAGGATATTCTGGGTCCAGGCCATGGCTTCGGTGTACAGGGGCGCGGCCTGGGGCTGCGTAATGCCGTGTGGTGCGATCATTCGTTCCACGGCTTCCCAATCTCCGTATTCATAGGCCTTGGTCAGATCAAGACAGAATCGGAACTCGCTCTCACCGCCCTTGAGGGCGTCCTCCATGGCCTTGTCCAAGGGGACATGCTTCAGGACTTCATCCATGGTCTGCCCGAGCATGGCATCCAGAAGCGAGAACAGACCGAGCAGGAATAACGTTTCTGGTTTTTGCCCGGAGGGGCATTGCTGGGCCAGTAGTTCCAGGAAGCGCCCCCGTTGGACGGACATGAATGCGACTTCCTGCCCCTTTTTGGTGGGCGCAAGGTCGGACATGATGACGACTCGCAGCCACTGGGAGAGCTGTCGCTGGCCGAGCAGGGTGATGGCCCTGGTAACGGATTCAACCTTTTGCGAAACGCCCATGCCTGCGGAGTTAATATAGCGGAACAGGCGATAGGACAGGGATGGGTCCAGTTGAATGATCTTTGACAACCGGTTCACATCGAAGTCGGGCGCTCCCAGTTCCTTGAGCAGCTGAATCTTGGCAATCTCGTTGGAGGAAATCTTTTTGCCGGGAATGATCTCGGGTTTGGCGAAGAAATAGCCTTGAAACAGGGTGAAGCCCAATTCCTTGCATAGGCTGAAGACCTCAAGGTCTTCGACTTTTTCTGCCAGCAGACGGCAGTTGGTGGAACCGAGATCGGCCATGACTTTGCGCAGTTTGTCTGCGTGGGCAATGCCTTCGGGGCCGAGAATACCCAGAATGTCGACTTTCAGAATGTCGGCCATTTCCACAAAGGGCATCAGTTCGGTCTCGCCCATGAAATCGTCCATGGCCAGAGTGTAGCCGCTGTCCTTGAGCCCTTGCAGGGCCTCGAGAACTTCGGGTTCGGGGCGTACATCTTCCAAAATCTCGATAACAGCGATATCGCTCGGCAGAGCATAAGCGAATTGATCCAGAATCAGATTCTGGGGGAAATTGACCAGAGCCCGTTGCCCCGTGCTCATGCCGTCGCTGGCCAGTACAAATCCGTCGGCGATGACCTTTGCTGTGGCTAGGTCGCCATCGGCGACATTGGCACCACCTGCTTCGGCAGAGGCGCGAAACAGCAACTCGTAGCCCCAGACATCCTGTTGGTCATCGAAGATGGGCTGGCGGGCCACAAAGATGGATTCGTATGTGTTGTCCATGGAGATATCAGGTGACATGAGGCAAGCTTTCCTTGGGTTGAACTCTGCAACAGAAACTGCAAGCTGCCAAATGTGTGCATCTGGTAGCTTGCAGTTATTATTAGCAGATGAACGAAGCCTTGGGTAGAACCCATTTGTACTGCGTGATCTACTATTGCGGTTGCGCCGCTTCTTGTGCGCCTCCGAGAATATCCTGGGTCCAGGTCATAGCCTCCACATAATTCTTGTCGGCCTTTTCCGGCTGGAGATTGAACTGTTCCAAAATGGCCTTGGCGCTGTCCCAATCCGCGCGTTCGTATGCCCCCACCAAGCCCAGCAGTGCCCCATAGCGGCTTTCGTCGCCCATCAGGGCCTTCTTGACCTCTTCATCCAGAGGGATATTTTGCAGAATTTCGTCCATGGGCATACCCAGCAGGGCATCCAGCATGGAGAATAATCCGAGCAGGAATAGTGTTTCGTGCGGAATATTCATCTGCCCGGCCGCCGAATGCAACAGCTCCAGGAACCTGGCCCGCTGAACGGACATGAAGGCCATTTCCTCGCCCTTTTTTGAGGGAGCAAGATCAGACATGATGACCACTCGCAGCCATTGGGTGATTTGGCGTTGGCCTAGCAACGTGAGTGCACGTTGGACGCTTTCCACCTCATGGCGTACGCCCATGCCTGCGGAGTTGATGTACCGGAAGAGGCGATAGGAAAGAGACAGATCAGCCTGGATGACCCGCGAGAGCTTGCCTACTTCAAAGTCCGGGTTGCCCAGTTCCTTGAGCAGTTGAATCTTGGTCACTTCGCCGGTGGAAATCTTTTTGCCGGGAATGATCTCGGGCTTGGCGAAGAAATAGCCCTGGAACAGGGTGAATCCCAATTCCTTGCACAGACCGAAAACATCGTTGTCCTCGACCTTTTCTGCCAGCAGGCGGCACTTGGTGGAACCCAGATCGGCCATGACTTTGCGCAACTTGTCTGCATTGGCAATGCCCTCGGGACCCAGGATGCCCAGAATATCGACCTTGAGAATGTCGGCCATTTCCACAAAAGGCATCAATTCGGGTTCGCCCATGAAATCATCCATGGCCAGAGAGTAGCCGCTTTCTTTCAAGGTCTGGAGCGCTTCGATGACTTCGGGCTCGGGCTTCACGTCTTCAAGGATTTCGATGACCGCCACATCGCTGGGCAGGGCGAAGGCAAATTGGTCGAGAATGAGACTTTGGGGGAAGTTGATGAGGGCTCGCTGGCCTGACTTCATGCCTCCAGCGGCCAGGATGAAACCGTCAGCAATCACCTTGGCCGTGGCCATGTCGGCGTCACTGATCTGGGCTCCACGAGCTTCTGCCGAAGCCCGGAACAGGAGTTCATAGCCCCAGATATCCTGATGATCATCAAAAACGGGCTGGCGGGCCACAAAGACAGACTCAGATGTAGAATCGCCAGTAGGCAGCTGTTGGGACATGCGTTTCTCCTCGCATGCCCCCCTTTATCTTGGGCTATGGCACCAGTGGAGCGAGATTCAGGCCGGTGGAGAGTTCCAGCCCCAGCATCAGGTTGGCGTTTGCCAGTGCCTGACCGGAGGCTCCGCGACAGAGGTTATCGATGGCCGAGACCACGATCAGACGATTGGTTCTCGGGTCGACGACCAGCCCGATGTCACAGTACATGGTGCCACGTACCCAGCGGGTTTCCGGGAGTGTTCCCCTCTTCAAGACCCGAACCCAGGGGGCAGTGCTGTACACTTCCGAATATAACCCGAATATGTCCTCGAGTTGAAGATTTTTTTTAAGTCTGGTGTAGGACGTGCTCAGGATGCCCCGATTGATGGGCAGCAAATGGGTGTTAAAGGAGATTTTCAGGTCTTCTCCGGAGATGGCGGAAAGCTCCTGCTCAATCTCGGGCGTGTGGCGGTGTTTGCCCAGATTGTAAGCCCGGAAGGAGTCGGAGACCTCGCAGAACAGGCTGCCCACATTGGCACCACGTCCGGCGCCTGTGGTGCCGGATTTGGAATCGATGACAATGCCATCGGTTTCCACGATGCCCGCTTTCAGTGCCGGGTACAGGCCAAGAATGGCGGAAGTCGGGTAGCAGCCGGGGTTGGCGATGAGCTTGGCGTCCTTGATCTTGTCGGCATACAGCTCGGGCAGGCCGAAGACGGCGTCCTCGATCAACTGTGGTTCGCGGTGCTCAAGACCATACCACTGGGCATAGATGTCAGCATCGCGTAGGCGGAAATCGGCGGATAGGTCCACCACGCGGACGTTGCGGCTCAGCAGCTTGGCCGCCATGTCCATGGCCGTTCCGTGGGGCACTGCCATGAACACGATATCACAGGCCTGGGCCAGATCGTCGGGGTCGGGTTGGGTGATGACCAGTTCGGAGAGGCAGGTTCCGGTCAGGCTCGGGTAAAGTTCACACAGAGTCTTGCCCGCATCGGAGCGTGATGTGGCCCGTACCAGTTCGATCTGTTCATGTCCGGCCAACAGCCGCGCCAGTTCCATACCTGCGTAGCCAGTGACACCCACCAGACCAGCCTTGAAAGTCGCCATTGTAATCGTCCGCCTAAGCTATTTGTTTTTGACCACGTACTTCATGCGCAGGTCGTAGAGCAGGCCTTCCAGCAATTGGGTCTCATCGGGGTCCAAGCAGTTGCCGGTCTTTTCCTGAAGCATGGCCAGGATGTCGATGGTGTGCTTGGCCACGGGCAGGCTGGGCATCATCTGCCCGGTTTCGGGTTCGGGCACCTCGCCCAGATGTACCAGCGCCGAAGACGCCAGAGACATCACGAAGGTGGAAAACGTCACCTGCGGCAGGGGCATCTTTTCGAGGGGCTGTTCGGCCTTGTTTTCGTCGGACATATCGTTCTCCATGTTCGGTCTTGACTGTTTCGTGCGATGCTGGGCTCTCACCAGGTGGACTCACCATTGGCCACCAGCGGATGGTCGAGCTTGCCCGCTTCCAAACTGTCCAGAGTAAAAAACTTTATCCGTTAGTTAGCAGAGGTCCGCAGGCGGTCCGTCGGCCAGGGACGTCTCAAAGGCCTCCATGGCTCGTTCCAGATAATCCCGGGAACCGGAGTGTCCACCTGTAAGCTTCAAGCCCTGTGCCAGAGCATAGAGCCCGGCCATGACATCCGCGAAGTCCACATGGCCCATATGCCCCATGCGGACGATGCGGCCCTTCAAGTGTCCCTGCCCTCCGGCCATGACCACGCCATAGCGCTCGGCACAGGCCTTGAGCAGGACGGCCCCATCCACCCCGGCAGGCAGCCGGATGGACGTCAGGCCCCATGTATAATGGTCTTTGGCCAGAAGTTCCAGCCCCAGGGCCTTGGCGCCGGCGCGTGCCATCTGCGTCAGCGCCCATTGCGTGCGGAAGACCTCTTCCATGGTCCGTTCTTGGAACAGGTCCAGGCAGGTGGAGAGTCCCATGAGCAGGTTGATGGCCGGAGTGAAGTTGGTCTGGTTGTTGACCATGATCTTGGCGCGTTCGCCCAGCAGATTGAAATAGAAATTGCGAGGCTTGATTTCTTCCACGCGTTTCCAGGCTCGCTCGGACAGAGCGATGAAGGCCAGCCCCGGAGGTAGCATTAGCCCTTTTTGTGAGCCGGTGAGTAGGCAGTCGATGCCCCATTCGTCCATGGGGCAAGGGGAGATGCCGACAGCCGAGATACCGTCCACCACGAGCATCAAGTCGCGCTCGCGGGTAAAGGCCGCCAGCTCCTTGATGGGATGCAGGACGCCTGTGGATGTCTCGGAGGCCTGGATCAGGATGCCCTTGGCGTCGGGGTAGTTTTTGAGTGCGGTTTCCACGTGCTCGACGGTCACGGCTTTGCCCCAGGGCACGGTCATCACCGCGCAGTCCAGACCGTGGGTCCCGGCGATTTCGCCCCAGCGTTCGCCGAACTTTCCACCCTCGATGACCAGCACCTGTTCGCCGGGTTTGAAGAGATTGCCCACGGCGGCGGTCATGGCGCCGGTACCGGAGCAAGTCAGGGGTATGACGGGTTGCTCGGTGCCGAACAGCCATTTGAGTCCCTGCTGAATCTCACCCAGCAGCGCGGTGAATCCCTCTTTGCGGTGGTGGACCATATCCATGGCCAGGGTCAGGCGAACCTCTTCGGGCAGCGGCGTGGGGCCGGGCGTGAGCAGACGTGTCTTCATCAAGGGCTCCTTCGAGTCGGTGGAAGGGCTGTAGGTGAGTGTTGATCCGATGGACGAGGAGTGTCTTGACCGCCGGAGTTCTCCAAATTGTAAGGGCGCGCTGCCCGTGTCCATGGGGTCGCAGATGATGCGCCCCAACGCTAAACCGGAAGGGGGTGCTAGTGGGCCTCGGCCCAGTTCTTTCCGATGCCTTTATCCACGGCCAAGGGTACGGCCAGTTCATAAACCCCGGACATGATTTCTTCAAGTCTGGAGGCAGCCTGTTCGGCCCTGTCCGCCGGACATTCCAGAAGCAGTTCGTCATGCACTTGCAGGATGAGCCGGGCCTCGAGCCGTTTCAATTCTTCGTCATGGTCTGCAGCCAGCATGGCCAGCTTGATGATATCGGCGGCACTGCCCTGAATCAGGGTATTGATGGCCTGCCGACGGGCCTGGGACTGCAGGTTCTTGTTGCGCGAGTTGATGTCGGGCAGCAATCGGCGGCGTCCGGCCAGGGTGGTCACGAAGCCGTGTTCGCGGGCCGAGGCTTCCACGGATTCGTAGAATTCCTTGAGGCCCGAGAGGCGTTCAAAATAGCGCTCAATGAATTCCTTGGCTTCGGCCAGTTTGATGCCCAGTTCGGCGGCAAGCTTTTGCGGGCCCATGCCATAGATCAGTCCGAAGTTGATGGTCTTGGCGTTGCCGCGCTGGTCGCGGCTGACTTCTTCGGGGCTGGTGTCAAAGAGCAGGGCTGCGGTGCGCGAGTGGATATCCTGACCGTGACGGAAGGCTTCGATGAGGGTGGTTTCCCCGGAATAATGCGCCAGGACTCGTAGCTCGATCTGAGAGTAGTCCGCACCCACCAGCAGGTTGTCCGGTTCGGCGATGAAGCAGGCCCGCATGCGCAGTCCCATATCGCTGCGGATGGGGATGTTCTGCATATTCGGTCCAGAACTGGAAAGTCGCCCCGTGGCTGTGGTCAGCTGGTTGAAAGTCGTGTGGATGCGCCCGTCCGGGCCCGCGGCCTTGGGCAATGGCTCAAGATAGGTGGAACGCATCTTTTCCAGTTTGCGGAAGGCCTGAATGTCCTCGATGATGGGATGCTCGTGCTTGATCTTTTCCAGCACTGCAAAGGAGGTGGAAGGAACGCCTCCCGGGGTTTTGCCGCGCGGCTTCAGGCCCAGGTCCGTAAACAGGATTTCCGCCAGTTGCTGGCTGGAACGCATGTTGAAGGGCCGACCTGCCTGCTCATAAATCTTTTCGGTCAGGGCGTTCAATTCGGCAGTGACCTCTTTTAGAAACCCAGCCAGGGCATCCCTATCGATGCGCACCCCTGCGATTTCCATGCGCCCCAGCATGGGGATGAGCGGGGTTTCCAGATCGCGCATCAAATCAGCAAGACCTGCATTGGACAATCTGTCGCGCATGGCCTCGGCCAGGGCTTTGGCCGTCAGGCCCTGTCCGGCCACAAGCTTGTCCAACAGTTCGGGGGCAAGGCGCTGGGTCAGGCGGTCCCAGGTGTAGTTGCGGTCTTCGGGCGAGAGCAGATAGGCGGCCAGCCCCAGGTCGAACCAGCGGTCCTCGGGGATGGTCCACCAGCAATCGTTTTCGCGGAGCAGCGCCTTGACGTCCGGGGTGGCGATGGATGCCGCGGTGCTCAGCATTGGGACCAGTTCGGAGGCGGGGATGGACGTGTGCCACTCCTCTCCACCAATGCCCAGATAGAATCCACCGTCGTCGGGGATCAGCCCTATATGCAGGTTCGTCATGGCGGGCAGTGCTGCGGCGTTTGCGGCCTGATGCACGTCTGCCTCGGGCAGGGTGGCCACAGTGGGGGCCATGTCGAAAAGGGTCCCTTGGGTCTGGCCCGTCTGTTCGGCGTTTGGTTTGATCTGAGCCTTGGCAGAAGGCTCCTGGCTTGTTGCCGGTGCCTTCTGCGGAACCTCACCCTTGCTGGTGGTCTCGGCAATGACGTGGTCATTGTCCGGGGTGCCTGGGGATGGTTTCGCAGCCTGAGCACCTTGCTGCGAGGCCTTCGCCGTGGGGGGCACCACGCGCGGCAGTTCGCGCAGCAGGGTGCGGAATTCATATTCCTGCAGGAAGGCCAGCATTTCGTCGTGATCGGCCTGGCCCCGGCTGAAGTCTTCCAGCTTGGTGTCGGAGCAGGCGTTCAGTTCCAGGCGGGTCAGTTTGCGGTACAGGAAGGCGTCGCCAATGTGGTCCTGCAGCTTCTTGCGCATGGCCTTGGTGAAATCGCCACCACCGTCGATCAGGGTCTGCTTCAGGTCCTCCAGGGTGGGGCTGTCGGCCATGATCTTCTGAGCGGTCTTGGGGCCGACCTTGGGGATGCCCGGGATGTTATCCGCCGAGTCGCCGATCAGTGCCTGGAAGTCCGGCCACTGGTCCGGCTCCATGCCGGTTTCCTCGCGGAATTCGGCCAGTCCGGTCAGCTTGTCAGCCTTGGAACCCGGATCCCAAAGATAGACCCGCTCATCCAGGCATTGCTTCAGGTCCTTGTCCGCGCCCACGATGACCACGGGGCGCTCGTTCTTGAAGCGGGCCGCCAGGGAGGCGATGCAGTCGTCAGCCTCGTTGCCGTCGGAGACGATGACCTTGAAGCCCATCAGGCGGATGGCCTGCTGGATGGGGTCGATCTGCGGTCGCAGATCCTCAGGCATGGGGGGGCGTTGAGCCTTATAAGACTCGAACAAGTCATGGCGGAAGGTTTTGCCTCGGCCATCGAAGAAGAAGCCTGCGTATTGTGGTTGTTCGGTCCTGATCAGTCCGAAGATCATGCGCAGGAACAGGAACAGCGAGTTTGTGGGAAAGCCGTCGGCGCGGCGCATATCCTGATAGGCGTAGAAAAATCGGTACAGAAAGGCGTGACCATCCACCAGAAAAATGGGGTCTTGGTCCAGGCCTAGGCGTTGTTTGAGGGACATGTCTATTCCTGTTTGGCTGCGCCGTTTTTCTTGGCGCGGGCCTTATTGGTGTGCAGGCGCTTCCAGAGGAAGGCTTCGGGTGAGGGCATGTCGATATCGGCGATGGCGATTTCGGCACGGGCGGCACCTTTGTGCCCACCTGCGGAGCCGATGTCCCCGAAGCAGCGGGCAGCGAATTTGCCCATGTCGCGCCTGAGGCCGTCTCCCCGGAAGATGGCAATGGCCTTGTCGTCCACAACGCCGCTGATTACGGTCCAGGATGCGCCGTGGACGCGCAGGAAGAGATCGGCCAGCAGCACCAGAATGTCCGGGCTTTCCACATGTTCGATAAAGGCGAAGATGCCCTGCCCCATGAGGCGCATCTTGAAATAGGCCTGGCAGAAGTAACGCAGCCATTCCAGGTGGAATTCACTGCGGTAGATCTTCTTGAGCAGCAGGGGGCTTGCGAACTTGTTCAGGTACTGGAAGGCACGCAGGTCGGCCTCGGCAAAGTCGCGCTCAAAGGACGAGGTGTCGGTCTTGATGCCGTATTGCAGGGCGGTTGCCAGGAGTTTTCCGGGCCGGATGTTCATGTTGTAGAGGTATTCGGTCAGCAGACTGGAGTTGGCCCCGTAGCCCGGTTCGACGTGTGCGAATTCGGCCTCCACCGGATGCTCTTTGGATGTGGGATGGTGGTCGATGACCACTGAGAATTTCATATCCGCAAAGCCTTCGTGGTGGTGGGGCTGCGAGTCCACCAGAGCAAATCTGTCATACTGGGCAATGACATTGGGAGTCAGCTTGCGCGTAGGGACGCGCAGGGAATGGATCATTTCCAGGTTGTCGGGCCTGGAGACCTCGTTGACGTGGGCGATGCCCACGTCCTGCACCCGGTGGGCCATGATGCGCTTCAAGGCCATGGCAGAGGCCATGGCGTCGGGGTCGGCGTTCATGGCGATGAGCCAGCGTTCCTGTTTGTTGAACAGGCTCAGCAGATCGGGAGTGCGGGGCAGGGAACGGAAATATGCCATAAATTGAGTTTACTCCGAAAGCCTCAGGGGGCGACCAGCCACGACCAGAACAACTTCGGAGCAACGCTCCGCCAGCCGTCTGTTGAGCTGTCCCATCCCGCGCACGAAAGCCCGCACTTCACGGGTTGCCGCCACAGGACCAAGGCCCGTCTCGCAGGAGACGAAGATTGCGCCGGTCTCCCCCAAGGAATCCACGGCGTTCAGGAGCGCCTGCTCCCGTTCGTTGATGCAGTCGGCCTGGGCACAGGCGTAGAGCCAGTAGTCCAGGCCTTCCACCAGAATGGTGGTGTAGTGTCCTGCCGCCTGAGCCAGGGCCTCGGGCAGGTCCAACGTCACTTCGCGTACGGGAATCTCGGGGCCGCGTTCCACGCGATGGCGCATGATGCGTTCCCGGAAGCCGTGATCCAGGGTCTGGGCCGTGGCGATGAGCAAGGCGGGGCCGGGGGCCTTGTGCAACAGGGCCAGGGCGTGATCGGACTTGCCCGATTTTTCCCCCCCCAGAATGAGTCGCCTTACACCAGCTTCCATTGTTCCATCCATTGGGCCAGCAATGCTGCCGAGTCGAAGAGGCCTTGCTCCCCGAAGATTTCCAGCATGACCGTGGTTTCCGGGCGTGAATGTTCAAGCAGGGCTTGTAACAGGATTTTGCCCTCGGGTCCCAGTGAGGTCAACGCTTCGTGTCGGGAACTCTTCCCGGGGGCATTGACGTGCAGCATACGTACGCGATTCCAGTCCGCCACACGGAGCAGGAACTGCTGTTCATAAGATAACATATGCCCCAAGTCCAGACACAGGGACAGGCCCAAATCGCCACTCACGCCTAGCAGCGCGTCGAGATCATTGCCTTCGATGTTCTCCAGCAGCAGGTCCCTGTTTTGTAGTCCGGCATTGTGCCACAAGGTGCAGAATCGTTCCAGTTCTCCTGTGGTTCCAGGGGGATGGAGTACGTAGAAGCGCGGGTTGAGAAAGGCGGTCTTGGTCACAAGATCCAGAGTAGCCTGAGCCGCGGCCTCTGCTCCCTGCGCCCAGGGCAGGTCCAGGGGCAGATGCACATGGTAGTCCAGATTCAATCCGGGCAGGTCCGGGGGCAGATCCTGGTCGCCGTAAGCCAGGCAGGAGTCCGTCTCGAACAGGCAGAGCCCGACCTCGGGGAACAGTCCCTCAAGAAAATGGCAGTTGGCGCCCACGGTATCCGGGATCACGAAGGAAGGGGCGGCCACGCGCCTGGGCAATCCCTTCAGCTTTGCGGCAATACGCCGATAAGATGAGTAGGAATTGGCTGCGGAAAGTGCCGGGTTTTCGGCGCTGGAGTGATGATTCATGACAGGCCTGTGACGGAACTCGCCGTCGGGTTTCAGGAAAGAGGACAGGGCATGGAATTTGCTGCCTTCCCGCAAAAGGCCGTCCTCCGGGACTGGAGGCATCAATGGTTGTCGTTAAACGTTTTTTGCAACATCACCTGAATCCCCTGCATATCTATTGCAGGCTGCGTGATGCGGGTATCAGGCCTCATCTGACCACCCGGATGTGTACGATCTACGAGCGCTGGGTGTATCGGTTTCTGGCCCTGTAGGGGCAGTGGTCCACCACCTTTCAGGCGTCCCACTTTGTCGCGTTCGGGCTAGTCCCCGCCTCCCAAGAGATCCAACTGCTTTTCCTGACGCACCTTGCGTCCCACCAGTGTCGTCTTGGCGAATGTCTCATCAGGCAGTTCGAGCAGATAGCGCGTGGGCGTGGGCAGCAGCTCGCGTCCGTAGAGGTCGCGTTTGTCCGCGTGGGAGAGATAGAGCATGGATTTGGCGCGTGTCATGCCCACGTACAGCAGGCGCCGTTCCTCGGCCAGATGCTCGTCCGCCATGGGGGCAGCCTGCTTGCCGGATAGGAATTCACTGCCCGCAAAGGGCAGGATGCCATCCTCCAGGGCGGGCAGGAATACGGCCTCGAATTCAAGACCCTTGGCGGCATGGAGGGACATGATCTGGATTTTTTCGGCCTTGGCGCGGACCATGTCCAATTCGCTTTGCAGATGCACCCAGTTCAGCAACCCCGGCCAGCCGCCCAACTCCGTATACAGCTTGTCGAATTTCTTGAACTGCGGGCTTGTCCAGAACAGGTGGTCAAAGGGCGGGTTGGATTGCAGATATGCGGCCAGCCCCACGGGCCCCTTGAGCAGGACACGTTCGGGAATATCCAGGGTATCGGCATTGGCCTCGGGGGCGCCCACGATGCCCAGTGTGCGTCCGGCAGCGTCCAGAATGGCGGTCATGCGCGGCTCCACCCAGAAGGCTTCGGCTTCGGGCACCGAGCAGGGCAGGCCCAGCCTGTCGAGGGTGGTGCGCAGGGGGGGGATGAGTCCCTTGAAGCGCACCAGGACGGCAATGTCGCCGGGTGACAACGTGCCCTCTGTGGTGTTGTCGGCCAGGGAATGGCTGGTGGAGCCGATAAGCTCGCGGATACGTTCGCCGATCCAGGCGGCTTCACGCGCCCCGTCCGGGGCATTAAAGAGCCGGATGTCGGCTTTCACATCCCTGTTGGCCTTGAGCTTGGGCGAATGCGGAACCAGAGGGGCGGTTACATCCAGCACTTCCTGAGCCGAACGGTAGTTTTCGCCCAGGGTGATGGTCGTCAGCTGCGGCCACCACTGGCGGAATTTTTCCTGCACGTCGCCAGCCGCACCCCGGAAGGAATAGATGGACTGATTGGGATCGCCGATAGCGAAGATCCCCTCGCCTCCCTTGCAGGCCAAGGCCTTGATCAGTCTGAGTTGCAGGACTGACAGATCCTGAACCTCATCCACAAGGATGTGGGTATAGGGGTTGGCCCAGATCTCAGCCTCGATCTGTTCAAGCCAGAAATTCAAGAGATCCGTGTAATCGGTCTGATTCCAGGATTCCTTGGTCTTGGTGTAGGCGTGGAAGTGGTCGGCCAGATCACCGGGTGGGTTCTGCATCCGCTCGCGGGCCAGATTGACCTGTTGCCATGCTTCTTTCAGGGGTTTGCCCAGCAGGCCGGTGGCTTCGGCAAAGACCCGGCGTGCGCCTTCCTCGGACAGGACCGTGGGGGCCTCACCGTAGGAATCCACCCAGCATTCATAGGCCATGGCGTGCATGGTGTCCGCTCGGGGCAGGGCCTTGTTCTCGCCGCGCAGATCCAGCAGCCGCTTGGACAATTCGCCTGCCGCACGGCGGGTGAAGGTCAGGGCCAGGATATGGCGCGAGGAATCGCGTTCGCCCAGCAGGCGGCCGATGCGTCCCATCAGCGTCTGGGTCTTGCCCGTGCCCGGGCCAGCCAGCACCAGCACCGGGCCGGGGCCGGCATCAATGGCGCGCTGCTGAGGGGCATTGTATGAAATGGGGGTTCCGGAGAGCAGGGACAGGGGGCGTACCTCGGGCTTGAGGCCTGTGCCGGGCAGAGGCCGGACCATGGGAGGGCGTGCCGCAGGCATCTTGATCAGTGATCCGCCATCCTTGATCTCGGATTGTTCCTGAGGGCTGAAGACCGAGATGGATCCGTACTGGCCGTCAAACCCGGGGTTTCGGTAGACCTCGCCCCGGCGCATGCGGCCAATGCCCTCGGCCAGTGGCGTGGAGACCTTGGCAATGTCTTCCAGGGGGATGTCCTGCAATATGGCCAGTTCGGAACCGAAGCGGGCAATGAGTCGTCCATAGAAGGCTTTGACCTTCTTGCTGCCGGAGCCAAAGCCCAGAATCTCGGAAACGACCTCGGGCAGAGGGATCAGGGATGTGAATCCCGGCGCATCGGCGGGCTGCTTGGGCTGCTCGCGGTCAGCCAGCTCCACGATCCGGTGCAGGACACCCACGGTCAGCGGCTTGCCGCAGACCGGGCACAGGCCGCCGCAGGACAGTGTCTGCTGCGGCTCCATGACCACGCCGCAGTTGCGGTGCCCGTCCAGGTGGTATTTGCCCTCTTCGGGGAAGAATTCCAGGGTGCCCAGAAATTTGTGGCCCAGGGCTTCGCCGCGCAGTGCTCTGTATATCCCCTCGTAGGAGATTTCGCCGGAGAAGAGATTGGCCTCGCGGGCCAGTTTTTCACCGGAATGCGCGTCGGAGTTGGAGATCATGCGGTAGCGGTCCAGGGCGGAGATCATCCAGTTCATCTCCGGGTCCGAGGAAAGTCCCGTCTCCATGGCAAAGATTTCGCCGGCCAGATCCCCATAGCATTCCTCAACGGAGTCGAAGCCGCTCTTGGAGCCGAACAGCGAGAACCACGGGGTCCAGATGTGGGCGGGAACGAGAAAGGCCTGCGGGTCGGTCTCCAGCACCATCTCCAGCAGGTCGTGCGAGTCCAGCCCCAGGATGGGCCGACCGTCGGACTTCAGGTTGCCCACCTGTTCCAGACGCTGGTTGAAGGACTTGGCCTTGTCCAGACTGGGCATGAATACCAGATTGTGCACCTTGCGGGTCTTGTTGTGGCGCTTGTAGATGGAGCTGATTTCCGTAACCAGCATGAACCGGGTCTGCCCGGTCAGGGGGTAGCCGTCCAGGAACGGGGTTTCGCGTTCCAGGCGTCGATTGTCCTTGAGGGTGTAGAGCCCGGCACCGTCCGGTTCCAGATGCTCCTCGATTTCGGCAATCCATTCAGGATGGGTGAAGTCTCCGGTGGCCAGCACGTCCAGGCCCTTGATGCGAGCCCAGGCGGCAAGCAGCCGCAGGTTCAGCTTCTTGCTTGTGGCCCGGGAGAACCGGGAGTGGATGTGCAGGTCTGCTCGAAAGATTTCCATGCTCTGGGGGTGGTTGCGGGGTTCATCAAGAACATTGGGACTATAGTCGTCACAGCCATGCCCCGCAAGTGGAAAGGGGAGTGCCCCGGGGAAGAATGGCGCCTGTTGCCAAGAAGCGTAGACGGGCTGGCGAGGTGAAGGGGAATTTATCGTACAGGGTGAGGGGCTGAAAATGCCATGCGGGGTGCCTGGAGGGTACCCCGCATGGCAGAAGTTGTTTAGACCGGGGCCTGGATTTGGCCAGCACTGAGCATTTCCTCGATCTGGGCCACGTCCTTGTCGCCGCGTCCGGACAGGTTGATCAGGATGATCTTGTCCTTGTCCAGAGTGGGGGCGAGCTTCATGGCGTGGGCCAGAGCGTGGGCGGATTCCAGAGCCGGGATAATGCCCTCGGTGCGCGACAGGGCAAAGAACGCTTCCACGGCTTCGGCATCGCTGGCCGTATAGTATTCGGCGCGGCCGATGTCTTTCAGGTAGCTGTGCTCGGGGCCGACGCTGGGGTAATCCAGCCCGGCGGAGATGGAATACACAGGTGCGGCTTCGCCCTTTTCGTCCTGCAACATATAGGACGTGAAGCCGTGCAGGACGCCGGGGGTCCCCAGGGTCAGGCTCGCGGCGTGGTCACCGGGGGTCAGGCCGCGGCCCGCAGGCTCCACACCGTGGATTTTGACCTGCTCGTCACCCAGGAAGTCCGCGAACAGACCGATGGCGTTGGAGCCGCCGCCCACGCAGGCGACGAGATAGTCGGGCAGGCGGTTTTCCAGTTCCATGATCTGTTCCTTGGCCTCACGGCCGATCACGGCCTGGAAGTGTTTGACCATGGCCGGGTAGGGATGTGGCCCCACAGCGGAACCCAGCAGGTAGAAGGTGTTCTGGGCGTCCTGAATCCACAGGCCCAGGGCCTCGTCAACGGCCTCCTTCAGGGTGCGCTGGCCGCTCATGGCCGGGACCACGTCGGCGCCCATCATGCGCATCCGGAAGACGTTCAACTTCTGGCGCTCGATGTCTTCGGCCCCCATGACGATGGTGCATTCCATGCCCATCAGTGCGGCGGTGGCCGCAGTGGCAACGCCATGCTGACCCGCACCGGTTTCGGCGATGATCTTCTTCTTGCCCATGCGCTTGGCCAGCAGGATCTGGCCCACGGTGTTGTTCACCTTGTGTGCGCCCAGGTGGTTCAGGTCTTCACGCTTCAGGTAGATTTTTGCTCCACCCATGGCCTTGGTCAGATTCTCGCAGAGATACAAGGGCGAGGGGCGACCGGTGTAGTGCCGCTGGTAGTATTTGTATTCCTCGATGAACTCGGGATCGTCCTTGTATTTGTCAAAGGCAGCGTTCAGGTCGTCCATCACTGCGATGATTTCCGGGGGCAGGAACTGTCCGCCGTGGTCACCGAAAAAGCCTTTTGCGTCGGGAAGCTGGGTCATGATGATTACTCTCCTTTGGGTGGGCAACCGAACCGTGGGGCCAAACAAAAAACCGCGGCTGGTTTCCCTGCCGCGGTTGGTCTGTTGCTTAGTCAAAAACTAGTTGTGTCGTTAAACGCAAGCACTACCACGCGGCCCTGTCGAGCAGGGCCACCACCAGAATAGATTGATAAGGGCGGTGTGGGCGGTATGCATGAGCGGACCATGCCCGCAACGCGGGGGCTGTGTCAAGTCTCGGTACCGTTGTCCATTTTCAGGGCGTTGTAGGAGAACTCCACCAGGTAATCCAGTAGTGCCTCGGATGCGGCCACGGCCAGGGTTTCGTCTCCACGGGCCACGGCCTGCATGATGTCGGCATGGCGGATGGCCCCGTCCATGATGGTGCCACTGCGCCTGATATACAGGAACCAGAATCGGCGTGAGAGACCGTGCAGCGGGCTCATGACGCGAGCGAAATAGTCGTTGGTCGTGGCTTCGGACAGGATTTCGTGGGCCTCGCGGATATACTCCAGCAGGGCGACGTGGTCTTCGTTTTCGGCAGCGGCAATCATGGCGTCGGCAAGATGCAGCATCCGGCGCTTCTGTTCCACGGTGCCACGCAGGGTGGCGTAGTGTATACAGAGAGGCTCAAGCCCCCGGCGGACCTCCAGCAGCTTCAGCTGGTTCTCCACCGTAACCTGTGGGAAACGAACGCCGCGGCGTGGGTGGATTTCCACCATTTTGTCGTGGCAGAGGCGTTGCAGGGCTTCGCGCACAGGGGTCCGGCCCATGTTGAGCATGGTGGCCAACTGCTTTTCAGAGTACATGACCCCGGAATCCAGCTCGTTGAAAATGATCATGCGTTCCAGAATGGAACGGGCCTCTTCGGCCAGGGTGGTCGATTTCTTTTTCATGGTTCCCTCGATGATTGGTGCTATCTTTCGTTGCACCAAAAGTTGGGTTTTGGCAAACCAGAGGGGTGATGGGAACGTGTTTGCATCATTACGCGGACCCACCGCGACCATTGCATAAGACAAGGAGTCAGTCATGGTGATCTGCTTTTTTGGGGATTCGCTGGTCAACGGCACCGGGGACAGCGCCTGTCTGGGCTGGGCCGGTCGGATTTGTGTTCCTCTCATGGCTTCGGGCCGGACGTTGACCTACTACAACCTCGGGGTGCGCAAGCAGGCCACGCGCGAAATACTGCCCCGTTGGGAGGGCGAGTTCGAACAGCGCAGGCTTGAAGGCTTCGAGTCCCGGCTGGTTTTTGCCTTTGGTACGGCGGATACGGCCATTCTCGATGGCAGGCGGCATGTGCCGCTGGATGAAACCCGCGACAATGCCCATGCCATCCTGTCTCGGGCCACAGGCCTTGCTCCGGTGCTGTTTGTGGGGCCGCCGCCTGTGGCCGATGAAAGCCATACAGCCCGAAACCGCGAGATCAACAGCGTGCTGGGAACGGTCTGCGCCGAGCTGGGTGTGCCGTATCTGGATGTGTTTTCAAGGCTGGCGGCTTCGGACGGTTATCTTCAGGATGTGCGCCGCAATGACGGGGTGCATCCTACGGGGTTTGGGTATGGCTTGATTAGCGAGATGGTTTCGGGGTGGCCGGGGTGGCAGGAGTGGTTTGTGTAGTTGTTGGCCGTCCATAAGCAGCCGTCTGCGGTGTTAAGTGAATTGTTAGCGAGTCTTCGAGCTTACAAGACCTTATGCCCTAGGTGCGCTTCACGAAAAAACGGGTTCTCGCGTATGCCTGATACGCGTCAAGCCCGTTTTTGTTTGCTCCTGGCATCCGACCACTTCTGAACGGCCAACGGGGAAGGGCGAAGTTGGTGCGCCGCTTGCCGAATAGGGAGTTAGTATGCTGTCCCCGTTGATTTTATAATAGATCCTCAACAGTGTCTTGAGCGGCAATAAGAAACCCTAATCCTTCATTGAGTAATAATTGTTTGCGGAAGCTATCACTCTCCAAAGCCTGCATTCCAACCCCCTGGGCAAGTTTTGCAACGTCAAGCAAAGCCTCTTGTTCGGTGCATGACATCCATTTAAAGGCGATGCTTGGAAGGCGGCCTGCAACTTTCAGAATCAATTTTCTCCAGAATGCACCCCGTTCTAACTTTAGCTTTCGGTTTAGGTCTTCAAGCTGTGGGATAATGGTGGTCTGGGCTAAATATTTTGCCTCAGCACAAACATCATCCAAAGAAGCTCCTGAACTTATTGCAGAGCGAATACTTGGTGCTAGAGAATACATTGCTGTTCGAAACGGGCCGAGCTGATCCTTCAAAAGCTCTCTTGCTTCTAAAATATCGTATGAGTTTAGTGTGCTAAAAGACGGAAGCGTTAAGTCCAAGGACTGAATAGCAAGTGCACTGGCCTGTAAATCTGCACAACTATTAACGTTGAATTTTGCGAGCATATATAGAGGGACAGGAGTTTCAATTTTCCATGTCGCAGGGACTGCACCTTCTTCTGAACAACATTTTAAAGCCATGCCTGCAACGTTTAGATCAAAGTATCTTTCAAACTCTTCATCCTCTAGCCCTACATAGCTTGAGGGGTATTCAGTAGCTATGATTTCATCGAGAAAAAATTCTTCTCTGAGATCAATGACTCCTTCATGAATAAGCGGGTCCTCAAACTCTCCTGTTATCCCCCACCCTCCGCCACAACCAGTATGAGCAATTGGAAAATGCAATACAACCCTGTCAAATAGGAGGCAGAAAAGAGTTTTTAAGCGTTGATCTTCCAAAATATCCAATGGATAAGAGGCCGCTACCCATTCTTGGCTCAACTTTCAGCCCTCCAATAAAAGTACTTCAACTCTATCGTGCTTCTAGTGGCATAGTTATGTATAGATAAAGATTAGTCTGTATGCAACAAGCGCAAAGCTACGGAGCTAGCAAAGCCAAAAATAATTAGAAATTAGGGGGCACCATGCCTATTTCTTTTCTTCTGCTAAAGCTCGTTGCATGGGGTTAGCGGAGGAATGGTAGGATGCCCCCGTGTCCGACAGGTAACAGCCACCCAAAATCAGGCACAAAAAAAGCCCGCCTGAAAACGCCATGGCGGACAGGGTGGCTGCGTGGGGGCTAGAAGTGCCCGAGGGGATGAGGCGAAGGGGAACCTCCTGCGGAGGCTCCCCGAAAGATCTTAGTACTCGCCGTTTTTCCAGGACTGCTTGATGTAGAACAGGCAAAGGCCAACACCAACAATACCGAGGATGAACCAGAAGTAATCCATAGCGCGCTCCCTTTCGTTGAAATATTCACAAACTCCATACAGTGGAATTGTCACGATTTCAAGCGTTCCAGCAAAGCGACGCATTCGATGTGCGGGCTGTGCGGGAACAGGTCAAAGGGCCAGGCCTCGGTCAGGGCATAATCCCCGGACAATTGCTTGATGTCGCGGGCCAGGGTCGACGGGTTGCACGACACGTAGACGATGCGTTCGGGAGCAAGCTCCAGAAGTGCCGCCGCGGCATCGGGGTGCATGCCGGAGCGCGGAGGGTCGGTGACCACAACGTCGGGCTTCTGCTCAAGGGTTTTCAGTTTTTCCAGAACATCCCCGGCAATGAACGTGCAGTTGGTGAATTCGTTGAGCTTGGCATTGGCTTCGGCGTCGCGCACGGCAGCGGGCACGGTTTCGATCCCGGTGACCGATGCGGCCTGTTTGGCCATGGCCAGTCCCAGTCCTCCCGATCCGCAGTACAGATCAAGAACGTGTTCGGTGCCCGTCAGTCCTGCGGCTTTGCACGCAGCGGCGTAGAGCAGTTCGGCTGCCGGGGTGTTGGTCTGGAAAAAGGAATCTGCGGAGATCCGGTAGCGGATGTCGCCCACCTGCTCCATGACGTATCCATCACCGGTGCGAAAGACCTGGCGTTCGCCGTGGGCAATGGCGGAGCGGGCCTTGCGGGTGGAGTGAACCACCGTGGTCAGGGCCGGGAACCGCTGGTGCAGATCGTCGGCCAGGGAACGGATTGCACCGCCGTCCTGAGCCTGGGACGTAATGATCTGGACCATGGTCTGCATGGTGGTCTTGGTCTCGCGAATCACCAGGAATCGCCAAAGTCCACGCCGGGTGCGGGGATCATAGCTGGGGATGCTCGTGCGGCGGCAGAATTCGCGGACGTGGCGTACGATTTCGGCGCACTGGGGCGAGGGCAGATGACATTCCTCGATGTTCACGATGCGCTCGGAGCCCTTGCGGTGCAGGCCGAGAGACAGCGGCCCTGACTCGGAACCTCCGCCGGCAAAGGCGAATTCCATCTTGTTGCGGAAGCCACGCAGTTCCGGGGATGCCTGTGCCGGGTGAATCTTCGGGGCTTCGATGCGGGCAATGCGCGTCAATTGGTCGCCAACGTGCTCGGTCTTCCATTTGAGTTGCTCGGCGTAATCCAGGTCCTGGAATTGGCAGCCACCGCATTTGCCGAAGTGCAGGCAGAAGGGCTGGGTCCAGTGCGGGGTCTGCTCCAGGACTTCATCGACGTCGGCTTCGGCAAAGCGCTTGGCCGCCTTGGTGACTGTCGCGCGGACCTTCTGGCCGGGCAGTGCGCCATCAACGAAAACAACGAAACCTTCGGTTCGGGCAATGCCTCGTCCACCGAAAGCCATGCGTTCCACGTTCAGTTCCAGAGTCTGTCCTTTGTGAAAAAATTCGCTCATTGTACTTTTCCCTGGCCCAGTGGCTTGACTTTTTGGATTTTTCAGACAATTTTCTTCGGGCGAAACGCCAACGAAGGAGTAGAAATATGGGTGTTGTTCTCGAACTGGCTACCAATGCATGGCATAGCACTTCCCAGGGTATGCTGGGTGTGAGTCTCATTTTTATTTACATGGCTGTTATTGTTGGTGTTGCACTGATGCGCATCAAACAGCACGGCCACCACTAAGCCCGATCCGAGGCGTCGGTTTCCAATAAACCGCGCGCATCGTCAAGTTGTATTTCCAAGACCAATACGCGGGACTCGATCCTGGCGTATTGGTCTTTTTGCGTCCTCAGCCCGCCTTGCCCAACCGTGTCTCCAGTAGTGAAAATCTCGCCCGGTAGCGCCCGGGCGGTACTCCGGTCACGGCCTTGAACCGTCTGCGAAAGGCCGTGGAATCTGCATATCCACAGGCTTCTGCCACTTCATCCACGCTGTGATTCGTGCTTTCCAGCAGCCTTTTGGCTGTCTCCATCCTCAAGCGCTGCAAATATTCGCTCGGGCTGTCACCCGTGGCCTTGGTGAAGTGCCGGGTAAACGTCCGTAGCCCCAGGCCCGCAACCTCTGCCATGGCGGGAACGGTGATCGGGCGGGTGTGATGCTCCTCCAGCCAGTTCTGAACCGTTTCCACTTGCTTGTCACCGTGGCCTTTCTGGCCAGCGAAGATGCGATACGGTGACTGGATGTCCCGTTGGGGGTCGATGAGCAGCAGCTTGGAGCAGGTTGCCGCCAGTTCCGTGGAGCCGAATCGTCCTGCCAGATGCAGGGCCAGATCGAGGTAGGCGGTAACCCCTCCTGCACAAATCGTATCCCCATTATCCACTAGCATGCGCTCGGGCTTGAGGTCCACGTCTGGGTATCTCGTTTGGAAGCTGTCCACCAGCGCCCAATGGGTCGTGGCCTGCCGTTTGGTCAACAGGCCGGCTTCGGCCAGCAGAAAGGCACCGGCACAGACCGAGCAGATCACGGAACCTTTGCTGTGGGAGTTGCCTATCCAGCGCAGAGCACGCTTGTTCTCCAGGGCGGCGTCCAGCCCGTTCATGATGGCCGGGACGATGATCATGTCCGGCACTGGACGCTCGCCAATGGAGGAGGATGGTGCCACGGCCTGTCCGCTGTGAGCGGTCACAGGCTTACCGTCGGTTGTGACGATGTCCACCGGGGTGAACAAGGCCCTGCTACCCATGTCGCGCCAGAGGCTATCGGCGGTCATGAGGACGTCCAAAGTGCCCACCACGCTGGAGTGGACACAATGGGGCAGGGCAAGGATGGCGACGGATGGCATAAAAGGCATTGTCCTATTCTGCAAGCAATTTGTCAAATCAGACACTTCCGGGCCCCAAAAAGAGAAGCTATTGATGGAAAAACTTCAAGCACAGGAGGCTGCCATGCAGACAGAACAGAAGACAGCACTGGTTATTATTGACGTGCAAAACGACTATTTTCCTGGGGGGCGATGGGCATTGGAAGGAGCTGAGGCCGCGGGAGAGCGTGCCCGACAGGTGTTGGGCCGCTGCCGAGAGCAGGGGGTGCCGGTGTTTCATGTCCGGCACAGCGCTCCACAGGGCTCTCCACTGCTGGAAGTGGGGACCTGGGGTGCAGATATCCATCCCTGCGTGACCCCGGACCGGGGCGAGACCGTGATCGTGAAGACCAAACCCAATTCATTTCTGGGTACGGATTTGCAAATCGGTTTGCAGGAGGCAGGGGCCACGCATCTGTTCGTCGTGGGCATGATGACGAACAATTGTGTGGACTCCACGGTGCGCGGTGCGGTGGAGATGGGATATACCTGTACCGTACTGCATGATGCCTGTGCGGCCATGGCTTTTGAATTTCAGGGTGAATCGCTGACAGCAGCCGTGGTTCATTCGGTGTTCATGGCCGAGTTGGCCTTTGCCTATGGCGAGGTGATGAGCACGCAGCAGTGGTTGAACAGGATGAACTGACAGGTTCTGCCAAAGAAAAAGCCGTTGCGGATGAGCTTCCACAACGGCTTTAGAAATAGTCTAAAGAAAGTTTAAGATTGGTCGTCTGCCAGATCGACCAGATATTTCCCGTAGCCGGTCTTGGCTTGGGCCTCGCCCAGTTCGCGCATCTGGGCCAGAGTGATGTAGCCCATGCGCCAGGCGATCTCTTCCAGGCAGGCCACGACAACGCCCTGGCGTTCCTGCACGGCCTGGACGAAATTGGCGGCCTGAAGCAGGGATTCATGGGTTCCGGTATCCAGCCAGGCCAGCCCGCGACCGAAGAATTCCACCTTCAGGTTGCCGCGCCTGAGATATTCGTTGTTCACGTCCGTGATTTCCAGCTCGCCACGTTTCGAGGGCTCAAGCCCCTTGGCAATCTCCACCACGCTGTTGTCGTAGTAGTACAGGCCTGTGACCGCGAATTTGCTTTTGGGCTTTTCGGGTTTTTCCTCGATGCTGATCACGTTATTCAGATCATCGAATTCCACCACGCCATAGCGCTCGGGGTCTTTGACCTTGTAGCCGAAGATGATGCCGCCTTCTTCCAGGCGGGCGCAGGTCTGCAGGGTGACGGACAGGCCCTGGCCGTAAAAGATGTTGTCGCCCAGCACCAGGCACACGGAGTCGTCGCCGATGAAATCCTCGCCCAGGGTGAAGGCCTGGGCCAGTCCTTCGGGCTTTGGCTGTTCCTTGTAGCTGATGGACAGGCCCAGTTGCGAGCCGTCGCCGAACAGTTCTTCAAAGCGCTGCAGGTCATGCGGCGTGGAAATGATCAGGACTTCGCGGATGCCGGAAAGCATCAGCGCCGAAAGCGGATAGTAGATCATGGGCTTGTCGTAGATGGGCAGAAGCTGCTTGCTCACCGCGCGGGTGATGGGGTGCAGCCGCGTACCCGAGCCGCCGGCAAGGATGATACCTTTCATGGACACTCCGGGAATCGTGCTTAGGTTTTACTTCGGCCAAGGCATTGATTACCCTGCGAAGCTCTTGGGAAATTATATCATTTTCTCCGTGAGCGAAACCCCCGGCCTCTGCCGGATTGGCAACCTATGCGACCGTATTTTTCCTTTCCCTTCGTGATTATGGCGGCTGTGGGCTTGTTCCTGCTGCTGGGTCTTATATTCATTCTCGTGCAGGTGGGGCTGGTGACCGTGGCCTTTGCCAAATTGGGCATGAGCCCCGGGCAGGCCCTGTTGTGGCTCCTGTTTACACTCATTGGCAGCGGAGTGAATCTGCCGCTGTACAAGACCAGTCGCCTGGTGCGGCGCCCCGTATTGAGAGGCCAGTTTTACCAGTTCGGCACGGGTGCCCCTTTGCGCATGGAGACCGAGACCGAACTGACGGATCAGGTGGTGGCCGTGAATGTGGGCGGTTGTGTCATCCCCTGTCTGCTGTCGTTGTATTTTCTGTCCAACATCGGGCTGGAAGCCGGGACGCTCTTGGCCGTGGCGGCCACGGGCGCGCTTTGTTATGCTCTGGCCAGACCGATTCCGGGCAAGGGCATCGGCATTCCGGTCTTGCTGCCGCCTTTGGGAGCGGCTTTGGCTGCACTGCTGATGGCACCGCCCGAGGTCAGCCCTCAGGTGGCCTACATCGCGGGGAGTATCGGTACATTGCTGGGAGCGGACGTGTTGCATCTGGTGACCCCCAAGACCAAGGCCCTGCTCGACGCGCCCATGCTTTCCATTGGTGGAGCAGGCACTTTTGACGGAATTTTTCTGACGGGTATCATTGCCGTGCTGCTGGCCTAAACAGCGTTTTGTTTTCAGGCTGACCAACAAAGGCTGTTGTCGAACGGCCCCGCGGACAGAAGAGGATATTACTATGAACGAATCCTATGCCCCTTTCACCTTGGCCGTATCTCTGGATCTCCAACTGGATGCCGGAGAAACCATCATCGCTGCCCCGGCTGGGGCGCTGGTTCCGAATCCGGGGCTCATGGCACCGGATGGCTTGCCTGAACTGCCTGCGGGCGCGCATATCGGGCAGGAGGAATGCCCCGGCGATTTGCTGGTGGAATCCGCCCTGTGGTTGCCGCCCAGCGGTCCGGCGGACCCGGCCCGGCGTGGACTGCTGTTGCGTGCACTGACCCCCGTGGAATTTCCTGCCGGGAGCATGGACGCCATTGCCAAGCGCCAGGGCATGGCCGTGGCCGTGGTCATCCTGAGTGATAAGGGCTCGCGTGGCGAGCGCAAGGACGAATGCGCTCCGCTCATCCATTCCCTCCTGAACGGCAAGCTCGATATCTGTCATTCTCGGGACTGGATCATCCCTGACGATCCTGCGACCCTGAAGGCCCTGCTCACGGATTTGTGCCTGACCCAGCGCTATGACTTGGTGCTGACCAGCGGCGGTACGGGAGTGGCGCCCCGTGATCTGACCCCGGAGGCAACGCTGGCGGTCATCGAGAAACGTCTGCCCGGTTATGAGCGGGCCATGACTGCCGCAAGCTTGACCAAGACCCCGCATGGGGCCATTTCCAGAGCGGTTGCAGGAACCCTGGGCGGCTCGCTGATAGTCAACCTGCCCGGCAGCCCCAAGGCTGTGGCAGAAAATCTGGAGCCGTTGGTGCCCACCCTGAACCATACCATCATGAAACTTCAGGGCGATCCCACCGACTGTGCATTGATCAAGTGATTGATATGGCCCGGAAGGGGCCATCAAAAGGAAGGAAAAAACGAGGGGCGCTGAGAAAGCGCCCCTTTTCAATGCCGTGGTCCATGCGTTGGTCTAGAATTGTGCCCCGATGATTCCTGCCACCTCGAGAGCCACGGGTGCCAGCTCCTGCTCCGCCCGTTCCTCGGGCCATTCCGAAAGCTTGGCGGAGATGTACACGGCGGCCAGAGGTGTGCCCTGTGCATTGATGACAGGGGCAGAGACTGCGATCTCGCCAGCCAGGAATTCCTGGCTGGAAACGCAGTAGCCCTTCTCGCGGACCCGCTCCACAAGCGTCATGTTGGCCTCGGTGCCGAGCACGGTGTGCGGGGTGATGGGATTGTGCTCCGAGCGGTCCATGATATCGAGCACATCCTTGTCGTCCATGTGGGCAAGGATGGCGCGCGCACCGCAAAAGGCCGGGATGCGCCGGCCCGGAAGGGTACTCTCGAACAACAGGAAACGTTGTGGCAGCCGGACCAGATAGATGAGGTCCAGGCCATCGAGAGTGCCCAGATACATGGAGTTGCCGGTGCGCTCTCGTGCTTCGAGCAGAAATGGGGTGGCGATCTCCACCAGCCGGTTGCCCCTGAGGAAATTGTAGCCCAGCGTCATGACGCGCGGGGTCAGGGTGAAGCGCTTGGTGGTCTGGTCCTTGGAGAGGTAGCCCAATTGCTCCCATGTATGAAGGAATCGCTGGACCGCGCTGCGATTCAGGCCGGTGATTTCCGTGATCTCTGTCAGGCCGAGGCTTTTGCGGTTGCCGTGAAAGGCTTCGAGAATGCACATCCCCCTGTCCAGTGAGGCCACAAACAGCGCGTCGTTCCGTTTCTTGATATCTTGTGCCATGCCTCTCTCTTGGGTTTCATGTCCGTGGCCCGTCCTAATCATCTTGGCAATTCTATACTGTTTTACCCAAAATTTCATCCCCATTGCGCATCATTCGTTGCTTGACATTTGTAGCTGAGCGGATAGATTGCTGATAAATACAAAGTATTGTAATGCAATAAAACTTACGCAAATGTAGGTTCAGGGAGACAATTGTCTTGCAAGAGAAAGGGATGGTAAGGGAGTGCCGCCCCGATCTCCATTATCCACTGCGTATACAACCCGTTGCGGATAATGATGCATAGCAACCCCAAGCCATTGACATCGCAGGACATGGGGCCTGGCTGCCGACAGAATGGACAGTGCAGCAACTCCATGAGATGCAATGCCGCGCGGTATACGCCTTGCTTAACCCTTAGACGAGGAGACGACTTCATGAAACGCTTCGCCATGATCCTTTTGCTGGTCCTGACCCTCCCGGCCAGTGCCCTGGCCGCAACATCCATCAAGATGAGCTACAATGGGCCACCCAGCGGGGATGACAACGCAGTGCATGCCTTTGCCACCACGTTCAAATCTCTGGTGGAAAAGAGCACCAATGGCGACATCGAGATCAAGCTTTTCCCCAACAGCCAGTTGGGCAACGAAGAGCAGCGCATGGAACAGACCATGAGCGGTCCGGTGATCAACGTCGCTTCCTACGGTGGGATGCAGACCGTGTTCCCCGAAATGTTTGCCACCAATATTCCGTTCCTGTTCGATAGCTACAAGGCCGCACACATCTTCTTTGATGGTGGCGCGTTCATGGAAAAGGCCGTCAAGACCCTGCGCGAGCGTACCGGCATCGAGCTGCTTGAAGTGGTTGAAGAGGGTGGTTTCCTGGCCTTTACCGGCAACAAGCCCATCCATTCCCCCGCGGACTTCAAGGGCCTGACCTACCGTGCCATGGATACCAGTCAGGTGGCCATGTACGAGGCTTTTGGCGCCGCTGGTACTCCCATCCCCTGGACCGAGGTTTACCTTGCCCTCAAGACCGGCGTTGCCGATGGTCAGATGAATCCTCCTACCTACATCATCATGGGGAGCCTCTATGAGGTGCAGAAGCATCTCTGTCTGGCCAATGTGCAGTACTCCGACCAGTTCCTGCTCATGAACGGCGAGCTGCTGGATTCTCTTCCTGCCGTACAGCAGAAGGCTCTGCGTCAGGCCGCCCGCGAGGCCAATGCCAAGACCCGTGAATTTGTGGAATCTCAGGTTGATCAGCGTGTGGAATTCCTGGCTTCCAATGGCATGACTGTATACACCCCCACCGCTGCCGAATTGGCCGAGTTCAAGGCCTTGGGCAGCCCTTCCTATGTTGAATGGCTGAAGGCGCAGGTTGCGCAGGAGTGGATTGACCTGGCCCTGTCCGAGGCCAAGAAGGCTAACCACGAGGCCAAGTAATGAGTCCATTTGCCTCCTTATGTAAGAAGGCTTCTGACGTATTGGAGCGCCTCTGCCTGATCGGGGCAGGGGTGCTCCTCGTCGTCAATCTGGCCGATGTCATGCTCGGGGTCTTCGGCAGGTTCTACCGTCCGCCCATGTGGACCATGGACCTGGCCAAGATCACCCTGGTCTGGATGGTGATGCTTGCGGCTGCTCCCGCATTGAAGCGTGGCGAGCACATGGCCATCGAGATTATCGTCAACAAGCTACCTGAAAACATGCGCTGGCTGGTCATCTGGCTGCGACGCATTGTGTTTGTCTGCGTGTTGGGTGCCATGATCATTCTGGGTTTCCAGTACGCTTACAAGCTGCGCATGCTGACCATCATGACCTTGGGCATCAAGAAAGCCATTCCGCTCCTGGCCATTCCCGTGGGCATGAGTCTGATGCTTCTGGAATATACGCTGGGGCAGTTCATCCCACCCGGCGCACCTGAGAACGAAAACCTCGAGGGGGGCACGTCATGAGCATTGTTCTGATGCTAGTCTTCTTCGTCATGCTCGTGACCGGTTTGCCACTATTCGCCGCTATGCTGACCACGGCTTTTGCCGGGTTTGCCTATGTGGGTGATTTCTCGCAGTTCCGGCTCATGATTCAGCAGTTCTATGGGGGAATGGAGCCTTTTTCCCTGTTGGCCATTCCTTATTTCATTCTGGCTGGCGAACTCATGGGCTGTTCGGGGCTGACCCCCCGGCTGTTGCGTTTTGCCGAAGCCCTGGTGGGGCACCTGAAGGGTGGATTGGGGTATGTCACTGTGGTGGCCAGCATCATCTTCGCGGGTGTCAACGGTTCTGCCGCAGCCGATGCTTCGGCTGTGGGGTCCATCATGATCCCGGCCATGAAGAAAGGTGGCTATCCCGATTCCTACGCTGCGGGTCTGACCGCGGGCAGTTCACTCATTGGACCCATCATCCCGCCCAGTATCTTCATGATCCTGTTCGGCGCCATGACCAAGACCAATGTGGGCGCCCTGTTCATGGCTGGCGTGGTCCCCGGCATCCTGTTGGGCGTGGCTTTCATGATTATGCACCGCGTCAATGCGGGGCGCCTGAATCTGCCGCGCGTGAATACCCGCTTTTCCACCATGGGTCTGCTCAAGGCCAGTTGTGGTGCGATTACCGCCCTCATTGCTCCCGGTATCATTATCGGCGGCATCCTCTTTGGCTTCATGACTCCTACCGAGTCAGGAGCCGTGGCTAGCTTGTATGTGCTGCTGGTGGGTTTCCTGTGGACCCGTGAGTTGGATATGAAGGGCGTGCTCAAGGCCCTGTCCAACACCGTGCGCCTGACCAGTGTCATCTTCGTGGTCATTGGCGCAGCGACCATTGTGGGCTGGATTCTCTCTTCGGAGCAGGTGCCTCAGGCCATGGCTCCCGTGGTTTTGAAATATGCGACAACCCCGTCCATGGTGCTGCTGCTGATCAGTGTGATCATCTTCGTGGTGGGCATGTTCATGGAGGAAATCGCGGCCCTGGTGCTGTTGACTCCGGTGTTCAGTCCTCTGGCCATGGCCGCAGGCATTGACCCGTTGCACTTCGGCATCGTCATGACCCTGAATATCACCATCGCGTTGATTACGCCGCCCATGGGCGCATGCGTCTACATCGTTTCTTCGGTGGGCAGCGTGCCTCTGGAGAAGATGTTCAAACATATATGGCCGTTCGTCCTCGTGGCGCTGGCCTGCCAACTGATGCTTATCTTCGTGCCGTCCATCTCGCTGTGGCTGCCACGCATGCTCGGTTATTAGGGGCTGAATCATGAATGAGACCATCCATACCGACGGCAACCATTGCGCCGTCCTCTCCGTACAGGATGCGCCGCCGATCAAGGCGGTAGAGAAGCCCTCCTGGGATACCGTGTTCACCACATCCGTGGCTGATTGTGGCGAGGCGCTTGTGCCGTTGTCATTGGCACCGGAGCGGTATCTCGTGCGCCCGGCCTATCACGCTGCGGGTATCCCCGGGGCATTGTCCGAGTGTTATGCCCGTGACGGTGTCCGCAAGCGGCTGCTGATCGCACAGGATCTGTTGCCTTCAAACCTGCGCCTGATCATTCTGGATACCTGGCGAAGCGTGGAGGTCCAGACGTCGCTGTTCACCCAATGCAAGGCGTCTCTCAAACGTGTGCATTCAGGGCTGGACGATGAGGCCCTGGAAAACATGACTTCTCGGTTTGTGGCCCTGCCCAGTCTGGATGAACGGCGGCCTTCGCCGCACGTCACCGGTGGGGCTGTGGATTTGGCTTTGGCCACTACCGACGGGTCTCCTCTGTGGTTCGGCGCAAGCTTTGATTATCCCGGTCCCGTGTCCTACACGCGTCATTTCGAGGAACTCCTGGAACAGGGAGAGACTCTGGATGTGCGCGAGAACGAAGCCTTGCATAATCGCAGGTTGCTGCACCATGTCATGCTTCAGGCCGGATTCGTTAACTATCACGGCGAATGGTGGCATTACGAATATGGAACCCAGCGTTGGGCCTACATCAAGGGATTGGACGAGGCCAAGTACAGCGTGAGTAAACCGAACTTGAATCCATTCGAATCGTTTGCCCAAGCCTAAGACCTGAGGCAGACGGTGACAACGTCCTCTCTGTTCCCCCGTTCAAGGAGAAGTCTCTTTGGGCGGGGGAATTTTTATGGAAAGAGGAGCAGGTGTGGAATCTGATGTTGCCTGGCGGCTTACAGCACTTGGCGCAAGGCCCAGACAAGACCGATGCCCACGCCCATGGATAGGGGCAGATTTCTGGTCTTGGCTGCCACAGCCAGTGTGCCCAATGCGGCTAGGGCCTCGGCAGGGCCCTGGGTGAAGGCGGCCGGGGCGATGATGGAGATGAGCACTGCTCCCGGGATGGCGGACAGGAAGGCCTCGGCCCGGGGGGTGATGCGTATCCTGTTGGTAATGAACAGGCCCGCCGCACGGGTCAGATAGGTGACTGCGGCCATGGCCGCGATGGTCAGCATTGGGGTGGCATCAGTCATGGCGCAAGGCTCCTGTCAGCCCCCCAGCCAATCCGCCAGCAAGGATGTACCATTTGCCCGGCAGCAGCAGCGATCCGATAATTGCCACCACGGCCGCTGCGATCCAGATGGGCAGGTCGGATTTGCCCCGCCATAGTCCTGCCAGTAGCGCAATGAACGCGGCTGTGAAGGCGAAGTCCAAACCGTAGCGTGTCGGGTCGGGCACCATGGATCCGGCCAGCAGTCCCCCAAGCGAAGCCGAGAGCCAGGTGGCGAACAGCACCAGCCCGGAGCCGAGCATGAAGGCTCCACGGCGATGACCATCTGCAAAATCCTTGATGGTCAATGCCCAACTCTCGTCCACCATGAAATACATGCTGCCATAGGCCTGAAGCGGCGATAGCCGCGAGAACCATGGCTGTATGGCTGCGCCCATGAGCACATGGCGCAGATTGACAATGAAGGCCATGACGATGAGTGCCCCCACGGGCAGAGGATCGATCCACAGGTCCAGTGCCACGAACTGCGAGGCGCCGGCAAAGACCAGTGCACTCATGGCCGTGACCTCGCCGGGGGTCATGCCTGACTGGCCTGCCAGCATGCCGTAGACCAGCCCGTAGATCGCCACCCCCATGGCTACGGGCAGGGTCTTGATGGCTCCGGCGCGCAGGCCTTGCACATCAAAGGTCATGGGATGCTGGGGAGATGCATTCACGGGGGAATCCTGTGGCCTGATGGTTCCGAGGGTGGTCGATGATAGAACATGAGTGCTGCCCGGGCAACAGCAAAAAGAAAACCCGCCGGGCGTAAGCCTCCGGCGGGTATGAATGTTCTGTGGCTGTTGGGCTATTCGAAGACGATGGTCTTGTTGCCCGCCAGAATGATGCGGTCTTCCAAGTACCATTTCACGGCGTTGGCCAGGATGGTGCGTTCAAGGTCCTGTCCCAGGTCCTTCATCTTTTCAATGCTGTGGCGATGGGAGACTCGCGCCACGTCCTGTTCGATGATGGGCCCGGCATCCAGTTCCTCGATCACATAGTGAGCGGTGGCTCCGATGAGCTTGACGCCCTTTTCGTAGGCCTGACGATACGGGTCCGCTCCCACGAAGGCGGGCAGGAATGAGTGGTGGATATTGATGATCTGCTGCGGGAAATGGGAGACGAAGTCCCCGGATAGGATTTGCATGTAGCGGGCCAGCACCACCAGATCCACCTTGCCTTCCATGAGCTCCAGCATGGCTTGCTCGCTGGCCCCCTTGTCGCCCTTTTTGACCGGGATGTAGTGGAAGGGAATGCCGTAGGCCTCCACATCTTCCTTCAGGTCCGGGTGATTGCTGATGACCATGGCGATTTCGGTGTCCAGCTTGCCGCGTTTGTAGAGCCAGAGCAGTTCCTGCAGGCAGTGGTCGAATCTGGAGACCAGGATGGCCGTGCGCTTGATATTGGCACCGTAGCTGATGTGCCATTGCATTTCGAATTTGGGGGCGATGACTTCGGCGAAGGCCTTTTCCAGGGCTGGGGCCGAGATGTCCATGTGTGGGGTCTGGAATTCCAGGCGCATGAAGAAATTTCCGCCTTCAGCGTCTGTGGAATACTGGTCCAGAGTGGTGATGTTTACCCCGTGGGAATAAAGAAAATTGGTCACCGAGGCCACAATGCCGGGTTTGTCCGGGCAGGTGATCAGCAGCCGGGCGATGTTCTTGAGATGATCCATGTGTTTAGCCGTTCCATCCGTGTTTTGCGCCGCGCATGGATTCAATGTCCAGGCGAATGACGGCGGTCTTGGCCAGGGCCTTTTCCAGAAAGTCCCCGTCCTTGAAGGTGGTGTCCGAATAATGGGCCATGATGATTTTCAGGCCCGCCAGTTTCTCCTCCGCGTTTTCCAGAAAGGCTGCTGTACCGTAGCCCACGATGCTGCGGAAACGCATGGTAAAGCCACAGGGAGCGTCGGCCTCGATCAATGCCACATCCGTTTCCATCTCAAAGCAGACTCTGGGGTTGGCGCGCAGCATGTCGGCCTTTTTCCCCTTTTGCGACGAGTGCAGATACAGACAACCCTCGCCGATGCCGTAGTTCATGGGCACCACATAGGGTTCGTTATCCGCGCACAGGCCAAGACGCAGGATCTTGGACCGTTCGAGCACATATTGCAGTTCTTCCTGGTCTGTGATTTCACGATTTGGCTTGCGATCGATCATGGTGCGCTCCTCCTTGTCGGCGATACCGTAAGGGGTTTGTATTCCAACTGCGCAGCGGCGGCAAGCGGCTCATGAGGCCTCATGAGGCGGAGCAGGCGCGTTTGGCGATGTCAGCCGTTGTCGAGGAGTCGGTTCGCGAGGGTGAGTGTCCTGTGTGGTCCGCCTGCGGTGTGGCGGCGAGTGAGCTCCAGAACATCATCTGCGGTATCTAGGTCGGCCAATTCCGGCAGCAGGTGCACGGATTGTCCCACGCCCTCGAGGGCGGCCACTGTTGCGGCCAGGACCTGCGGAGTGCTCCACGGAATGGACTCAAAGGCCTCAGGGCGGAAGCTGCGGCGCGAAAATCCGATCAGGGTGTAGCCCCCATCATCACTGGGGGCGAGCGTGGCTCCAACCGTATTCAGAGCGGCAAAAGCCTCGTGCAGGAGTTTGGGGCTGATTTCGGGCAGGTCGCTGCCCACCAGCACCAGTTGCTCGGCTCCCTTGGAAAAAGCGGATTCAAAGGCGTGACGCATGCGTTGCCCCAGGTCGTCGCCTTCCTGCAATTGAAAGGAATGTTCACGTCCAAGCCAGTCCCGGTAGGCATCCAGCGGGGCGATGGGGCTGTGGCACAAGGTGATGGGGATATCGGTATCGGCTACGGCCTCCAACTGGTCGTGGACCATGGCGTCGTAGAGTTGCACGGCGACATCATCGCCCCATTGGGCGGCGATACGAGTTTTGACCAGTCCGGGCAGGGGAAGCTTGACGAGTATGAGCAGGCGTTTTCGGGGCATCATTGTTTTCCAAAGCGATAGAAGTGAGCCAGGCGCTCGGGGGAAACCCCGAAATGATACAGCGTGCGGATTGCGAGATTGCGGGCCGTGCAGCGGATGGTTCCCTCCTGCTGCCAACGGCGGTGCGAGGTGGTGACGGCTTCGGAGAGCAGGGCGATGTGATCCCCCCGCCTGTGAATGCGCTCCATGAGCTCAATATCTTCCATCAACGGAATTTCTGCATATCCCCCGCGTCGTAGAAAATAGCTGCGCCGGAAAAACTGGGCCTGATCGCCATAGGGTACACGCGTCAGCCAGGTGCGTGCGTTGGCTGCGGCTGCGATGAATTTGAGCCCGGTTCCGGCCTTTTGGGAAAAACCCAGAGAGAAGGCCCCGGCCACGGCCTTGTGGGCCAGGGATTCATCCACCAGATGCAGGGCGCGTTCGGGCAGGCGGGTGTCTGCGTGCAGGAACAGCAGGATGTCCCCTCTGGTGCGCATGGCACCATAATTCATCTGTCTGGCCCGCCCTGCAGGGGAGGACAGGGGGATCGCATCTGCCGTGAGTGCCGCGAGGGTGTCGGCCTCGGGGGCCCCGTCCACCACCAGAACTTCCAGTGGTCCCGGTGTCGGCAGGTCACGCACTTGCTGGACCAGGGCGTTGATGCCCTGGGCCTCGTGCAGCACGGGAATGATTATGGAAATAAGAGGATGATCCATGGGCCGGACTGTAGCGCGCTGAGGCCAGGATGTGAAGGCCGTGGCCGCTGAAAGAACAGGCCTGGAGATTTTGCTCCGACCCCTTTGTCCGATTTGTGGGGAATGAAAACGGGCTGGTGGGAAGTTTGGGGAGGAGTTCCACAAGCGGACTCCTCCCCAAGAAAAAGCTGTTAGTTGCTGCCTGCGTCGACACCGGCCTGGGAGAAGGTCGCCATGTCGTTGTAGATGTTGGCAGCGCAACGCAGCAGGTACAGGGCAATGGCCGCTCCGGTACCTTCGCCCAGGCGCAGTCCCAGGTCCAGCATGGGCCGGGCCTGCATGGCCTGTACGGCCTTGACGTGGCCGGGTTCGGCCGAGGCGTGGCTGAAGAAGGCGTAGTCGCTTACCGTGGGGCAGAGTTTCCAGGCGGCGGCAAAGGCAGCGGTGGAGATGAAGCCGTCCACGACCACGGCCAACCGGTTCTTGGCGGCGCCGATGATCAGGCCTGCCAGGGTGGCAATTTCATATCCACCCAGGGCAGTCAGGATGCGCAGGGGGTCCTGGCTGTCGATGGCCTCGGCGTTGACTTCCAGGGCCTTCCTGATGATCTCGCGTTTGGCGCTCACACCCTCGGCGGGTAGGCCTGTGCCGGGCCCGGTCATCTCGGCTGGGGATATATCGAAATAGGCGCAATACAGAGCCGTGGACGGGGTGGTGTTGGCAATGCCCATCTCACCGGTGCCCAGAGCGCGCAGACCCTCGGCAGCGGCCTTGTCGGCCAGTTCGATGCCGTTCAACAGTGCTTGCAGGCACTGCTCTTCCGTCATGGCCGGACCTTCTGCAATGTTCTCGGTGCCTTCGGCCACCTTCATCTGGATCAGCCCGGGGTGCTCGTCATAGGGGCCACCGGCGCTGCCTGCGTCCACGACCTTGACGTCGATGTTGCCGGTCTTGGCCAGGACGTTGATGCCCGCGCCTCCGGTCAGGAAATTGGCCACCATCTGGCGGGTGACTTCCTGCGGAAACAGGCTGACCCCGGTCTTGGCCACGCCATGGTCTCCGGCAATGGTATAGATGCGGGCCGGATCAATGCCGGGAGCGCCACCCTCGGCAATCAGGGTCAGCCTGGCAGCGTAGTCTTCCAGCAGTCCGAGGCTGCCTTTGGGCTTGGTCAGGTCGTCCAGGTGGGCGCGGGCGGCAGGTTCCAGCGTGGCGTCGAGGGGGGTGATGGCATTGATGGCCTGATCCAGGCGGTTGCGCAGTTTGGTGCTCATGGTGTTCTTCCTGTGGAGTCGATTTGAGTCGCGGTGTTATTCTTGAAGGTGAAGTCGCTCTTTACTCGTCCCGAGGCGGTCTTGGCAAGACCGCCAGTCATTGACAGCGGCCCGGGAATGAATATTTTGAGCTCTATCAGCGGCAGTGATGAAGGCAATATCAAATCGGAGGCGGCCCGACATGGCCAAGTACGACGACAACCCATGGATACGGCTTGAAGAACTTGCTCAGGGCACGGGCAGGATTGCTGAGGGCCTGTCGGGCGGAGTGGATTCCCATGGCAGGATGCAACTTCGGCAGCCCGTAGCCAATGTGCTGGAGACTGCCGATGGTTTTGTCATCGAGGTGGAGTTGCCCGGGGTTCGCCAGGAAGATGTGACCGTGGAGCTGACCGGCAACAAGCTGGCTGTCATCGGCGAGGTGCATCTGGAAAAGGATGTTGATGGTGGCGTCTTCCATATCATGGAGCGAAGCAATGGCCCGTTCGGCAGGCGTTTTGTGCTGCCTCAGGGTCTGGATGGCGACCATGTGAACGCCGTGTTCGCCCATGGCCTGCTGACCCTTACCGTGCCCAAGAAGATCAAGGATATGAAGAAAACAATCAGGATCGAGATTTCCGAATAGGCGTGATCTTTAGCGCCGCTTTTTTGAACACACACTCCAAGGAGTTATTCGACGATGACGAGCCAGTTGAAAACAGCCCTGTTGCTGAGTCTGCTGACAGGGTTGCTCATACTTATCGGCGGCGCCATGGGTGGCCGCGGGGGGCTGGTGATCGCCTTTATTCTGGCCATGGTCATGAATGTGGGCAGTTACTGGTATTCCGACAAGGTTGTGCTCTCCATGTACAAGGCCCGGTTGCTGGGCCCTGGAGACGCACCCGGGCTGCACGCCATGGTTCAGGAATTGTCCGCCAATGCAGGCATCCCCATGCCACGCATTGCGCTGATTCCCCAGCAGGCCCCCAATGCCTTTGCCACCGGACGCAACCCGGAGAATGCGGTGGTTGCCGTAACCGAGGGCATCATGCGCCTATTGACCCCCGAAGAACTCAAAGGGGTGCTGGCCCATGAAATCGGGCACATCGCCAACCGCGATATCCTGATTCAGAGTGTGGCCGGAGTGCTGGCCGGTGTGATCATGTACGTGGCGTCCATGATCAAGTGGGCGGCCCTGTTCGGCATGGGTGGCAATAGCGATGATGAGGGCGGCAATCCCATTGCTGCGCTTGCCTTGGCCTTTATCGCGCCCGTGGCGGCCATGCTGATCCAGATGGCCATTTCCCGCTCCCGCGAATATCTGGCCGATGCATCGGGGGCGCGTTACAGCGGCACCCCGAGCCAGTTGGCCTCGGCCTTGAACAAGATTTCAAACTACGCCCAGCAGGCCCCCATGCAGGGTGGGAATGAAGCCACGGCGCACATGTTCATTATCAATCCCTTCATGGGCGGCGCAGCCAAATGGTTCAGCACCCACCCCCCGGTGGAGGAGCGTGTCCGTCGGTTGATGGAAATGGAGCGCCGCTAGTCATGATCTGGAGATTGCTGACAGCCTGTGCACTGCTTCTTGCGTTGAGCGTTCCCGTTCGGGCGGATCATATGACCGTTACCCCCGAGGGCGTGGCTGAGCTGCGTCTGACTCCGGTGGTGCGGGCTGTGCAGTCCGTGGCTCCGGCGGTGGTCAATATTACCACCGCTCGGGTGGTGGAGCGCGAGATCAATCCTTTTGGTGGTCTGTTCGACGAAAGAGTCATGCCACCGCAGTTCCGGGAATTCTTCGGCCCGCGAGGAACACGCCGATTCACTCAGCAGAGTCTGGGTTCCGGGGTGATCTTCGACGGTCACGAAGGGCTGGTGCTGACCAATTCTCATGTTATTGCCGGGGCCACGACCATTACCGCCCGTCTGTTGGACGGTCGAGAGTTCGAGGCCGAGTTGGTGGGGTCGGACACGGACTTTGATCTGGCGGTGCTGCGCCTTGTGGACGCCAAGGATCTGCCTCAGGTCATGGTGGGTGATTCCTCGGACCTGCTGATCGGTGAAACCGTCATTGCCATTGGCAATCCTTTTGGCTTTTCGCACACCGTGACCACGGGTGTGATCTCTGCCATGGGGCGTACGGTGCGGACCGAGCAGGGTGCCCACACGGATTTCATTCAGACCGATGCGGCCATCAATCCCGGCAACAGTGGTGGCCCGCTCCTGAATATTCTTGGTGAATTGATTGGAGTGAATACAGCCATTCAGGCCGGAGCCGAGGGTATTGGTTTTGCCATCCCCATTTCCAAGGCCAAGCGCGTGGTGGCCGAGATTTTGGACCAGGGTTTTGTCAGTCAGGTCTGGTTGGGCATCTCTGGGCAGAATGTGGATCAGCAAACGGCCAGTTATTTCGGGTTGGATGCCGTTGGCGGATTGCTGATCACCAGTGTGTTCGAAAACAGCCCCGCCGCTTCGGCCGGGGTGGTTGCGGGTGACGTGCTGCTTGCGCTGGAAGGCAATCCCGTGGAGGGCAAAGAGCATTATCTGCAACTGCTGCGCAATTATGTGCAGGGCCAGCGCCTTGGGTTGACGATTTATCGGGCGGGTAAGCCGGTGACTTTGACGGTTCAGCCCGCGCCTGTGCCTGCAAACAGGATGTTGAGCCTTGCCTGGCAACGTTGGGGGATCCGCTGTGGTGCTCCATCCGGCAAAGGTGTGATCGTTTCCGGGGTTCGGTCCGGGTCTCCGGCGGCAAAGCTTGGCCTGCAGGTGGGTGATGTGCTGACAAAAGTTGGCGGCATCCGAGTGACGGGCAATGCGGATTTTGGAGCTTCATTTATGCGTTATCGCATGCAGAATAGCCTTTTAATGGTGGTTTTTCGAGGCGGACGGACCTATTACGTGCGGCTCAATGTCTAGAATTCTCTGTGGCAAGGCCATGATTACTGGTTTCGCCGCTTGACACCTTTTTTACCAGCGGCTATTGCGTTTTCTCTAGATGCGGTTGCAGTATCGGCGGTTTATTCGGATTTATTAATAATTCCGGTGGATTAATGGCCGCAACAGCAAATAGGACCACACTCCTGCCATGCAGGAGAGCAAAAAAAATATTGGAGGTTCCAAGATGGGTTACAAAGTGACTGTTGACACTGACAAGTGCGTTGGCGACGGTGAGTGCGTGGACGTTTGCCCCGTGGAAGTTTACGAGCTTCAGGACGGCAAAGCCGTGCCTGTGAACGAAGACGAGTGCCTGGGCTGTGAGTCTTGCGTGGAAGTGTGCGAGGCTGACGCCATCGAGATCGAGGAAGACTAGTCTCTTTCTTGAGCGATAGATTCTTGAAAGCTGAGGGAGCGGTGCTTTGGTACCGCTCCCTTTGCTGCATCTTGGGGTCAGAGCCTCGGCAAAGGGCACGTATCGGGAAAAAATTTCGCCTTGTGGGGGTGACAATCCCCACGAAGGCATTAACAAAAGCACCAGGTCAACGACCCGGGCGGATACCTTTTGTGGTCGCCCCAAGATCCCTCGGCACGGAGTGATAACAAGATGGAAATGGATTTCAGCAAATTTTTTGAAAAATACGAACGGCTGGTGGCCGATGTGGACAAGGCTTTCGAGCAGGTCCAGGCCCAGCATGGCGACTGCATCAAGTGTCATGAGGGCTGCAGCGACTGTTGCCATGCCCTGTTCGATCTTTCCCTGATTGAAGCCTTGTACCTGAATCATAAGTTCAATGCCGCGTTTAAGGGCCAGCAGCGAAGCGAGCTTCTGGATCGGGCGGATACGGCTGAACGTCAGGGCTACAAGATCAAGCGTGAAGCCTTTACCCTGTCCCGCGATGGCGCCAGGACCGAAGAAATTTTGGAAAGCATTTCCAAGGCGCGTGTTCGTTGCCCTCTGTTGGATGCCGACGAAAAGTGCGAATTGTACGATTCGCGGCCCATTACCTGTCGCTTGTATGGCATTCCCACCTCCATCGGTGGCAAGGCCCATACCTGTGGCAAGGCTGGCTTCAAGGAAGGGGTTCAGTACCCCACCGTGCAGATCGAGAAGCTTCAGGACCGGCTGGCGATGCTGTCCGTTGAATTTGCGCAGTCGCTGCGTACCAAGTTCACCCGCCTCGCCGAGGCTTATGTGCCGGTGTCCATGGCGTTGATGAACAGGTACGGTGCTGAGTATCTCGGCCTCCTGTCCGATGAGGAATGGGAGAAGATCGAGAAGGTCAAAGCCACCATGGCTGGAGCCATTCAGGTCGGGGACTCGATGCCCAAACCGGGCGCTGCCGCAGTCCAGACCTTCGAGGGGGCAGCTCAGGATCAATCCTCGGCCTGTGCCTCATGTAGCGAACAACAGGGCTCCGATGCCTGTAGCACCTGCGGTACCCTGAATTGGGAGCTTGGCGGCGGCAAGGAGAAATAAGACGATGGCCAGAAGAACAACATTGCCCTCCCTGACTCCTGAGCAGGAGGAAATGAAGCGTTACATGTACGAGAAGCTTTCTCCTCGCCGGCGTAAGTTCATCGACAAGGTCGGTTACGAGAACTGGGATCCATTCCCGGAACCCAACGACCCGATGGACATCCGCCAGGATGAAGCAACCGGGCAGACCATCCAAGACTTGGTGCGAACCTTTATCCGCTCCAAATCCATGGCAGGGAAGGTCGGCGCCCAATACAGCCGCGGAGCCCACGAGTTGGCCATGGGCATCGTCAACAAGGACGAACGCTTCCGGGGCATGTTCGAATTTATCGTTTTTTATAATGATCTCCTCCGGGCACAGGGCAAGGAGATGGACTGGGATTTCTAACGATCACTCCGGGCCCGGCCCGGTGAACCCAAGGACGGACCATGAGCTCCAAAGCACAGACTACCGACGAATACATTGTTGAATTGCAGGGCATGCTGGCCGTGAACCCCACGTGTGCCAGCCACCACTACAACCTTGGCGTGGCTTTTCTGGCCAAACGCATGTGGCAGGAGGCCGAAGAGGCCTTCCGCGATGCCGTGGAGCATTCTCCGCGTATGGCCGAGGCCCATGTGCAGCTTGGTGGCATCTGCCTGCAGCGCGGCGACATTGATGGTTGCCTGAATTACAACAAGCATGCCAAGGGTTGTCGCCCTCAGTTTGCCGTGCCGTTTGCCAACATGGGGTTCTGTTACCTTCAGAAAGGTGACGTGGACCGGGCCATCGTCAATCTGAAGAAGGCTCTGAACCGTGACCCCGATTTCATCCAGGCTCTGGCCACCTACGGCAGTGCCCTGATCATGGATGGCGAGCTTGAGGAAGCCAAGAAGCACCTGGATAAGGCTCTCAAGATTCAGCCCGCATTTGGTCCTGCCTGGAACAACTTGGCTTTGTACTGGTTGGAAAAGGGCGATAAGGATCAGGCTCGCGAATGCATCAAGAAAGCTCAGGAAACGGGCTTTGAGGTTGCCGAAGAGCTTGTGAAGGAGATCGGCTAACTCCGGGACCCCTCCAGGGAGGGAGTCATGTCACGATTTCGCAGACTGAAAGCCGGGGTCCTGGCGATTCTGGAGTTGAATGACTGGCAGGATCGGCTCGAGACCGAGCTGGCTGCAATGGATGCGCAGGAATTGGTGGGGCCTTTGTTCTCGCTGTTGCTGCATCCCAAAGGGGATATCCATTGGCGAGCTGTAACGGCTCTTGGTGCCACCGTAGCCCGTATGGCTGGTGAGAATATGGAGCGGGCGCGTATCGTCATGCGCCGGTTCCTGTGGCATATGAACGAAGAGTCGGGCAACGTGGGCTGGGGCATTCCCGAGTCCATGGGCGAGTCCATGGCACGCCACCCGCGGCTGGCTCAGGAATATTATAAAAAGCTGGCCTCTTACGTGCAATGCCCTGACTGTGTCGGCGACGATAATTATATGGATCATCCGCCGCTGCGCGAGGCCACCTACTGGGGTTTGGCGCGATTGGCCCAGGTCCATCCGAAATTGGCGGCTCATGGGGCACAGGAACTGCTGGGCGCCCTGAGTGCCGAGGACAGTGTCGAGTCTCAGGGGATTGCCTGCTGGGCACTGGGGCTGATCGGTATGCGTGAGGCTGTCGCCGGAATTTCGGCTCTGGTGGATCGTGAGGATCCTGTTGAACTGTACCGCGATGGAGCGGTGGAACATCTGACCCTTGGCGCGCTGGCTTGTGAGGCGCTGGCGGCCTTGGACAAGGAGTGATGCCGTTGAAGGACGAACGCGGCCTTTATTATTATCCGAGCATGCAGACTCGGGATGTACGGATGTATGTGCGTGAGGGCGAGACCGGAGCCGTGGAGTTTCGGATGTGGAATGCCCAGCACCAAGAGGTCTGGGATAAGCACGAGTGGATTCCGTTCGATGTGGTCAAGACCGCAGCCCGAATGTACAAGAATGAGACTCGGAATCCGTTGGCCCTGTACGATGAGGATGTGGCCAAGCGTCTTATCGAGGATGAGCGCTGCGGGCGTATTCAGTAGTTATTTTTGAGAGACTGGCCCCCACAGGAAACTGTGGGGGCTTTTTTTGTTGTATTTTTGGGGTGTTGCCTTCTTCAAAAAAGAATGCTGAAAAGGTGTTGACTTGGTATTGATAATTGTTACTATTAAATCGTCATCAACAAGTAACGCGAACCCTCCTCACAGCGAAGCTCGGTTTGATGAAGCATTCACACCACACACCGGCGGCGGGCAGCCGTCGCCGGCATATTTTCCGGGCCAGGCCCGGGGCGGGGTAATCCGCCAAGAATTGAAAAGGTGCAATGGAGGTCGAAATGGGACAGCTCAAGCAATTCAAGAACCTCGAAATCGATTGGGATATGACTCCTGAAGACGCCGTTGGTCTGTATCTCGAATGGGGCAACAACGGCTATGGCGGCAGCTACGAGAATAGGGTCAAGAGCAAGAACGACTATTCGAATTATTTTGTCGTCTACACCTGGGATGAGCATCCGAAGGTCTGCCTGGTCAGGCGCAATTCGGATGGGGCCGAGGATTTGGCCTGTCTGATGGTGCCCGACAAGCTGCTTGGTGCGGTCCGTAAGGACATGGGGCAACTCAAGGGTGTGTTCCCGGTCAATGAAGAGATTCGCAGTTGGCTTGAACAGGAGCTCTACCACTAGTTGAAGATAGTTTTTGATGAAGTTAGGTGTTGAGTTGGCATTGGGGTCAGACAGATGGCAGCAGGATAAAAACCTGCTGCCGTTTTTTTTTGTTCTGGCGGACTCTGAGAACGGTTTTCAGAGGGAGAAATTGCTTGCACTGGGCCACCACGGGTGTATTTATATGTGTACACTTCTGGTCGTGGGAGACGAGCCGGAAGAACGGTGAGTGCAGGGGGTAGAGGCCAAAGAGATGATTTGGCGGCCCACTAGGCTTCTCTCCGGGGATTCAAGGGGGCGATATCCAGTCTGTCGATCAAATCACTTAGCGCATTATCGCCTGTTGTTTAGTCAATGTGCGCGGGCATTTTGGGTTGACAAAGATTGGGTTTCTTCCTAGCGTCCGATAGGCTTTTTTGTTGTGAATTTGTTCACGACGTGCCTTGGCGACTCCGCCAATGTCATTGGCGCGTGTTAAAGAGGCCGGGACAACGCTACGACCAGACGCTCCCGTCAAGGAGAGAGTCCGGGGGTGGCTGATTTTTGATGAGGCAGAAACATCTATTCAGACAATGGAGGTAGTAGAATGGCAAAACATCCAACTCCGTTGTTGGACCAATTAGAGTCTGGGCCCTGGCCTAGCTTTGTGTCCGACATCAAACAGGAAGCCGATCACAGGCATGCTAATCCCGATGGCGTCGAGTATCAGATCCCCGTGGACGTCTGTGACGACCTCCTCGGTATTCTCGAGATGTCCTACGTGGATGGCGAGACTCACTGGAAGCACGGCGGCATCGTCGGTGTCTTTGGCTACGGCGGCGGCGTTATCGGTCGTTACTGTGACCAGCCCGAGATGTTCCCCGGCGTGGCTCACTTCCACACCGTTCGTGTGGCGCAGCCTTCCGGTAAATACTACACCGCTGAGTACCTCCGCGCACTGATGGATCTCTGGGACTTCCGTGGTTCCGGTCTGACCAACATGCACGGCGCTACCGGTGACTTGGTGTGGTTGGGTACCACGACTCCTCAGCTCGAGGAAATCTTCCATACCCTGACCCATGACCTGAACACCGACCTCGGTGGTTCCGGTTCCAACCTGCGTACCCCCGCTGACTGCCTCGGCCAGTCTCGTTGTGAGTACGCATGTTACGATGTGGCTGCCCTGTGCTACCACATGACCATCGAGTACCAGGACGAACTTCACCGTCCCGCGTTCCCCTACAAGTTCAAGTTCAAGTTTGACGGTTGTCCGAACGGCTGCGTGGCTTCCATTGCCCGCTCCGATTTCTCCGTCATCGGTACTTGGAAAGACGACATCCGTATTGACCAGGACGCTGTTGCTGCCTACGTCAACGGTGAGTTCGCTCCCAACGCCGGTGCCCACTCCAGTCGTGACTGGGGTAAGTTCGACATCGTCAAGGAAGTGGTTGACCTCTGCCCCACCGGCTGCATGTCCTACGATGGTTCCAAGCTGAACATCGACAACAAGGAATGCTACCGCTGCATGCATTGCATCAACACCATGCCTCGCGCCCTGAAGATTGGTGCTGAGACTGGTGCTTCCATCTTCGTCGGTGCCAAGGCCCCGATCCTGGATGGCGCTCAGATGGGTTCCCTGCTCGTGCCTTTCGTTCCTGTTCAGGGCGATTACGAAGAGGTTACCGAAGTCGTTGAGAACCTGTGGGATTGGTGGATGGAAGAAGGTAAAAACCGTGAGCGTATCGGTGAAACGATCCGTCGCATGGGCTTCCAGAAGATGCTGGAAGTTACCAATATCAAGGCCGATGCCCGTCACGTCCAAGAGCCCCGTACTAACCCCTACATCTTCTGGAAAGAAGAGGATGTTGAGGGTGGCTGGCAGCGCGACGTCAACGAGTTCCGTAAGAGACACCAGAGATAGGGGGTCCAAAAAATGGCATTCATTTCCACTGGGTATGATCCCAAAAAACCGATGGAAAACCGTATCACGGACATCGGTCCTCGTAAGTATGACCAGTTCCTGCCGCCTGTCCTCAAAGACAACTACGGCAAATGGGACTACCATGAAATCATCGAGCCTGGCGTGCTGATGCACAAGGGCCTGTCCGGCGATGAAGTGTACACCGTTCGCTGCGGTGGCGCTCGTCTGATGTCCGTGACCATGGTCCGTGAGATCTGCGACATTGCTGATGAGTTCTGTGGCGGCTACGTTCGCTTCACCACTCGTAACAACGTCGAGTTCATGGTTAACACCAAGGACGAGGCTCTGGCCCTGAAGGCCGAGTTGAACGGTCGCAAGTTCGAGGCTGGCTCCTACAAGTTCCCCGTTGGCGGAACCGGTGCTGGTATCACCAACATCGTGCACACCCAGGGCTGGGTGCACTGCCACACCCCCGCGACTGACGCGTCCGGTACCGTTAAGGTAGTCATGGACGAGTTCTTCGAGGACTTTGGCTCGCACAACATGCCCGCTCCGCTGCGTATCTCCATGGCTTGCTGCCTGAATATGTGTGGCGCGGTGCACTGCTCCGATATCGCCATCCTGGGTTACCACCGCAAGCCGCCCCTGATTGACCACGAGTACCTCGACAACCTGTGCGAGATTCCTCTGGCCGTTTCCGCTTGTCCTCTGGGCGCCATTCGTCCTACCAAGACCGAAGTGAACGGTAAGGAAGTCAAGTCCGTGGCCATCAAGCAGGAACGCTGCATGTTCTGCGGTAACTGCTACACCATGTGTCCTTCCCTGCCGCTTTCCGATAAGGAAGGCGACGGCCTGGTCATCATGGCTGGTGGTAAGATCTCCAACCGTATCAGCAACCCCAAGTTCTCCAAGGTTGTTGTTGCCTTCATCCCGAACGAGCCCCCGCGTTGGCCTACACTGGCCAAGGTGATCCGCCAGATCGTGGATGCCTACTCCAAGGACGCCCGCAAGTACGAGCGTCTTGGTGACTGGGCTGAGCGCATCGGTTGGGAGCGCTTCTTCGAGAAGTGTGACCTGGAGTTCACTGAGCACCTCATTGATGACTTCCGTGATCCCGCCTACTACACTTGGCGCCAGACCACGAACTTCAAGTGGTAATCAGCTAGCTAAATAATCCGGGGCGCAGGGTAACCTGCGCCCCGACTAAAAAGGGGCGTTTCTATGCCGTTGGATGCTGCTGAAGCGAAAGAAAAAATTCTGGAATTTTGTAATTCCAAGAACAAGACGAAGTTCTATTTCAACGACTTCACCAAGCTTTTCCCCGATGAAAAGGGCCGTGCCGTCAAAAAGATTTTGACCATGCTGGTGAACGAAGAGGTACTGGAATTCTGGTCCTCCGGTTCCACCACCATGTACGGCGTCAAGGGTGCTGGCAAACAGCACGCTAGCGAAGGCGAAGACTAGACCATTCTTTGCCCCTTGGGGAAGATTCCAGAGACGCTGTCTTTGGTTTTTCCTGAGTGCCCTTCATTGGGTTGATGAAAGGTTCTTAGCCGATTCTTGCGGGCCACCTCTTGGGGACCCGTCAGAATCGGCTTTGTTGTAGGAGCAGCCTAAATCGTGAGCAACATTTCCATCCCTCGTCTTGTGGTGACGGGTCTGTCTGGCGGCGCTGGCAAGACAATCAATTCCTTGGGCCTGGCCCGTGCCTGGAGCGAAGCCGGGAAGACCGTTTCGCCTTTCAAAAAGGGACCTGACTACATTGACGCGGTCTGGCTCGGCCTTGCTGCCCGTCGTCCATCATCGAATCTTGATCCCTATTTCATGCAGCCAGAGACCATTCGTTCGTTGTTTGCGCATCGCGCGCATTTGGCGGATGTCGCCGTGATCGAAGGGAATCGGGGGTTGTATGATGGTATGGATGTAGACGGGAGTTGTTCCACGGCAGAGTTGGCGCGCATTCTTGATGCCCCGGTTCTCTTGTCCATGGACTGCACCAAGATGACCCGCACTGCCGCTGCCGTGCTCTCCGGAATAGCCGGATTCGAGGACGGAGTGAACCTGGGCGGCGTGATTCTGAACCGTACCGCCAGCGAAAGGCACCGCTCCATTTTAACCAGCTCCATTGAGCAATACACGGATGTGCCCGTACTTGGGGCACTCCCGAAAATTTCGCCGGACCCTATCCCGGAACGGCACATGGGCCTCATCTCCAATCGAGAATACGATGGGCAGGAAGAAATTCTGTCCAATCTGGCTCGTCTCATGCGTGACAATTGCGATCTTGAGCGCATCTGGGAGTTGGCCTGCTCTGCAGGGCCGCTGACCGGTGTTGCACCGCTGTGGCCGGAGGCCTCCAAGCCTGCCGAAGTGACCATCGGCTATGTGCGTGATGCTGCCCTGTGGTTTTATTATGAGGAAAACCTGGAAGCCTTGTCCCGTGCTGGTGCCAAGCTGGTGGAATTGTCCCTGCTTGACGATTCGCCCTGGCCGGAGATTCATGGTCTGTACCTGGGCGGCGGTTTTCCCGAAACCCTGGCCGAGGATTTGGCCTCGCGCTGCGAGATGGGGCAGCGAGTACGGTCCCTGTCCGAGGCCGGTCTACCGATTTATGCCGAGTGCGGTGGATTCATGTTTCTGACTGAAAGCGTGACCTGGGGAGACAAGACCTGGCCCATGGCAGGGGTCATCCCGGTACGAACCGATCTTTGCAAGCGTCCGCATGGCTTGGGGTATGTCCGGGCCGAAGTGCTGCAAGACAATCCCTATCACCCCAAGGGCTCGGTACTTGTGGGACACGAGTTTCACTACTCGCAGTGTCTGAGCGATGCCACTGCCGATGCCTTGCCCATGGCGTTACGCATGGAGCGAGGTACGGGAATGATCGGTGGTTTCGATGGATATATGGTGCGCAATACCTTTGCCTGCTATACTCATATTCACGCCCTGGGCACCCCCTGGTGGGCAGAAAATTTCGTGAAGACAGCTGAGGCCTGGAAGGAGGGCTAGCTGATGCGCTTTGCCGTACTTTCGGATGTACACGCCAACCTGACTGCCTTTGAGGCTGTTCTTGCCGATATGGATGAGCAGGGCGTGGACAGAGCCCTGCATCTGGGTGACATCGTGGGCTATGGCCCGGATCCAGAGGAGTGCGTGAATCTGATGCGCGCGCGAAGCATTCCTTCAGTGCTCGGCAACCATGAACAGGCCATGTTGAGCGACAAGGCCAAACGTTGGTTTAATACGAGTTCACGTAAGGCCGTGGACATTACAGACTCATTGATTTCAGAAGAAACCCGCCAGTGGCTAGCCACGCTCCCCACCTCCATCGCCTTTGACCGCTACCGGTTTGTGCACGGTTTTCCCAAGGACAATGCCTTTTTCTACCTTTATCAGGCCAATAACGAAAAGCTGGAGCAGGCGTTTTCGTCGATGGTGATGGCGATCTGTTTTGTGGGCCATACGCATATGCTTGAGCATGTGGAGTGGGATGGGCTTGAGGTTTCGCGCAAGGAGTTGCCGCTTGGGCGAACACGTCTCAATCCTCTGGCCAAACACATCCTGAACGTGGGCAGTGTGGGCCAACCTCGTGACGACTTTAATTATCACGCTAAATACGTTCTTTTTGACGCCGATGTCTGGGATATCGAGGTCCGCTCCGTGGAATATGACTATCAGAGCGTTGCCCGGCGGATTATCGCTCGGGGGATTCCGGGGACCTATGCCATGCGTCTCTCCGGTCCCGGCAATCTGTAAATTCGCTAAAAATAAGTCGTCTGCTTTGTTACCTCAAAGAATTGCATCCGACTCGTTTTGAGCGAATTATAAAAACGCTGTCCCTTGATGGCTCTCTGCTTTGCTGCTGCGAGACAATCAAATTTTCATGTATTGCTGCTCACAGCGTCGCTCTCTGTATCCGTAAAGCAGACGACTGATTAACGGCAGCAGGTCTTCCCCGTGATGGTCTTTTGCGCCTCGTAGTTGACCATTCATGAACAGCGAAAAGGATGCTCAACAGGACTTGGTGGGTTGATGTCAGAAAAGGGAAAAGCCGTCGTGGTAAATCAGTCTTTAATGAGGATTCAACGGCTATGAAGACCATCGGCAAATATCAGATTTTGGGGCTGTTGGGCCGGGGTGGCATGGGCACGGTATACAAGGCCCGGCATCCCGAGCTTGGGCATATCGTTGCCCTCAAGTTGCTGGCGCCAATGGATATGGTTGAAGCCATCGTGGGCATGGATGAACTGACCCGGCGTTTCGAAGCCGAGGCACGAACCATGGCCGGGTTGAATCACGAGAATATCGCCACGGTCTGGGATTTGGAACGTGATGAACGAGGGCGTTCGTTTTTCATCATGGATTATTTCTGCAACAACGTGGGCGCGGTGATTGGCGAGACCTATCGCGTGGAAGCTCCGTCCCGAGTTCTACGCATCGACCGTGCTGCTGATATCGTCCGTCAGACATTGGAAGGGTTGGCCCGTCTGCATGCCGCCGGAATCGTGCATCGCGACATGAAGCCTTTCAATCTGCTGCTCACATCGTCCGGCGGGGTGCGGATTATTGATTTTGGTCTGTCCAAACTGCGCCATGAGCCGTTGCAATTGCATGGTTCGGAAAAGGTGGGCTCACCGTATTATGCTCCGCCAGAACAGGAAGAGGATGCCGAAGCCGTTGGGCCCACCGCGGATTTGTTTTCCGTTGGGGTCATGTTCCAGCGTATGCTTACCGGGCGTTTGCCCCAACTCTCCTGCGATCCGCCCAGCGCCTGTAATCCAGACCTGGATGACGACTGGGATAAGTTTCTGTCCCGTGCCGTGGCCGAGACACCTGCTGAACGGTTCCAGAGTGCGCGAGAAATGATCGAGGCGTTGGATGGACTGATGGATGAATGGCGTGCGCGTAGCGCTAACTCCTGTGCCTTGCCGCCGGAATTGAATGATTCCGCAATGGGCGCAGAGGGGGGCAAAGGGCAGCCTGAGTTCCCCCGTTCGGAGCCGATCAAGACCGGTCCTCATGCCGGTCCCGAGGCCTTGGGGCTGGATGAGTTGTGGCGACCGCGGCAATACAGCCGTAATGAATTCAAGGACCGGGGAGACGACACCGTGCTGGACCAGAGCAGCGGCTTGCTCTGGGAGCAGGGCGCGAGTGAATATCCACTGACAAGGGGCGAGGCTCAGGCCTACGTTCAGGGGTTGAATGCCGAATCGTATGCGGGGTGCTCGGCATGGCGATTGCCCACGGTGGAAGAGTTGAAGACCTTGTTGACTCCTGTGACCCAGGGCAGTGATTTCTGCGTTCAACCCGTGTTCGACACTTCGCGCACCAGGCTATGGTCCTGCGATCGCCGGACGTTTATCCAGTCCTGGTCTGCTGATACGGAGTTGGGGTTCATCTCCCACCATGATGATACCTGTCACAACTATGCCCGCGCCGTCTGTTCCTTGGGCCGTTGAAATATGGCCATCTGCTTTGTTGCTGTGATCAATTAAAATCCTCATGTCTTGGAAGAGACACTCCGGCCTTGAATTGATCTTGCACCTTGCATCTAATCATTTTTGAAGGGCCTAAAGAAGTGAGTCGACACCTGCCAAGTATGCTCACATCAATCATTTGTTGGAACGCCGCTGACCGTTCTGGAATAGCCCGACTAGTAGAAGAGGCTGACCATGGCCGTCATCACGATGAGGAAGATGAGGGTCAGGGGGGTTCCGGCCTTTAGAAAGTCGCGGCTCGAATAGTTACCCGGCCCCATGTACAAGGCATTGACCTGATGTGTGGGCAGCACGAAGGAGTTGGACGCCGCTAGCGCGACCACCATTGCGGCCATTCTTGGGTCGGCACCCACCTGGGCGGACATGCCCACCACCAGTGGTACGAGCAGCACAACAGCACCCACATTTGAAACCACGAGCGTGAAGATGGTGGAGAGCAGGCCCACCATGAAGATGAAGACGGTGGGGGAAGGCGTGCCTACCATAGCCATCAGATTCGAAGCCAGCCAAGCCGCTGTACCCGTGCTTTGCATGGCCGAACCCAGTGGGATCAGTCCGCCCAGCAGGAAGACCGTCCGCCAATCCACTCCGCGATAGGCTTCATCGATAGTCAGCACACGTGACAGAATCATGCCCAAGGCACCGGTCATCAGGCATACCGACAGCGTCAGGTCCGTGAAGATGATCAGCAGGGTGGACAGGGCAAAGGCTCCCAAGGCGCGCACGGCCAGCTCGGGATGTAGCACCTCGTGATCCAGGGACTGGGCGAAGAGAATGTCACGTCGTGGGCGCATGCGGTGGAAGCTTTCCCACGATCCGTGCATCAGGATGGAGTCACCGGCCAGCAGGGTCTTGTTCCAGAAGCCGGTGGTGATGGTGTCGTTGCCTCGGGTATGGGACAGCGGGGTCATCAGGTGATTGTGCCTGAAGCGGATGTCGGCAATGGACTTGCCGATGAAGTCGGAGTGCTGGGGAATCAGGGCTTCCACGACTCCCGAGACATCGTCGGACATTGAATCTGCAAAGAGCTTCAACTCACGTCTGATGATGAATCCATGCGTCTTGCGCAGGTTTTGCATCTGTTCGTCCGTGCCGAAGGCGGCCAGAATTGCTCCGGGCTGGATGCGCATGTCTCTGTCCGGCGGGGTCATCATGTCACGGCCACCGCGCATGGCCAGGCCCACGGTGTGAATATTGAAGCTTTCGCAAAGGTTGTAGATGTGCAGGTCTTCCGAAAGGTCACGGGGAGCCTGGAACTCGTGCAGTGAGCCAAGTTCGGGGTAAAAGATCATTAAATCCTGGTCGTCGGACTGGGCCGAGGCATCGGTTGGCTGCCTTGGCAACACGAATCGTCCAGCGATGATAAAGTAGAGGATTCCAGAGGCTACCAGGGCCAGACCGACCGGAACAACGCTGAACAGATTGAATGGCGGCAGGTCGTAGGGGCGCATCAGGTCGTTGAGCATGATCAGTGGGCTGGAGCCCACCAGGGTGATGGTGCCACCCAGGATGGCTGAAAAGCCGATGGGCATCAGTAACTGGGCGATGGGAATGCCGGAATGGCGAGACAACCTGCGGATGGCTGGCAAAAACAGCGCCGCAGCCCCAACGTTCTGCATGAAGCTCGAGATTACGGCTACGGTTCCAGCGAGGAGAACCAGGATTCGGCTTTTGCTTTTCCCTGCCATACGCATCAGCGGTTTCATCAGCATGCTGATGACTCCTGTATGGTCCAGGCCTCGGCCCATGATGATCACGGCAATGATGGAGATGACGGCGTTGCTGGACAGGCCATCAAAGGCGTCGCGGCCTTCAATGAGGCCGAGCAGTGGCAGAGCCACCATGATCAGGATGGCAACCACGTCCACGCGCAACCATTCGGTCAGGAACAGAAAAACGGTGATGCCCACAAGGCAAAGCACCATGATCATGTCCGAAGTCAGTTGAGGCAGTTCCATGTTTCATCCGGTTGGCAGAGTGTTTGGAGAATGACGACCAAGAATAGCAGGGCTACGGGGTTGGCGGCAAGGCGTGTTCCTGTTTTCACGTGCCGGAGGCAAGCCCCTTGCTTCCGGGGCGTTCATGGGGTAGCCAACACAGGTCACATTTCGAGGAGGATAATACGGATGAATGAAGCCGAACGCATTGATAAAAGAACATTCTGTGAGCGCTGTGGGACCTGTTGCATCAAGGGTGGCCCGGCGCTGCATGCTGAAGACCTGCGGCTGTTCAAGGATGGAATCCTGAATTACCGCCAGGTGTATACCCTGCGCAAGGGTGAGTTGGTCCAGGAGCAGATCCAGGGTGGCCTGCTGCCACTGGACGAGGAAATCGTCAAGATTCGGGGCATCGGCGATAGCCGCTGGACCTGCCTGGTCTATGATGACGACGAGAAAGCCTGCACCATCTACGAGGATCGTCCTGCCGAGTGCAGCATCTTCAATTGCTGGGCTCCCGAGGATCTGGAAGCCATGTACACCAAGGATCGCCTGACTCGTCTGGATATCGTGCCCGAGGGCAGTGGTCTGGCAGAACTGATCGCCACCCACGAGGCCCAGGCTCCTGTGGCCGAGATCGAGACGTTGGCGATTGCCTTCATCAAGGGTGATGAGGCTGCCGGTTCCCAGTTGGCGGACAAGATTCTGTGGGACGCCGCTTTCCGCTCGGCCTTTGCCGAGAAGACCGAGACCGGTGAAGAGGAGATGAATTTCTTCTTTGGCCGTCCGCTCAAAACCGTCATCCGCCAGTTTGATCTGGAAATCGTACGGAGTGACGACGGCAAGTATCAGATCCGCAAGACCAACTAGCAAGCTGGCCCAGCACGCCTAGCATCCGACCGTTTTTGAGCGGTTTTCGATGTGAGTGCCGTCTGGTTGGTCAGTGAGATATGCAAATGACAAAGCCGCGCTCCGAAAGGGGCGCGGCTTTCTTTATTGATGCTGTAGTTCAGCCTTGGACTTAGGTTGTTGGCTCAGCCCCTTGGGTTACATAGCGCTGATACCAGGCCCAGAGCAGACAGGTCATGGGAATGGCGATGAGCATGCCCAGCATGCCGAGTAGTTTGCCCCAGATGGACAGGGACAGCAGGATTACAGCCGGGGACAGCCCTGTGGCCTGCCCCATGATGCGCGGGGTGAGTACGGCGTCCTGAACGAGCTGGACCACGGCAAAGACCGTAATGATCAATCCGAAGACGGTCCATAAGCCTGTTCCGGTTTCCAGGGCGTGCACGGTGCCCAGAAAGAAGGCAGGCACGAACCCGGCCAGTTGCAGATAGGGCACCATGTTCAAGAGGCCGATGAACAACCCCAGCAGGATACCCAGCGGCAGTCCAATGAGCGAAAAGCCGATGGCGAACAGGATGCCCACGCAGGCAGCCACTGCGGCCTGCGCCCGGAAGTAGCGGCTCATGGCTGCCTGGAAATCTTCGGCAAAGGCCAGGACCAGTTCACGTTGCGCCGGAGGGATGATCTCTACCCAGTTCTCGCGTACGCGCCGGTAATCCAGCATCAGGAACACGGTGTAAAGCAGCACCACCACCAGTCCGGCCAGCCCGGCCAGCAGCCCGGCGGCACCGCGCATCACACCCCAGACTCCGGGCAGTACCTTGGCGAGCACGGCCTTGGCCATGGCCAAGGCGTCACCGCCCTTGAACAGGTCCTGGATCTCGGGCCGGGAGGCCACATCCTTGACTGCCTGCCAGACATCCGGCGGCAGGTGCTTGGCCGCACGTTCGGCCAACTCGGAATTCTGCATCACCTCGGACAACAGGCGCCCCATGTGTGCCACTTCGCCAGTGATCAACGGGGCGGTCAGGGCCATGGTGGCAGCGAAGAATCCAACCACGATGATGAGCGTCCCCAGCACGGCAACAGCCCGGTTCTTGATCACCTTCTCCAGTTGTTCTGCCAGCGGGTTCATCAGGTACGCGGCCAAGAGCGCGATGCAGAACGGGACAAGGGCGTCGGACAGATACTGCGCCAGCCAGATCAGGGCTGCGCATATCCCGAGAGGCAGAATGACACGCATCGTGCGCTCGAAATAGGTGGGATTTTCAGTAGTGGACATGTCCTGCCTCCGTGGCCGGGTCTATTGGGTGTCACCCGTAAGGGTCAGGAACAACAGTTCGTCCATCACGCTGATGAGTTCGGCAAAGATGCCGCCATGACTCATGCGGCTGCCGAACAGGGCCATGCGCTGCTCGGAGAGTACGTTTTCAGGGATGGCGTTGTTGGTCCCCGAGGTGGTCATGGCCAGTCGTTCCGAGAGCAGGTAACCGGTCAGGCCGTGGCGGAACAGTTCCAGCGTTTCCAGGAATCGGGGGGCCTGCTCGTGCCAATAGGATTGGGCTTCGGCACAGGGCGAAATGGATTGCGCCTGGCAGACCATGGAATACAGGGCGTTGAGGCTTGCGCCGGGGATGCCGCGCCGCCAACCCAGCAGCCATGAGTTGCGCTGGAAAAAGAGCATTTCCTGGCTGCCTTCGCGGATGCTGCCTTCCAGCCCAGCTTTTGCCCGGGCCAGATCTTCACCGCCATCCTCGTCGGCCCAGCGCCGGGGCAGGGCTTCCAGATTCCAGGCCGGGGTCAGGGCTGCGCCATCACGTGAGCATAGGCCCGTCAGTTTGTGGATCAGGTGTGCCAGCCAGAGATTGGCATCGCGCGAGGCCGGTGTTTCCAAGTGTGTGTAGCTGAGCACGTAGCGTCCCTGCCCATAGTGTCCTTCCACAAGGCAGGGCTGATCCACCATGAAGTGCGGCCAGATGGACAGATCGTGAATGGTCTCCAGATCATCCAGAGCGCCTCGAGGGATGCTGTCCAAGGGGATGTCGGCCACCCAGAAGTCCGGGCCGGGGGCCTGATAGGCGGCCAGAACGTTGACACCGTCGTCGGGCGAAGGCTCAAAGCGTGCGGGCCACCATACGGGCAGCAGCGGAGCCTCGCTCAAGGTTTGGGGGGTCAGGGCGTTGTCCCGTGCCGGGCGGACCCGCATATGGCCGCTCATGGCATGTTGCAGGCGGTCCGTGAAGGCGCGTCGTTTCCAGGGGCAGAGTCCCAGTCCGTGCCTGCCGGTCAGGCCCAGGCCAGCACCGCCGCAGAATCCGAAATAGACGCCGCCACCTGAGACGTAATCCTGAATCTCCCGGACTCCCTCATCGCCCAGCAGTTCGAACTTGCGTCGGGCCATTCCGCCAGGCACCACAAGGGCCACCGGGGGCTTGCGAGACAGCAGCCCCTGGGATATCTCCTTGGCACGGACGAGACGGTACGGAAGGCCGAAGGCGCGAAGCGCCCGCCAGACCAAAAGACCCCAGAGATGTGACTCGTCCCAATAGATATAGATGCTTGACATTGCTGGTGCGCTCATTAGGCTGTGAGTCCGCGCGGCGCGGGGGTTTCCGTGCCGCGTTCATAGTATCAGTCCATTCCTAAGGAAATTTCGATAGAAAGTGAAGATAAGGAGCTGTTTGATGGCCACTAAATCCTTGCCCAAGGGTTACGAACCGGAAGAAGTCGAGAGCCGATGGCGTGAGTTCTGGATCGAGAACAAGACGTTTACGCCCGATATGGACGCCGAAGGCGAGCCTTATTCCATCGTTATTCCCCCGCCCAACGTTACAGGACAGCTGCATATCGGTCACGCCCTGAACCTGACCTTGCAAGATATTTTGTGTCGCCACGCCCGTCAATTGGGCAAGAAGGTGCTCTGGGTGCCGGGCATGGACCATGCCGGTATCGCCACCCAGAACGTGGTGGAACGCAAGCTGGCCACCGAAGACCTGACCCGCGAGGACCTGGGCCGCGAAAAATTCATTGAGCGTGTCTGGGAGTGGAAAGAGGAATACGGCGGCAAGATTCTGAATCAGATCCGTCACATGGGTGCCTCAGTGGACTGGACCCGCGAGCGCTTTACCATGGATGAGGGCCTGTCCCGCGCCGTGCGTCAGGTGTTCGTGCGTCTCTACGAGGAAGGCCTGATCTACAAGGGTGACTACATCATCAACTGGTGTAACCGCTGCCACACCGCCCTGGCCGATGACGAAGTCGAGCACGCCGCACACAAGGGCCACCTCTATCACATCCGCTATCCCCTTTCCGACGGCTCGGGCGACCTGATCATCGCCACCACCCGTCCCGAGACCATGCTGGCAGATACCGCCATTGCCGTGCACCCCGAAGACGACCGTTTCAATGAGCACATTGGCAAATACGCCGTGCTGCCCGTCATAGGCCGCAAGCTGATCGTCATTGGCGACAAGTACGTGGACCGCGAGTTCGGTACCGGTTGCCTGAAGGTCACCCCGGCCCACGACATGAACGACTGGGAACTGGGCCGCAAGCACAACCTCGAGACCATGAGTGTGTTCACCGACGAGGGCAAGCTCAATGACAATGCCCCCGAGGAGTTCCGTGGCCTGGGCATCATCGAGGCCCGCGAGAAGATTGTGAAGCTGCTGGAAGAGCAGGGCCATCTCGTGAAGATCGAGGAACACGACCACAACGTGGGTGAGTGCTACCGCTGCAAGAATGTGGTTGAGCCGCATGTCTCCACCCAGTGGTTCGTGGCTGTGAAACCCCTTGCCGAGAAGGCAGGCGAGGCCGTGACCAGCGGTAAGACCCGCATCCTGCCCGCGACCTGGGAAAAGACCTATTTTCACTGGCTGGATAACATCCGTGACTGGTGCATCTCGCGTCAGCTGTGGTGGGGCCACCGTATCCCGGCCTGGACCTGCGAGGAATGTGGCGAGTTGATCGTGCCGCGTGAAGACCCCGAATGCTGTCCCAAGTGCGGCGGGCCGGTGGTGCAGGACGAGGACGTTCTGGACACCTGGTTCTCCTCGGCTTTGTGGCCGTTCTCGACCATGGGCTGGCCCGACGAGACCGAGGAGCTGAAGGCTTTTTACCCAACCTCCTGTCTCGTCACCGGGTTTGACATCCTGTTCTTCTGGGTGGCGCGCATGATGATGATGGGTATCCAGTTCATGGACAACGTGCCCTTCAATGATGTGTACATCCACGCCTTGGTGCGCGACGCCGAAGGCAAGAAGATGTCCAAGTCCACGGGCAACGTCATTGATCCGATTCTGATGTGCGACAAATACGGCACGGACAGCCTGCGCTTCACCCTGACGGCATTTGCGGCCATGGGTCGCGATATCAAGCTCAGTGAGGATCGTATCGAGGGCTATCGCCACTTCATGAACAAGATCTGGAACGCCGCGCGGTTTGCCATGATGAACCTGCCTGACGAGGCCCCCAAGGCTGATCTTGCCGATGCCAAGGCCGTGTATCACCGTTGGATGCTCTCGCGTCTGGAAGAGATGAAGGATGAGATGGCCGAGTCCATTGCCGCCTATCGCTTCAACGATGCGGCTCAGGGCATCTACAAGTTCACCTGGAACGAATTCTGTGACTGGTATCTGGAACTGATCAAGGGTGATCTGAATGGAGACGACGAGCAGGCCAAGGCCGTGGCTCAGACCGTGCTCTACACCGCCTTGACCGAGATCCTGACCCTGGCGCATCCCATCATGCCGTTTATCACTCAGGAGATCTACGCCACCTTGCCCGGCAAGGACGGTGCAAACCTGGCCGCCGAACTGTATCCCGAGCGCAGGCCCGAGCTGCTGGACAAGAGTGTGGCCGGACAGATGGAACTTCTGACCGGAGTCATCACCAGCGTTCGCACCATCCGTGCGGAGTTGAACATCAAGCCGTCCCTGGAGCTGGAACTGCTGGTCAAGACCGCATGCGACGAGGATGCCGCGTTTATCCTGGAGCATCAGGACCTGATTCGCTCCCTGGCGCGGGTCGGTAGCGTGTCCGCTGGAGCGGAAGTTGAGGGGCCCAAGGCCTCGGCCTCCAACGTGGTCATGGGCAACGAACTGTTCGTGCCGTTGACCGGCGCTGTGGACTTCGACGCCGAACTGGCCCGTCTGGACAAGGAGATGGGCAAGATCGAGAAGACCCTTGGCGGTGTCGAGAAGAAACTCTCCAACAAGGGCTTCACGGACAAGGCTCCGGCTGAAGTTGTTGAAGGTGAACGCGCCAAGGCCGTCATGTTCCGGGAGAAACTCGACAAGCTGAGTGACCTGCGCAAGCGATTGGCCGACGCGGCTGGAAATTAGAGGGAACAGTCCCGAACCCTTAGCAATACTTGGAAGGGAATCGGGGGAGTCCGCGCAATGATGGACTGCCCCGATCATCCCCGCTCCAACCGAAGGACCTACTCATGGCAGACGTATATTTGATTGGTGCCGGCCCCGGTGATCCGGGCCTGCTGACTGTCCGGGCAAAGGAACTCATCGAGACCTGCGACATCGTTGTCTACGACTATCTGGCCAATGCGGAGTTCCTGAGCTACGCCCGGCCCGATGCCGAGATCATCTATGTCGGCAAGAAGGGTGGTGATCACACCCTGCCCCAGGACAAGATCAACGATCTGCTGGTGGACCGCGCCAGCCAGGGCAAGTCCATTGCCCGTTTGAAGGGTGGCGATCCGTATGTTTTTGGGCGTGGTGGTGAAGAGGCCGAAGAGCTTATCGCTGCGGGCCTGACCTTCGAGGTTGTCCCCGGCATTACTGCTGGCGTGGCTGCGGCTGCCTATGCAGGCATTCCGGTGACCCACCGTGACCACACCACCTCTGTCTGCTTCATCACCGGGCATGAGGATCCCACCAAGGAAAAGAGCGGCCACAACTGGGATGTGTACGCCAAGTCTACCTCGACTCTGGTGTTCTACATGGGCGTGGGCAATCTGCCCATGATCGCCGAGAAGCTGATTTCCGGTGGGCGTGATCCCAAGACCCCTGCTGCTTTGGTGCGTTGGGGCACCCGCTGCACCCAGGAATCCATGGTCGCCACGCTGGAGACAGTGGCTGACGAGGCTGCGCGCCGTGGCTTCAAGGCTCCGAGCATTATCATTGTGGGCGGAGTCTGCTCCCTGGCGGACAAGTTGTCCTGGTTCGAGAAGCGCCCGCTGATGGGCAAGGGCGTTGTCGTGACCCGTGCGCGTGAGCAGGCCAGCGGTTTTGCCGATACCCTGCGCGAGATGGGTGCCTGCGCCTTCCAGTTCCCGACCATCGAGATCAATCCCCTGCCGGATTACGCTGAGGTCCAGGCCGCCATCGGGCAGATCGAGAACTATGATTGGCTGGTGTTCACCTCGGTCAACGGCGTTCTCAAGTTCTGGGAGCAGTTGGATGGTATGGGGCTGGATACCCGAGTGCTGGGTGGTCGCAAAGTGGCTGCCATTGGCCCTGCGACGGCTGAGGCTCTTGTGGCGCGTGGTGTACGCCCCGATTTCGTGCCGCCCAAGTATGTGGCTGAATCCGTGGTGGCCGGGCTTATCGAGCGTGGTGTGGGTCAGGGCACCAAGGTGCTTATCCCCCGGGCCAGGGTTGCCCGCGAAGTCCTGCCCGAGGAACTCTCCAAGGCCGGTGCGGATGTGACCGTTCTGCCCGTCTACGAGACAGGGCTGAACGAGGACGGCCCCGAGGAGCTTGTCGCCAAGCTGGATGCCGGTGATATTGACTATGTCACCTTCACCAGCTCGAGCACGGTCGAGAATTTCTTCCAGCTCCTTGCTCCGGAGAAGCTGAAGCAGTATCCAGATGTGAAGCTGGCCTGCATTGGCCCGGTGACCGCGAAGACCTTGGCCGAATACGGGTTCACACCTGATATTCAGCCCGAGGACTACACCATTCCGGCTCTGGCTGCGGCCCTGGCCAACGATTAGTGGGGTGGTGGGCTGCTGAAAAACGCACGCCAACGACGTTGCTGTGAGGAAATCAAAACCTCGCGTATGTTTGAATACGCGTCGGTCTATGATTTCCCCTGCGCCTTGTTTTCGCACATTTTTGAGTAGCCCAAGCGCTGATTCGGTGTGTGCTTTGAAGACAGGAAGCCTGAGTAAATTAGAGTACTTCTCCGAGGAGAGTCATTCATGGCCCTGAAATTGGCAGTCCTGGTGTCCGGAGGCGGTTCCAATCTGCAGTCCATCATCGATCGTATCGAGGATGGCGCTCTGGATGCCGAGATCAAGCTTGTGCTGTCCAATAAACCGGATGCGTATGGATTGACCCGCGCCGAAAAGCACGGGCTGCCTTCAGTTGCTCTGGACCACACGGCTTATGAGTCGCGTGAGGCTTTCGACGCTGCCATGGTGGAAAAGATCAATGCCTGCGGAGCGGATATCGTGGTGCTGGCCGGATTCATGCGTCTGTTGACCTCGGTTTTCATCAATGCCTTCAAGACCATCGTCAACATTCATCCTGCCTTGTTGCCCAGTTTCGCAGGGTGCCATGGGCAGCGTGATGCAGCGGACTACGGGGTCAAGATTTCAGGGGCCACCGTGCACTTTGTGGACGAAATCATGGATCATGGCCCTGTGATCGTTCAGGCAGCGGTGCCGGTCCTTTCCGGCGAGGACGGCGATGCTCTCGGGGCGCGTATTCTGGAATTTGAGCACCGTATCTATCCTCAGGCCCTGCAGTGGTTGGCCGAAGGCAGGGTGACGGTCAAAGACCGTCACGTCTTTGTGGCGGATGCGGGCAAGCCCAAGGCCCCAATCACCAAGCCTGGGTTGGTCAATCCGCCTCTGGAAGAGGGGTTCTAGCGCGCCGCCTCCTTTGCCTCTGTGAACAGATCAAACTCTTGCATCGTCATTGGTGCAGCGTTGCTTTCGATAGCCGTGGGGGCTCGAAACATCGCCTGACGGCTACAGGCCGGCGAGCTTTATCCATCCTCGAATCGCGCGTTTCGCTATTTCCTGCGGATTGCGCTCGAGTGGCGGTTCTATTTGTTCCAGACTGTTATGCAGTGGGAGGAGTCATGGCGGAGCAATTTCAGTTTAGTCTGACGGATGAGGAAAAACAGGCCCTCAAGGACCTTGTTCGTCTTTCCATCGCCAGCCGTTTGTTCCCGCAGCAGGGAATCGCCTCTCCCGTGGCCCCCAACGACAAGCTCAAGCAGCCTTTTGGCGCCTTTGTGACCCTGCATCTGGACGACAACCTTCGGGGCTGTATCGGGCATGTGGTAGGTGACGCCCCGCTTTGGGATACCATATGGGAGATGGCTCAGGCCGCAGCCTTCCAGGACCCTCGTTTTTCTCCATTGCAAGAGCAGGAGTTTGAGCAACTCGAATTGGAGATTTCCATCCTTTCTCCATTGACGCAGTGCACCGACCCCGCGCTGGTGGAGGTTGGGCGCCACGGACTGCTGATCAACCATGCCGGGCGTTCAGGGTTGCTTCTGCCCCAGGTGCCGGTGGAATGGAATTGGAGCCGAGAGCAATTCCTGGCTCAGACGTGCCATAAGGCGGGCTTGCCTCCCGACACCTGGCGTGACCCCAAGGCCTCGATTTTCTGGTTTGAAGCCGAGGTCTTTTAGTCAAGTTATTGATGGTTTCTATACTGAAGAGCCTTGGATCAGAGAATGATCCAAGGCTCTTTTATTATGCGCTCAGAGCTTGGAATAATCCGCCTTAATTTGAGTTTTTGCCCATGTTTCAACATGTGAATAAAAAACTGCAAAAAAAGTTTTTGTCCACAGCTTTACTGATATGTCAGCCGTCTTAGTACACGGTTGGTGGGGGTTGCGATGCTTTTTCCCATCCTGAGGAATGAGTGGTGGCGCGTAGTAACCTGAAAAATATGGTGAAAACTGGATTTGTAAGAATTTAGAATGATTCTCGATTGTTCATGGATGAAGGAGGAGTGAGTTGTTTTGGGGCTCTTTTGAATCTGAAGTGAGCTGTGAATAAGCCATAAACCGTGTGAAATGGGGTTTGACAAGATTTCTTGCGAACCGCATAGGGTTTGCGAAGGGAGTGCAAGCCACTCATAGGGGATTTTCGTGGGGCGAACTGAACGCCCGAAATTCCGATATGTTTGTTTATAATTTAGGAGGATGTTTGATGTTCACCAAAGCTCAGTTTATCGAGACCCTGAAGGATGAGCTGCCAGAAGTTTTTCCTACCAAGGCGGCGGCCGAGAAGGCTTTTGACAAATTTTGCTCGGTGATTGCCGACAAGCTGCATGCCGGTGGTCGCCTGCGTCTGCCCGGGGTTGGTTCTTTTACCGTCTCTGAGCGTGCCGCTCGCACTGGCCGCAATCCCCAGACGGGTAAAGCCATCAAGATCCCCGCTCGTAAAGTTGTGAAATTCTCTGTCGCCAAGGGTCTCAAAGACAGCCTGTAGACCTTGATAGAGAGTGTTGAAAAGGTCGCTGGATCCCCCGCCAGCGACCTTTTTTTGTCCGCAGGGCCAGATGGCGATGAGTTTTACCACATGTGGATGACAGGATGACAATAAAACAGGCCACCCGATTTTTCCGGGTGGCCTGTTTTATTTTGAATCATCAGAGGGGGTGTTTGTTTCGGGAAGGGCCTGCCCCCGAGCCTTGTCCGCAATCCATTTGACCTGACGACAGACTCCCATGAGCATGTTGAATTCAAGGCGCTTCAAGGGGCTGCGGGTTAGAAAGCGACGTATGGGCAACATCCAGTAGTCCGAGTTGTCCTGCTTGATGTAGTCGATACAGAGCAATGTCTCCTGCATGGTGCCAAACAGCAGTTCCTGTTCCTCGTGGGTGGTCAGATTGGACGCGGACGGTTGTGGCGGGGCGCTGCTCCGACTTTCCATGGAGCGTGCAAAGCATTCATACAGCACGACAAGTACTGCCTGGGCCAGGTTCAGGGAGCTGGCCTCGGGCACGGTGGGGATGGTGATCAGATCATGGCAGATTTCTGTCTCTGCATTGGTCAGGCCGCGATCTTCGGGGCCAAAGACAATGGCAATGCCGCCTTGGGCGCGCTGCTCATTGATTTTTACAGCAGCCTTGGCCGGTGAGAGTAGCCCCTTGCGCCAGCCGCCGATGCGCGCCGTGGTCCCATACACATGGGAGAAGCCTGCCAGGGCTGTGGGCAGGTCGTTTTCGATGCGCATGTTGCGCAGGATTTCAGCGCCCTTGGTGGTGGCCAGCAGGGCGGCTTTGTCCAGGTTCCAATTGCGCGGGGTCACGGCAATGATGTTGGCGCAGCCCATATTCACGCAGGCACGGGCAGCGCTGCCGATGTTTTCGGGGAACTTGGGATTAAATAGGACGATGGTTAGATTATCCAGCATGACAGTTCCTTCTGAGGCGTTTAAATTCTTGCGATTGCTGCGTTGCTGCTGAATTTGTAAGCCCTCGTGTACCGTTTTGTACACGTCGGGTTTCCAAGTTACTCGCGCTTTGCACTCGTGATTTTTGAACGCCCCATGGAGAAAAAATTCCATACGGGCGACCTTCCGGGTAATTCAGAATATGTGGGGCTCTGATCCTCGGGCGTTGTGTTCGCGCTTGGGTGTAGGTTGGTGTCTTCTCGTCTGTTTTCCTTGTTCGTTGGGGATTGCGTTCAGCACCTGCGAGAGGCAGGAGCAAAAAACGGACAAGACCGATGCGTATTGAGGCATACGCGAGGTGTTGTCCGTTTTGAAGCGACGAACCTGTCGCTGGATGATGGACGCAATGCCCCTAGACGTTGAAGAGGAAATGCATCACATCGCCATCCTTGACGACGTAGTCCTTGCCTTCCACGCGCAACACACCCTTGGCACGGCAGGCGGCCTCAGTGCCATTGGCAACATAATCGTCGTAGGCAATGACCTCGGCCCGGATGAAACCACGCTCGAAGTCCGTGTGGATCACGCCAGCGGCCTGAGGGCCGGTAAAACCGTCTTCGATGGTCCAGGCGCGGACTTCCTTGACCCCGGCGGTGAAGTAGCTGATCAGTCCCAGGGAGTGGAAGCCCCGGCGGATGATTTTGGTCAGGCCGGATTCAGTGACGCCGTAACTTTCCAGGAACTCGTCGATTTCGCTTTCTTCCAGTCCCACGAAATCTTCTTCCATTTTGGCGTTGATCTTCAGGACTTCGGCACCGCGCTGCTCAGCCAGTTCGCGAACCGCTGCGACAGAGGCATTGTCTTCGGTCAGGGTGTCCTCGTCCACGTTGCAGCAGTAGATGACGTTCTTGGCGGTGATCATCGCCATTTCCCTGATCAGTTCGCGGGCGACGGTGGTGTCGCGTTCGGGAAAGCTGGAAATCGGCTGCAACTCGTTCAGATGCGCCAGCATCTTCCTGCCCATCTCCAGCTTGGGCCCAAGGGTCTTGTCACCCTTGAGTTGCTTGGACATGCGCTCAACGCGGTTTTCCAGGCTTTGCACGTCAGCCATGATCAGCTCGGTTTCGATGACGTCGATGTCGCGGGCGGGGTCGACACTACCGTCCACGTGCACCACGTCGTCATCCTCGAAGCAGCGCACCACGTGCAGGATGGCGTTGGATTCGCGGATATTGGCCAGGAACTTGTTGCCCAGACCTTCACCCTTGCTGGCCCCTTTGACCAATCCGGCGATGTCCACGAAATCCACCGTGGAGTGCAGCACGCGCTGGGGCTTGACCAGTTCGGTCAGCTTGCCCAGTCGTTCATCGGGCACGGGTACTACGGCCTTGTTGGGCTCGATGGTGCAGAAGGGGTAGTTCGCGCTGGCGGCGTTCTGCGCCTTGGTCAGCGCATTAAACAGGGTGGACTTGCCGACGTTGGGGAGTCCGACGATACCTATACTGAGTCCCATGGGATGATCTCCGAAAAAAGGATGTGTGCGTCGCGATGGGCGGGCTCCATTTAATATGGGCCGCCTGCGTCGCCGCGTTCCCTCTATCAGTATGGGCGATGGAGAGCAAGCCGGGTATGGATGGTCCAAAATGGCGTGCATGTCCGACCGGGGAGACATCGCATTTGCCAGGGGCTGCGCCCTAGCCTGCAACAATCGATTTTGATAGGGAAAGGTGACTTGGAGGAACACCATGAGTGGAAGCACATTCGGATCGATCTTTACACTGACCACCTTTGGCGAGTCCCATGGCCCCGGATTGGGGGGCGTGGTGGACGGTTGCCCGGCGGGTATTGCCCTTGATGAAGCCTTGATCCAGCGCGAGTTGGACCGACGCAAGCCCGGCCAGGGAGTGGCCTCCACGGCCCGCAAGGAGAGCGATCGAGTGGAGATTCTATCCGGCGTGTTCGAGGGGCGCAGCACCGGAACGCCCATCGGCTTTCTGGTGCGCAACGAGGATCAGCGCTCGCGCGATTATTCCAAAATCATGGATGTTTATCGTCCCGGGCATGCGGACTTGACCTACGATGCCAAGTACGGCGTGCGGGACTATCGCGGTGGTGGTCGTTCATCGGGGCGTGAGACCGTGTCTCGCGTGGCTGGTGGTGCCGTGGCTGGTGCTTTTCTGGCTTCCGTGGGGATTGAAGTTACGGCTTACACATTGGAATTGGGCGGTATTCGTGCCCAGGTCAACGATCCGTGGGGTGCGCAGGACCGTCCGTTCTTTGCGCCACAGGATGAAATTGTTGCCGAGTGGGAGCAGCGTGTCGCAGCGGTCAAGAGCGAAGGCGATACTCTGGGGGGTATTGTGGAGGTCATTGCCCGAGGCGTACCAGCCGGTCTGGGTGAACCTGTGTTTGACAAGCTGGACGCCCGGTTGGCCTCTGCCTTGATGAGCGTAGGCGCGGTCAAGGCTGTGGAGATTGGTTCCGGGCTGGATGCAGCCAGGTCCTTGGGCAGTGTCAACAATGACCCTATCCTGGCCGATGGTTTTGCTTCCAACAATGCCGGGGGCATCCTTGGTGGCCTTTCCAGTGGGCAGGAGATTGTGGTTCGGGCTGCAGTGAAGCCTATCCCCTCTATTGCCAAGGAACAGACGACCCGCACGGCCCAAGGCGGCGAGACGGCAATTCGTATTGGTGGTCGCCATGATATCGCAGCCATCCCGCGTATCAATCCGGTACTCAAGGCCATGGCCATGCTGACGCTTGCCGATATGCTGCTTTTGCAACGCCGTATGGGACGTTCGTAAAAAAGTCTGTAACGCTATTTCGTTAAAATAATCAAATGTAGAACATTGTTTTGTGAATACTTCGCCAGCAACAACGGGGCGGACCGAGATCTCGGTCCGCCCCGTTGTCTTTCATGTCTCATCCAAAGCAGGTTTAGGCTGCCTTTGGTGAATTCTCGTTTTGTGCATTCCTGGCGTCTTTGCGACGCTGCAGTCGTTCTTTCAGTCCCATGAGCAGGTCCCATTCAACGGGCACGATGAACAGGGTCAGGAAGGTTGCCGTGGCCAGGCCCGTGACAAAGGTCGAGGCCATTGTGCCCCAGACCAGAGAGTAGCTCGGGATGCCCAGCGCCATGGGCAACAGGCCCAGAGATGTCGTCAGTGTCGTCAGCAGGATGGGCCGGAGCCGGATGCGAATGCCTTGCTCGATGGCCTGACGGCGGGTCAGGCCACTCTGGTAGCCTTTATTGATGAAGTCGATGAGCACCAGCGAGTCGTTGACGACCACGCCGGTCACTCCCACGACGGCAATGAAGCTGTTGACCGTAAAGAGTGACTGGGTGAACAGCTTGCCGAAGATGACTCCGATGAGGGAGAAAACAACAGCAGAGAGGATGATCGTGGGCTGCAGGTATGATTTGAACTGCGTGGCCAGGATCAGATAGATGATCAGCATGGCAATGCCGAAGGCGTAAGTCAGTGAGATGTATGAGCGTTTGGTGTCTTCATGCCCACCGCCAAAGGCCAAAGTCGCTCCCGGGAACTTGGTGCGCAATTCGTTGTACAAACCGGTGACCCGGTTAACCACAACGGCTGAAGACGTCTGAGCACCGGGCTTGATGTTGGCTGTAATGGTTTGGCAGCGTTGTCCTTTGTAGCGGCTTAACTCGCCTGGTTCGTTGTAGGCCGAGGGGATGGTGATGTCGCCCAACCGAACCGGTCCGGATGGATGTTCCAACAGGGGGATACGCAGGGAATCCTCGGGCGTGGGCAGGCTTTCGGGTGCGATGCGCAGCTTCAGGTCCACTTCTTCGTCGGTCAGGCGGTACTTGCCCACGAAGCGTCCGTCCAGCACCGAGCCGGCCATGAGGGCCACGTCCCCGGAATTCAGACCGAATTCATGGGCTCGTTTGTGGTCAACTGCGAGCCGGAAGACCCGTTGGGATTGCCCAAGGCCGTCGTCAAGCTGTGTCAGGCTCGGGGCCAGTTCCTGGTCTGTGCGCAGCAGGTTCATGATGGCTCCGGCCAGACCTTGAATGGATTCCTCGTTGGTTCCCACCACTCGCACATTGACGTCTTTGCCCGAGGGAGGGCCGTCTTTTTCCGCGCGTACGGTGATGCGGATGCCGTCCGTTTCGAACTGCTTCTTGAGACGGTTGCGCATGGTTTCCAGGTGCGCCAAGGGGTCGTCAAAGTCGCGATTTGCCTTTTCGGGCAAGGTCACCATGACGGTGCCGTAGTTGGACCCCCAGACCTGTTGGTAATCCTCATCGATGGTGAAACCGGCAAAGGCTGCGGCAGAACGTGCCTTGCCCGGTCCGTCTTCCATGACCCAGCGAGAGATTTCCTTGGCCTTGGTCGAACTTTCTTCGATGTTGGTGGAAGCAGGACCTTCAATAAAGGCATAATAAAGGTTGTAATCATCGGGGAAGAACTTGATGCGAATCAGCGGTGCTACTCCCGATACGGAGACTCCCATGATGACGATGGCCACGATGAAGGTTGCCAGCACGATCATCAGGCTGGAGATTCTCCAACGCATGGTTATGGCAATAAGTCGATCCGTCCAGCGCCTGAGCACGCGCAGCAGGGCGTTGTCTTCCTCAAGCAGGGAGGCTTTGGTGGCGTTTTTCTTGGGGCGCGGGCCCCAGTCGAAATAATGCAGGGGCAGGATAAACAGACATTCAATGAGTGAAGCCACGATGGCAAAGGCCACGGCTTTAGGGATGAGCGCAAAGAATTCGCCCGTGGGGCCGGTCATGATCAGCATGGGCAAAAATGCCGCAACCGTTGTCATGGTGGCCGAAATGACCGGGATCATGACTTCCGAAGTGCCATTGACGATGGCATCCTTGAGCGGGACGCCTTCCTGCACATGGCGATAGATATTTTCCACCACCACGATGGCATCGTCCACAATGATGCCCGAGACCAGAACGAATGAGAACAACGTGATTTCGTTGAGCGAGTTGTCCGTGAGCCACATCAGGATCATGGTCACCAGGAAGGAAAAGGGGATACCCACCGTGGTCAGGGCCGCGTTTCGGAAGCCCATGAAATACCAGATGATACCGCAGACCAGTAAGATTCCCACGAACATGTTCCAGCCCAGGGTGTTCATGGAATCGTTGATGTAGGAGGTGGAGTCCTGCGTCAGTACGGCCTGGGCCCCCTCCTGTTTCAGCGCCGGGGCGAAGTCGGCCAGGATGGCGTCCACTTGCTCCTTGATGTCCAAGGCATTGCCCGATTCGGTCTTGATGATTTTCAGGGTCACGCAGTCCTGGCCGTTAACCGAGGCAATGACCGATGGGTCGCGGTAGCCTACCTCGGCGCGCGAAGCCACATCGGCCACGGTGACGAAAGAGCCGTCCTGATCACTGCGGATCACTGTGTCCATGACCTGATCGCGGGTCCTGAATTTTTCATCCACCCGCACCACGAAATCACCGGATTCGTTGGTGTAGTCTCCGGCCGGAATGGAGAGGTTGGCGTTTTGGAGGGCGTCGGCGACCTGGTTGAAGGTCACGCCCAGCGCAGCCATGCGATCAGGCTCGAGATAGACATGGAATTCGCGCTGGTATTCGCCTTGGAGCTTGACTTCCTGCACGCCGCTGATTTGGGAGAGTGGAACCTTGAGTTCTTCGGCCATGAGAGTCAGCGCCCGATTATTGCGTTCTCCCACAAGGTTGATGGAGACCACGGGTAGCCAATCCGAGGTCGTGATCAGGGTAAACTTTGGCGGGTCCACGTCGTCCGGGAGTTCGTCCAGCATGGACAGGACCTTGAATCTCAGCTCGTCGTAGAGCCCGTCGTAGTCTGTGTCGTCCATGAATTTGACCACGAGCAGTGAAGTCTCATGCGAGGAACTTGAATCGATGAATTCGACATCTTCCAGGTCCTCGAGGGCATCCTCGAGCTTGCGGGTGACAAGGGATTCAACATCCGTGCTGGATGCGCCGGGATAGAAGGTCGTAATGAAGACCTTGCCGAAGTTCACCAGGGGATAGCGTTCCACGGGCAGTTGCATCACGGAGAACGCGCCCGCCACGATGAGCAGCACGAAGATGAGGTTGAAAAAGACCGTTTGGGCCAGTGTGAAGCGAACCACAGGACGCATGGCTTACTCCTTGCCCATCAGGCGGAATTTGTCTCCAGGTTGCAAACCATCGCCGGTAACTCGCAACAGGGAACCGTCAGGCCCGCTGTGGTTGCCCAACAGGACCACACGGATGCGTTCGCCGTTATCACGGGTCACCCAGTGATCCTCATAACGTTCCTCGATGGCAGCCTTGGGCAGCAGCACAGCGCCTGTGGCTTCGGGCATTTCCAGAGTCAGTATGGTCCGCAGTCCGCCGCGCAATTCATCGAGTCCCTTACTCACGGTCAGATCAATGGCGATCTTTCGAGTGTCAGGGTCAAAGCCAGGGTTGACGCGTTCCACCCTGGCCGGAATGGAGATTCCGAGCTCAGGCATGTTCAGAGTCAGGGGCGCCGTGGATCTACGCAGGGCGACGTATTGTTCTGGCGCCAGAGCAAAGGGGACCAACAGGGTCGAGAAATCGCCAGCCTTGCCTACGATCTGACCGGTATTGACCCACTGCCCGGGTTCCACTTCGCGGGTGATGATTTTCCATTGTGCCGGAGCCTTGATGCGGGTGCGCTCCAGACGTTCGAGCAGGATCCGTTCCTGAACGGTCAGTGCATTCAGCTCGAAACGGCTGGCGTCCAAAGTCTGTTCCATGGAGTCCAGAGTCGATTGAGCGGCGGTGTTCTTGGCCACGAGCTCTCGGTACCGCTCGGCTTCTTTTTTGTTGAAGTCGATGCGGGAGCGCAGGTCGGCCTGCTGCACCCGGTTGTTGTCCAGATCCAGGCGGATGAAGGTGTCATCGATGCGGGCAAAGATTCCGTCCTGACCGATGGTGTCACCGATCTCCGCTTTGACGGAGTCGATCCGTCCGGCCTCTTCGGCGACGAGATCCAGAGTGGCCCGGGCACGAGTGAAGCCTGTCAGGACCACCATGCGCGAGGACGCCAAGGCCGTGACTTCGGTTGCCGAGGCAAGGCCTGATGAGGATATGGTGACGATGATCACAAGAGCTGCGGCAATGCTGCGAAGTGAGAACATGACTGTTATTTCCCCCTGAGATTCTTTTTGAAATGCTCCAGTCCACCCACGCAGAATTGAAAGATGTGTTCCGTGGCGTAGTCGATAAACCCCGGGTCCGTGAGGAATTCTCCCTTGTCGGGGTTCAGTCGCTGGATGATGGGCATGGAATAGAAAAAATGCAGCGGTTGTGCGATGACACTGGCCGCGCTCATGCCGATCATTTCTGGTGGTGCGTCTTCTCCCAGTATGGCGGTTAGGATATTGTTGAGTTCATCGTTGTCCGGGCTGATGTAGTCTTTGACGATGCTGTCCAGGGCTCCGGTGGGCCGGGCCATTTCCAGCATGAATATGGTTCCCATGGCCATGCATTCTTCTTGGTCTTTGCTGAGATAGGCACTGGGCAGGATTTCTTCGAAGGTGGACCTGATGAAGGTCTTGAGCCGGTCATAGGGCGGGGCATCTGGACTGAGATGCGGAGTACGGGTTTCGCGGGTGACCTTGAAAATTTCCAGCACGACCTGGAAGTAGAGCTTTTCCTTGTCCCCATAGTGGTAATTGACGGAAGCCACATTTGCATCTGCGCGATGGCAGATGTCACGGACGGTGGCGGCCTCGTATCCCTTCTCTGCGAATACACGGATAGCCGCCTTGAACAGGCGCTCTTTGGTGCTCAGTTCGGTATGATTGATTTTCATGGGTGCCTCGAGATATGAACAATTGATTTAATCAAACGTTTACATGTAATGATTTAAACATTTGTTTAGTTGTGTCAAGCAATAGTGTTATCTGTATTTGAAATACCCGTTTAATAAACGGCAATACGGTGAAAAGATGTGAAAATTTGTAACGGAAGGGGGGAGGCGTTAATTCTGGCTGCGCAGGATATCAAGAACCTCAAAGCGGGAGGCTTGCCAGGCCGGGTAGACGCCTGCGGCAAGCCCTAACAGTACGGAACCGATTAATACTGAGACGAGCAGGAGCGGGCTGACCACAAAGGGAAAGTCCGCCAGAAGGTGGACCAGCAGGACCAGGCCCATGGAGCATGCGACACCAAGAGTGCCCCCCACACCGGAGAGCAGACCGGCTTCGAACAGGAACTGGGCGATGATGTCGCCGCGGCGGGCACCGACGGCTCGGCGGACGCCGATCTCCAGTCTGCGGGCGCGCACCAGCAGAATCATGATGGACAGAATTCCCAATCCACCCACGGCGAAGGAGACTGAGGAGCTGATGAGTCCCAGCGTGCCGACCAGATCAAGGGCCTGCGTCTGGAGTTTGATTGTGTCCTTGGCCGTGAGTACCGAAAAATCATCTTCGGACCCGGGCAGGATGGAATGGCGCGAGCGCAGAATCGTGGTCGCTGCGTCCTTGGTGACTTCGAGGTTTGTTCCCCGGGCCAGCCGGATGTAGGCGCCCGTGATGTGGTCCTGATTGGACATGCGGCGCATGTAGGTGGAAAGCGGTAGGTAGATGAGTTCATCCTGATCGGTGCCCACGATGTCCGCACCCTTGGGTTCCATGACCCCAACGACCTTGGCTCGGGCCCGGTAAAAGGACACCTCCCTCCCCACGGCCTGCTGCGCTCCTCCGAACAGTCGTTGAGCTATCTTTTCCCCGAGCACGCAGACCATGGCTCTGGATTGGACTTCCTCGGTGTTGAAGAAACGACCGGCCTGGGGACGAACGCTGCGAATGGTCTGATAATCTGGGGTGGTCGCCATGAGCAGGGCGGTGATTTTGGTGGCTCCGGAGCGTACCCCCATGCTCTGCTGGATAAAGGGCGTGCCTTCCAGAGCGCCGGGCAGGCCTTCAATCAGGGCTTCGGCGTCCGAAATCTTGAAGGTGATGGGGCTTGATGTAGTGCGGACGCCGCCGCTGCGGCGGAAACGGACGCCTCCCGCGCGGGCCATGAACAGGTTCGGCCCCAGCTTTTCGGTTTCGATCTCGGCTTTGCGCTCCATGGCCATGGAGACATGTTGTACACCAGTCAGTGCCAGCGCACCCAGAAAGACTCCCAGCATGGCCAGAACAGTTCTCAGCTTGTGCGTCCTCAGTGACGACAGGGCGATGCGCAATCCAAAATGCATGGGCTGGTTGTACCCGGATTCCTGCGACTGTGGAAGGGCTGATGGAGTCCTGCAGCGGATGCGCATGCGTTTGTTGTAAAGCGGGGTTGACCGGAGAGAGGGGCGGTCTTACCCTCAAATGCTTCCACTCCCTTAGACAATCCACAGCGAGCACCCATGACTTCCGAAGAGACCTCCCGCCCTTACCGCACCATCTGGCGACTGGCCTGGCCCCAGGCGTTGATGATGTTTTTCCATTTCTGGATCGGATTTGTGGATGTCTATGTGGCGGGCCTGATGAACCGCGAGGTTCAGGCCGCCTTGGGCTTGATCACTTCCTGCCTGTTCTTTTTGCTCATCATCGCCATTTCCGTGGCCAATGGATCGGTGGCGGCCATCAGCCAGTCTCTGGGAGCTGGACTGACTGCCCGAGCCCGCCGTTATGTGGGCTTGTGTCTGGAGATTGGTGCCTTGGGCGGTCTGCTCTTTATGGTGGGCGGCGTGGCGGCCAAGGACCTGTTGCTGGCCGCCCTGCACGTGCCCATGGAGATTCGGGGTATTACTGCCGAGTTTTTGGACGTCTATGCCCTGCTCTTGCCTTCGTATTATCTGTTGGTCATCACCAACGCCGTGTTCCGGGCGCGCAAGGAAGTGATGATTCCCACGGCCACCATGCTGGTCATCACCGTGGTCAACGCCCTGGCTGATTTCGGGCTGGGCTTGGGACTGTGGGGGTTGCCTCGTCTGGAACATCAGGGTCTGGCCTGGGCCACGTTCTGGTCCGTGAGTGCGGGTGCCCTTGTGAATCTGTTCATGCTGTGGCGCAAGGGCTTGCTGAACCGCAAAACGTTCCCCCCTTTGCGTTGGGTCCGTGCGGCCTTGCCCTATCTGATGAAGGTGGCTTGGCCCTCGGGGTTAATGCAGATTTTCTGGCAGACGGGATATCTGGTGTTGTTCGCCATTGCCGCCAGCCTGCCCGTGAATAGCGTCAATGCCCTGGCAGGCATGACTGCTGGCCTGCGCATCGAAGCCATTCTGTTTCTGGCAGGATTCGCGTTCAATATGACGGCCTCGGTGCTGGTGGGGAACTACCTCGGGGCCGGGGAACCGGCTACAGCCAAGCGGTTCGGATATATGATCTGGGGCATCGGTGTGGTCTCCATCGGTCTGCTGACATTGGTGGTATGGCAATTTGTTGCCCCCATCGCCGCGCTCATGTCCACAGAGGTGGGGGTGCGGGTCCAGATCGAGAGCTATCTGTTCTATAATCTGCTGGCCATTCCATTTACCCTGACCAGCATGATTATTGGCGGAGCTCTGAACGGGGCCGGGGCCACTCTGTACAATACCGCTGTGTTCGGCGTGACGGTGTGGTGTGTGCGTTTGCCGCTTGCCTGGTATCTGGGGCATGTGCTCATTGCCGAGGCTTCTGGAATCTGGATGGCCATGCTTTGTTCTCAGGCTGTACAGGCATTCCTGATACTGTGGGTTTATCAATTCAAGGACTGGTCGCGTTTTGGCATGATCCAGAAGCGAAACAAGGTTCAACCGCTGGTGGGGGTCGCGCCCGCCGGAGTGAATCTCAGAAAGTGAGGAAATGATGAGCACCTGCACTGGCGTTGATTTCAAGCCCATCTCTCTGGATGGGCAGGACGAATATCTCAAACGGTTTGCCGAGTGTCCGCAGAAGGTCTCGGACTACAGCTTCACCAACATCTGGGGTTGGGCCGAGCATTACGGACTGGAATGGTTTTTTGGTGAATCACACGTCTGGCTCAGGCAGACTCGCCCCGAGGTTGTGTATTGGGCCCCTGTGGGGCCATGGAAAAATGTGCCCTGGGACCAATGCCCCACCTTGCCCAACTGCGGCCCGTTCACCCGGGTACCCGAGGAATTGGCACTGCTGTGGCAGGATTGCTTCGGTGATCGCCTGGAATTGACCGAGGCCCGCCAGCATTGGGACTATGTGTATTCCGTCCCGGAATTGACGGTGTTGTCCGGCAATCGTTTTCACAAGAAGAAGAATCTACTCAATCAGTTCAAGAAAAAGTATGACTACCACTACCATTCCATGACCCGTGATTGCGTGGAAGATGTGCTGGACATGCAGATGGACTGGTTCAACTGGCGTGATGCCGAATCGCGTGCCGTGCTTTCCGCTGAGAATACCGCTATCCAGCGCGTGTTGCAGAACTGGGATGATTTGCGCGGGGTGTTCGGCGGCGTGATCGAGGTGGATGGCTCCAAAGCTGCCTACACCGTGGGTGAACACCTCTGCGATAAGACTCTGGTGATCCATTTCGAGAAGGGAATAACCCACTACAAAGGTATTTATCAGGCCGTGAATCAGATGTTCCTGGAGGGCGAAGCCGAGGTCTATGAATTCGTGAACCGCGAGCAGGACCTGGGTGACCCGGGGCTGCGCAAGGCCAAGGAATCCTATCATCCCGTCAAGTATCAGAAGAAGTTCGAAGTCGCTATTGCGTCCTGAATAGAGGTCTGTCGGCCCTGAATGTCTGCTGCCTGAAAGGTACAGAAGCGGCACAAGGCCCGTCCCGAAAGGGGCGGGCCTTTGCTGTGCTGGTTCGGGGTTGGCTTAGCTCGCCTTGAGACGAGCCGTGAGCAGGTAGCCCAATTCATCATCCAGCAGCACGCCGGGCTCAAACCCTGCGTCGCGCAGCATGGCGCGGATCTCCGTAGGCTCGGGCATCAGGTCGTGCTCCACGGCAGTGCCTGCCTTGCGATGGTGATCATTGATGGTTTCTGAATTGATGAAGTGATGAATGATCAACGATCCGCCTGGGCGCAAAGCCAAGGCCATGCAGCGCAGGGCCGAAGGTTGATCCTCGATGTGCGGAAAGACCTGATGACAGAGTGCGACGTCGAAGCCGTCCGGTTCCAGGGGTTGCTCCTCCAGTGACCCCGTCAGGGCGGTGGCGTTGGGGATGTCGCGGAGCCGTTCCTGAGCCAGGCGGATCATTTCGGGGCTGATGTCCATGCCCAATACATGACCCTCAGGGCCGACCCTATTGGCGAGTTCAGCGGTCAATCGACCCGTGCCACAGCCGGGTTCCAGTACTCTGCATCCTGCAAGGGGACCGGTCTGCGCAAAGAGTCGTTCCAGCTTGGGAGCTTCTTCATGTCCGTAGTCGGCAGCGGCCCATGGGGCATTGGCCTGGGCATCGAAAAATCTGGTTTTGTCAGCGTACATGGTTTCTCTCCGGTGCGATGGGTGAAGTGGTTTGGACTTCTCCCGAGAAGTTGAGTGAGAGCCGTTGACGGCGCGAAAGCCCCTTTTTTTTGGGGGAGAACAGGGTGCAGAGCACGAACAGAAGCGTGGAAATCATGACGATGACCGCGCCCGAGGGAATGTCGAAGGCATAGGACGCCAACAGGCCGCCCCAGCAGGACACCACGCCAAACACTGCGGCCAGAATGAAGATGCGCTTGAGATCGTAGGAGAGTTGATAGGCCGCCGCCGCTGGATTGATGATCAGGCTGTAGATGAGCAGGCCACCGATACTGCGCAGTGACGCCGTGACTGTGGCTCCGGTAGCAATCAACATGGCGTAGTAGATTGCTGTGGCGGGAATTCCTGCGGCAAGGGCAACGCTGCGGTGACAGAGCACGGCCCTGACCTCCTTGAAGAAGAGCATCAGGGCTGCCAGCAGAATGATGGTGACTGCTCCCATGACCCACAGGTCAAGTTTACCCACGGTCAGGATACTGCCCCAGAACAGGTTCAGGGCTTTGGACTTGGGGCCGGGCATCAGGCCGATAAACAGAAAAGCCAGTCCGAGCATGGCCGAGAACACGATGCCCACTACGGTTTCCGGGGCAAAGTCCGTCCTGTCCGAAAGTGGGCCGATGAGTCCGGCGACGCCTAAACTGAAGACAAAGGCCATGGCCAGTCCGTCCGGCGAGCCCATGAGCATCCCCAGCAAGGCCCCGGCAAAGGCGGCGTGGGCCATGCACGTGCCGATGGCCGTGATGCGCATGGTCACGACCAGAACTCCGGTTATGGCGCAGGACACTCCGCCCAGCAGACCGGCCAGAAAGGCTTTTTGCATGAATCCATAGTGCAGAATCGAAAAATCCATCCGGGACTCCTGCTAGTAGCAGATATGTTTTCGCCCGTTGATCTCGGCGATGTGAATGTTCGTGCCGTACAGCTCGTTGAGCCGTGTTTCGTCCACGGCTTGTTCCGGTGGGCCTTCCCAGAGGAGTTGCCCGTTTTTCATGCAGGCGATGCGGTTGCAGATGTCGGGCAGGGTATTCAGGTCATGGGTCACGATCATGCTGGTCAGGGAAAACTTGAGGTGTAGCTTCTGCACCAGCCCCAGGATTTCGCGCTGGGCCTGCCAGTCAAGAGAGGCTGTGGGTTCATCCAGCAGCAGGATGCGCGGGCGTTGCAACAGTGCTCGGGCAATGGCTACACGTTGCTGCTCTCCGCCGGACAGATGCCCCAAGGGGCGTTCGGCCAATGAACTCAGGCCCACCAGATGCATGAGTTCTTCGGTGCGCTGATGGAAGATAGGCGGCACGGAGCGCAGCAGGCCCACAAGTCCATAGCAGCCTGTGAGGATGGATTCACGCACTGAAATGGGCAGCAGGGGGTCGATGTCCTGCTGTTGAGCCACATAGCCGATGCTCTTGCGTAATTCTCCTGCGGTTTTTGGAGTCACGCGTTGGCCCAGTGCCGTGACTGTTCCTCCCACCACCCGGCCCAACCCGTTGACCACGGTGAGCATGGTGGTTTTGCCTGCCCCGTTGGGGCCGATGACTCCCAGAAAATCTCCGTGGCGCAGGGAGATGTTTACCCCGCGCATGGCCACGTGCTGTCCGTAGGCCGCACTGACGTTGTCCAGGCGAATGGCCTCGTCTTGGGCCTTGTCCGGTTCAGCATGCGGAGAGTTCACTGCAATTGGGGTGATCTGCTTGGTCATGAGTTGTATTCACTTCCTTGCAGGGCGTTGAGCAGGCGCTCGATATTGACTCTCAGGGCATCCTCCCATGTGTTGGTATCGGGAAAGCCTCCGGGAAAGTTGGAGAGCATGATGCGCCGTGCCGAAAGCTCTTCGGCCAACCCCCGGCCTCCGTCACCGCTTTGCAGATTGTCGATGACCAGAGTGGCTTTGCCGCTTTTGCCTGCGTCCACGACCCTGGCCATTTGCTCGGGATTCATGTCACCGGGGCGATAGAAGACCGTGGCCACGGGGAATCCTGCCCAGCGTGCAAGGCCTTCCTGCATCTGGGCACAGACCACGGGGTGCCTTTGGGCTCCGGCTTGATGCAATCGGAACAGGAGTTCCTGCTCCAGAGTGGTGATACGAGCCAAGCGTCGTTTGGCGGCGTTTTGAATGGCTTGATTTTGTTGCGGGGCAATCTCCCCGAGCCGTTGGGCCATGGCCCGGGTGTAGCGGGCATGGACCTGGGGCAGCATGGAGTTACCTGGTTCGGCCACGATTTCAACGTGCAATTGTGCATTGGCGGCGGCATCGATCAGGATACGCATGTTTTCCAAATCTTGTTGCCAGGGGTGTAAAAACAGGGCTTCGGCCTTGTTCAACAGAACCAGATCGGCGGGCCGCAGGTCATAGTGACCGGGGCAGGCTCCACCCGGAATGAGTGCTCTGACCTCGGCCTGAGGGCAGAGGTCGTGCAGGATGTCTGCAAGCATTGTGGTCCCTGCCAGCAGACGCAGGGGTTGGTCTTCAGCCTGCGCGGGCCTGGGGAGCATCAACGATAGGCAGATCAGCAGGGCAGGGACAATGCGCATGATCATTGTTCTTACTCCAATGGCGTTTGGCGTTTGCGTCCGATAATCAATTGGGAATCCAGCCGGTCGCCGATCTTGCCCAGACGGTTGGGGGCGAATTCGTGGACCCCGGCGATGCGCAGAATCTCGTAATGGCTGGTCAGATATTGCAGGACCTCTTCGTGGGACATGTCGTTTTTGAAACGATAGATGTTGGGGCCTTTATTCACTCCCGAAAAGCCGCGCATGGACCATTCCATATCCAGAAGCGGACTCTTGGTCCGTTCGCCACGGGCATAATAGGCGTGCTTGGTGATGAACAGGCCACCTGGGGCCAGTGCCGAATGGATTTTGTCCAGCAGTGCGCGGGTCTTGCCGCCTGGATTGTAGGACAGGAGGATGGCGTCGTAGCCATCGCCTATGGGGTCCGTGAATTGGTTGCCAGCTTGGAAGTTCACGCGTTTGCCATCGAATTTTTGGGCGTAGTGCTCCGCTGCCTCCTGCAGTCCCGGCAGGTCGAAGACAGTGGCCTGGAGCTTGGCGTTTTGCTGGCACAGGGCCACGGAATAGAGGCCGTGTCCGCCCCCCAGGTCGAGCAGGGTCCGAACGTTTTCGAATTCGGGCACCGAGCAGATGATGTCCGTGGTCTTTTGCAGTTCACCTGTCAGAGTTTCCGAGGCCAGGGCGTGGATGAACTCTCCTGCAAACCCATGCCCATTGCTGCCGTCTCCGGGGCCATTGATGAGCAGTTCTTCCAACTGCTCCCAGATGGAGATGCCGCCCCGGACGCAGGACACCACGTTGCCCTGATAGAGCAGGGATGAACGGCGAAGAAAGGTCTGGGTTTGCTGGGTGTTGCGGTAGCCTTTGGGATCTTTTTCCAGAAAGTCCATTTCTTCCAGCAGGCGGCACAGGGCCAGGGTCATGGCCGGGTCGGTGTTCAGCTCCTGTGCCAACTGTGCGGCGGGTACCGCCTGCTCAAGATGCTCGAAGACTCCGATGTTCAGGGCGGCTTTGAGCGCCAAGAGGCTTTTGTAGCCGCGTTCGGCATCGTGGATGGTACGGTACAGTGTGCCTGCGTCCTGTGGGGATGGGATGAGATTTGGTTCAGTAGGCATGGTGTATCCTGTGATCGGGAAGCGCTGCCATGGTGGGCAGCGCTTCTCCAATGTGATCAGAAGGTCAGTTTCACACCCACCATGCCGTTGGTGCCAGGCATGGGGTAGTTGGGCTTGTATTCGTAGTCTTCGTCGGTGATGTTCTGCACCGAGAGGTACAGTTCACCCTCGGCGTCCCAGTCGTCGAGGAAGAAGGTCCAACCGAGGCGGGCATTGACCAGGAAGTGGTCATCCACCTTCTCGGTATTGCTGGTGCCGGCTTTTCTGACCTGTTTCAGGGCGTACATATCCGAGACATATTCGCAGTCCATGGAAAGGTTGAAGTCTTCCAGGAATTGCCAGTTGAAACCGCCACTGACTGTGGTCTCAGGCACATAAGGCATGTCGCCGGGTGTGGAATTTTGAATAGTTAGCCCGGTAAACAGGGACAGGTCCGGTGTGGGGGTCACGCTGAGCGAGGCCTCGAAGCCTTCGATTTCGAATTCCTCGGTGTTGGACCATGTGGGCGGGAACGGCGGAAGCGTGAACACATAGCGGTCCTGGCCGTCGTCATGGAAGTAGGTCAAATCGATCTTGAACAGGTCCTGGAAGGTATGGCTGATGCCAACTTCGACGTGTTCGACTTCTTCGGGTTCGATGTCCTGCCATTGGGCCGTGGGGAACAGGATTACCACGTCATGCCCGGGGTAGGAGATGCCCTTGGACATGGAGGCATGGACCTCGGTGCTGCCGTATCCGGCTACGAGGCCGGCGTGGGGCGCGGTGCGGCTGTCGAATTTGTTGTGTTCGTACTGACGCACCCCCACGGAGGGAATGATGTGCCAGCCGTCGGTTTCGCCGATGAGATAACTGGTCGAGGCATAGGGCATGGTCAGGGCGAAGCTGGGGGCCAGAACAGAGTCGTCGGTGCCGTTGTCGTAGGTGTAGCGAATATTGCCGTCCCACCACTGCTGGTCCAGGCCAACGGTTATTTCAAAGTCGTCGGTGATGTTGAATTGTTCTCTGGCCTTGAGGCCCCAGAACCAGAAGTCGTTGAGGCAGTCGTCGTCGGCGCCGGCTTGATCGCGCCAGTAGCCTTCACCGGCATTGGCAAAGAATTTGATTTCGCCGTGGGCCATGTCGAAGTCGTTGCTGAAGGTCAGCGAGGCCAGACGCATGCGGGTTTCGTAAGAGCCTTCCTTGGCTGCGGAGTTGTCGTCCGGTCCGGGGTCGCTGGCCTCATTGTCTACATTCAGGGCAAAGAGGCGGACATCCCAGTACTGGTTGAGCTGCACTCCGAGGTTACCGAACAGGCTGAACTGACGGCCATCGGCATCTTCCCTGTGTCCGTCGGAGCGGCGGAAGCCTTGGCCCATATAATAATCAAATTCACCGATACGCCCACCGTGCTCCAGGGATTGGCTGATGGTGCCATAACTGCCTGCCGAGGCTTCGATGGTGGTGGTGAAATCGTCGCCTCGCATGCGCTTGGGCACGATATTGATGATGGACAGGGCATCACCGAAACGGTTGGGCTGTGGCCCTTTGAGGACCTCGATGGATTCGATGGGATCAACAGGGAGCAGGTCAATGAGGGGGTGGTTCCAGACTCCCATGTAAGCCGGAACGCCGTCGATAAATGTCTTGATTTCCGAACCGGGGCGACTGGAACCCATGCCGCGGATGAATACGGCCCCGCCTTCACCGCCGCCAAAGGCGCCCACGGGGTTGTGACGAGAAATGGTAACGCCCGGAGTGCGCCGCAGGGCGGAACTGAGATCCAACGCTCCCAGCTTGTCCATCTGCTCTTCGCTGACCACTGTGGAGGTTGCTCCATAGCGGTCGATTTCGTTCCCCTGGATGATGGGGGTGGCAATGACTTCGAGTTCTTCCAGCTCGACACTTTGGGTCGTGTTAGGAGCTGCGTCGGGCTGTGTGTCAGACTTCGGGCCGTCCGCATGGGCGGTGGTGGTCAGGAGCAGGGCCGCAAAAACGAGGATCAGGGCGGCCATCCGGTAAGATTTCATCATAAACCCCACTTAACTGGTTTGATTTGCTCGTAAACAACGTCCCGTGCGAGTAGCACGAAAAAATAATATTTACAACGGCACGGACTATCATCTAGTTATAATGACTATGAAGTGGGTAGACGAAGTGATTATGTGCCACAGTAGCGGCTCAGGTGTACTGCTTTCCAGGATTGCCCCTGTCTTGTCTTTGACCCTGCATGCCGTTCTTGTGTTGGCCTGCTTCTTTGTGGCCAATCTGAGCACACGGGCCCAGACTCTGGTTTGTCCTGTCGCCTATGAGGTTGCGCTGGTGACCTTGGAGGGTGCCGGGGGCAGTGGTCATTCAGAAGCTACTGCCGTTGCCGTTGAGCGGGTGGAATCGCCCTTGCCGCGCCGAACTGTCCAACTGCAAGAAAAACCGAAAGTAGCACCATCCACGAAGCCCCTTGCGCAGAAGGAATCGAAATCAGACCCCTCTACCCGTGTGATTCCGCGAGAAATCGCAGCTGCAAAGAGTGAACAGCAGAACAGTGATGAAGTAGCTGCTGCTCATGAGGACGGAGTCCACTCGGAGCATGAAGCATCCACTGCGTTGTCTAACGGCGGAGTTTCCACAGGAACCGGAACTGACGCCACGAGCCCGCAGGGACTGCCTTTGGGCATTGGCAATGGCTTGGGCCGTGGTGAGCTTGCGGGGGGCATAGGGCAGGTGGATGTCCTGCCAAGGATTACGCGCAAGATTGAACCGCGCTATCCGGCTGGTGCGCGCGAGGGTGGCGTGACCGGAAGTGTGAGCGTGAAGTTTCTGGTGGATCGGAATGGGCGGGTGCGCGAGCCGCAGGTGCTGTTTGCCGATCCTCAAGGTGTGTTCGAACAGAGTGCGCTCAGTGCCGTGCGCAGATGGCGATTCAAGGCAGCGAAAAAGGATGGGCAGCGAGTGGCAACCTGGGTGGTGTTACCCATCCGGTTCAGTCTTGAATAATGACGCAGTACGCGCAAAGCCCCGGGGCTCCTACAGAGCCGGAAGCATCGGCTGGGCTCGCTCAACTCAGTCTGAGCAGATGGTGGAAAAAGGTCTGCACGAATTTCCCGGAGACAACATCGGGCAGGGTGAAGATGGGGGGGCGGCCATCCGGAAATTTGGACGTGTAGGCAAAGAACAGGTTGGCCGAGATGGCTCTCAGGGTTTTGGGCAGGAATTTTGTCACCGCAAGGTGACGTGCCTGTTCGCTGTCCAGATCAGACATGCGGCAGTTCAGGGGGCGGGAATCGTAGATCAGGCATTGCCCTTCATGGGACAGCGGGCAGCGAATGCGTGATTCGCTGTAGCCGTGCCACAGGCTGGCCGTGAGGCTGTCAGGATTTTCCGGGGTATAGCCCAGTTGGCGGATGCGTTTGCTGGCTGCGGCTCCTCGCTCGATGACCTCAAGGCGCTTTGCGCTATCCAGGACCATATTAATGGTGTGTGCGATGTATACGGCCTCGGCAAAGCACAGGGTCACCAACTCAAAACAGCAACGGTCATGATCCTGCCCGCAGTGTTCACAGGGGCCGGAGCAGGCCCCCTGAAGCAGGACGTCCACGTCTTCCACCGTGCGCTCGTAGTCCGCGAAGAATGGATACAGATCGACCAGATGTTTTGCTTCCAGAGAGGGTTCACGGACGGTGAGCCGTCCTTCCTGCTTGCCGTAACGGCGGACGAATCTCCATTGGGCAAAGTTTTGAGGCTTGGCCCGCAGGGGCTTCAGTTTCCGCCCGGCCAGTTTGTGGCCCAGGCCCTTGCGCAACAGATAGGCGTTCAGGACGGTCCCGGTGCGTCCGATGCCGTGGCGGCAATGGATGAGTACCTTCTTGCCCAGGTAGATGGCTTCGTCCATCCATTCCAGCGCTTTTTCCAATTCAGCCAGATCTGGAGTTTCTTCGTCGGGGATTGGGAAATAATAGACCTCGAACCCGGATTGTTCTTCGTAGTCCTTCAGGTCACAGAATTCGGCGCAGAGGTTCAGGATGCAGTCAAGGCCTTCGGCGCGCAGGGCATCCAACGCCGGATAGGACATGGGTGCACCGCCCACGGCGATCTGGTCCGTGACCCAATCGGGGATATATGCCTTGCCCTTTGCCATGCCGTTCTCAGAGGGAATCCAGAAATTCGTCAACCAGGTGTTGGACCTGTGTATCGCCGGTCAGTGCCATGTCCAGTAGGCGTGTCTTGCCCAGCAGCATGCCGATGAGTGTCAGGTTCAGTTCAACCTTTGGTGCCGGGGCGGCCATGAATCGGGCATCGAGCATGTCCCCTTTGCTGGTGACCGTGAAGCCCGCGCTAGTCAGAACCTTGCGGACCAGTTCCAGACGCAGCATGCGCTTGCCGATTTCGGCACCGCCGCCCTTGAATCTGAAATTGATGTAGTTGGACTCGGGCACTGGCCCACAGATCGTGTCGATGACCGCGAAGTGATATCCAAAGCGCATCAATAGATGCATGTAGTCCTTGCCCAGTATCGCGTAGCTGGCCAAAGTCTTGGATTCCAGGCTGATGATACCCCCGGAAACCTTATCGAATTCCTCCCAGTCGAAGGCCAGCAGGCTTCCGTCCCATTGGATGTCCGGATGGTTCAGTCCTTCCCAGAAGGCACTGATGGCATCGCTGGCGAAATGGCAGGGATCAAGGGTGTCCGTGGTTGCAGCCTGCGGGGTCAGCCCTCCACCCAGATCAAGCATGTACATGGTCATGGGCAGGCCACCCTCGAAGCGCCGTGCCTTTGCCAGCCCCCTGCCGCCCTTACCCACCAGGGAGAACATCTCCGAAACACCGGTTTCGTGACAGAAGCGCACGATATCGTGAATGGAACGACAGCCCTGGGGGGCAAACTCCGAAGCGTCGGGGTTGGTCAGGTGCAGGGGGGCAACAAGATTCATGACCTCGGCCATGCGGCGATGGAAGGGGGTGTCGCGTGGTGCTGGTGGACGGCCAGCCAGGGCCTTGAGTTCGCGAACTTCCCCTGCATAGATGTGACCGGTGTCTGCATAAACGGTGATTTGCATGCCATCAGTCAGGATGCGCGTGGCAAATTTGGCGTCCACCACCACGGGCAATCCGAATTCGCGCGCAACGGATGCAAAATGGCTGGCTTTGGAGCCCGTGTCCGTGACCACGGCGGCAAGCCGTTCCAGAACACTGGCAAAAGCGGGAGACAGAGTGTCGGCTACCAGTACGCAGCCGTCGGCGACATCATCAAGATCGGTCAGACGCATGGGTTTGTAGACATGGCCGATGCCGATGCCCATGCTGGCGGGGTTGCCGCTGACCAGCAGCTCGTTATCAATGTCGTCGGGAGAGAGGCTGCTCTGCCTGTCGCATGACAGGGGTTCCACTTCGGAGAGTGGGCGGGATTGGACAACGAACAGTGAACCTCCGGGGTCCATGCACCATTCAATGTCCTGGGGGGCGCCCATCATTTTTTCCAGGCGCATCCCCACACGGGCCAGGGTCAGGGCGTGTTCCTCGGGCAAACAAGGACCGGCATCGGGCGTGTCACCGCAAACCACTTGCGGAGCACCGCCGCCTGCCCGGCGCTCGATGATCGTTGGAACCTTGTCGCGGGTCAGGGTCAGGATCTCTGGCGAGGCACTGCCGTCCACCAGATTTCGCCCCATGCCCTGTACGGCATAGATGGCCAACTGCTCTCGCGAGGTATGCCCTGGATCACGGGTGTAGACCACGCCGGAGACCGAAGGGGTGATCATTTCTGTGACCAGAACAGCCATGGGAGTCAACTGGTCGGGCAGGCCGTAGCGGATGCGGTAGGTCACAGCCTTGGCGCTGTATTTGCTGGCGAGAACCCGTTTGTAGGCTGGTCCCAGATCCGAGAGAGCCACGTTCAACTCGGATTCGTACTGACCGGCAAAGGAAGCTGCAGAGTCTTCACCCACGGCGCTTGATCGGACGGCCAAACGTACGTCTCCACCTCGTGAGGCCGCCAAGTCGATGGCGTGCTTGCGGTATTCCTCTTCGATGCTGGGCGGAATGTCACCGCTAAGGATCAGGCGCTGGATTTCGGTGCAGACGTCGGAGACGAAACCCGGGGCATCCAGATTGACCTTGCCCAGCAGGGTGTCGATGCGTGGCCGCAGCTCATTGTATTCAATGAAATAATGGAAGGCACGGGTGGTGATGACGAACCCTTGTGGCACGGGGAGGTCTCCCCGATCTGCCAGCAGGGCCAGATTGTGTGCCTTGCCGCCCGCCTGACCGGGCTCGCTGATGGCTTCGTTCAGGGTGATGGCGTAAGGCGGTGAAAAGTCGAAGTCCGGCAGCTCGGCTGCCATGGTCAGGTAAAAGGAAATCTTGTTTCTGTAGTCCGGCAGGTCCAGATAGCGTCCGGGACTCATGGCCATCAGTTCGCGAACCAGAAAATCCGTCTGGACCATTAATTCGCGAACCAGGCTCTGGACACGGGTCCAGTCCGTGGGAGCGTTGCTGTAATACAGCTCTTCCAGCTCCGCGATCCGTTCCAAACAGGCCCGGTCGATCTCCAACAGGGACTTGAAGGACTCGTACTTTTTGCGCAGCAGAGTACCGGGAGCGAAGACCTGATAGGTCCAGTGTTTGAACAGCTCTTTGAACATCAAGGCTCCGTGGCTAGCCGCCGAGGATCGTATCAACCTTTTGTTCAAGCTCATCCTTGTCGATGGGCTTGACGCAGTAATCCTCGGCCCCGAGCTGCTGGCATTCGCGAGCAGTTTCCAGAGTGGGATACCCTGTGAGCATCATGACCTTGATCGCCTTGGAGATCTTGCGGATTTCCTCCAGCACCTCGACCCCGGTCATCTTCTTGAGCTTGATGTCCAGGATGGCAAGGTCCACCGGGTTCTTGCGGCAATGCTCCAGAGCCTCCTCCTCCTCGGTGAAGGAGGTGACGGAGTGCCCTTTGCGTTCCAGGATGCGCTTGATGAGCACGCCGGCGTCCATGACGTCGTCCAATACGATGATATGGGCCATTGTCTCTCCTTTATACGGCCTGAATGCCGCTTTTCAGATCAATCGCTTCGGGGCATTCCTCGTCGGGAAGGCCTTCCTTGGTCAGCGGCAATTCAATGATGAATAGGGTGCCCGGTCCGGGGGGACGGGTCCCCGTCTTGTCGTCGCCGGTTTCCAGATACTCTACGGGTGCGGGACTCGTCACGGAGATTTTACCCCCGTGGTCGGTGATAATACCAAAGGAGACGGAGAGCCCGAGTCCGGTGCCTTCACCCGCAGGCTTGGTGGTGAAGAACGGATCGAAGACACGGCCCATGTTGCCTTCCTTGATGCCGGAGCCAGTATCCGCCACGGTGACCAGCACCCGGCGGCGGTGGCTGCAGAGCTTGGTGCCCACCAGGATATGTCCGTCCGAACCGATGGCGTCGAAGGCGTTGTTCAACAGGTTCATCCAGACCTGTTTCAATTTGTCTTCGTCGGCCACAATGGGGGGAACGTTGGGGTCCAGATCCGTGTCAACGGTGACTCGCTCCTGACGGAAGATGTGCTGCACAAGCTCTACCACATCCGTCAGCGACTTGTTGAGTTCCATGGATTCCATGGAACTTTCGATATTGCGCGAGAAGCCCAGCAGATCCGAGACGATCTTTCGGCAGACCTTGGTCTGGCGCTCGATGATTTTCAGGTCTTCACGCATTTGCTCGCCTTCGGGGACGTCTTCGATCAGTAACTGGGCATAGCCCAGAATGATCCCCAGAGGGGTGTTGATCTCATGAGCGACGCCACCGGCAAGCTTGCCGAGGTCTTGCATCTTCTGCGAGTGGATCAGGCGTTCCTGATATTGCTTGATGACCGAGATGTCGCGGGCGGTCAGCAACAGACCGATGATGGTTTCCCCGTCGTAAACCGGGACCTTGATGATGTGGAACCAGCGTCGGTTGCCCGTGCGTCCCACAAGAATCTGTTTGGACAGGGATTGGCCTGTGATCAGAATTTGTTGATCTTCGTGGTAGTTGGTGTCGGCCTGTTCCTCGTTGAAGATATCGAAGTCCGTGATTCCGATGACGTCGGACTCATTTTTGTGGAAGTAGGTGCAGAACGCCTTGTTTACGGCGATATACTTCAGGTCCCGATCCTGGAGTGAGACAAGGTCGGGCGTTACGTCCAGAATGGTCTGCATCAGCGATTTCTGGCGCTCCAGGTCGCTTTTGGCGTGTTTCAGTTCATCGATGTAGGCATTCAAGGTCAGGGCCATGACATCGAAGGTCTCGGCAAGGCTCTGGATTTCATCGCCCACGTTTTCGCGATAGACCTTGCAAGTGCGGCAGGATTCGAATTTCTCGGGCAGATGCACATCCTGACACTCGGGGCACAGAGTACCAGCAAGATACCAGCAGCGGTGGCGGTCATCGTGGTACGCGGGGCAGCCTTTGTTGTAGCAGCGCATGACCTCCCAGCAGTTGCGACCCAAAGCTTTTGCCGTCTGCACATCGAGGTTGCCTCGTACGACCTCCTCGGCAGATTCGCGCAAGAGGTTGATGCTCTTGGCCACGCCTCGGGCAAAGATGGTGGACAGGACCATGGCGGCCAAGGTCACCGCAGCGGTGATACCGAAAATGGTGACCATGACCTCGCGCTTGGCGGTCTGGACCCGGACCTGGGAAATGCCCAAGCGTACTGTTCCGTATCGGTCTCCGCCAATGATCACCGGGGCAGCGAAGTCGTAGATGCGGGCCTCGCCGGTATCCAGCAACTGGATGCGCACCCCTTTTTCAAAGGCTTCATTTGCGTCCTTGAGCTCCACCGGGAAGCCTTTTTTGAAGGTGTGCGCCAGCACATCGCCCTGCCGGTCAAGCACGAAGGCGTAATTGATGTAATCCGAAAGCCCGGCCATCTGGTCCACCAGGTTTTTCAGGCGCAGGGAGTCGCGGCCCAACATGGGGTCGATGGCGCGTAGGGCGAGATTGCGGGCCATGGAGGTGCCACGTTCGCGGTTTCCTTCCAGGATGGAATCAACACTGACACGCGTCACGCTGAGCGCTGTGATCAAGCCGAAGAAGATAACGATACAGGCAGTTCCAAGATTGATTTTATCTTGGAATTTTAGCCTGTTCAAGAAGGGTATGGGCATATGCATGGCCTATTTCCCCACGTCCAGACCAATGGAGGCCGCCAGCAGGCGCACTGGGTCAAAGTCCGAATCCTGAGAGGGGATGATGGCCGTAAAGCCTGCATTCTCCAGAATAGGAAGGTGGCGGGGATTATCCTGGGACAGGGCGAGCATGGCGCTCTTGATCTTGCGAACGATTTCCTGATTCAGCCCTTTGCGGGCGGAATAGACCCAACCAGGATACCAGCGGGTTTCGGCCAGAACCCGAATTTGGGACAGGTCAACCTTGTCGGCCATCAGGGCCAGAGTTCCTTCGCGGATGGAGCCGACGTCGTACTGCCCGGATGCTACTCCCAGAACCACTTTTTCCTGCTTGCCGCCCGGGCCGGGGGCAAAGGCCACTTCGGCGAAATCCTTGCGCTGAATGCCATGCTCAATGAAGTGACCAAGAGGGAACAGAAATCCACCGGCGCTGGAAGGGTCAACGGCCAACCAACGCTTGCCGCGCACATCTGCCAGGGTTCCGATGCTCTCGTTGCCCTGGCGCACGATAATCTGCCCGCGGAAGTTCTTGCCCGAATCCTCGACAATGCGGGCAAAGGCTTGTGCACCGCCACGGTGGGCCATCTTTACGTAGATGAAGGGGTTGGAAAAGGAGATATCGATCTGGCCCTGATCCACCATGTTCATGTGTTCGTCAAAGGTATCGGGAAAGACCTGGCGCATGGTCAGCCCCGTGGCTTCGGAAAGATATTCCACCAGCAGGTTGTGGCGTTGGTATGACAGGCTGTGCGAATATTGCGGCAGGTAGGCGTAGGTGACCTCCACCTGCCGGGGCCGGAAGGTGATTTCCTCGCGCTTGGTAAGATCGATTCGCTTGACTGGCTCGGGATCCTCGCAGCCTGCCAGGGGCAGGGCCAGTGCTATAAGGGTTAGCAGTAGCAGGATTCGAACTGTGAATCTCATCTTCGCCTCTTGTTGTGGTCAAGGTGTGATAATGTAAAATTTGTAGCGTAATATTATGATAAAGGACAGCAATCACCATTGCTTCGGATGCGCTGTGACAAATTTCACGAGGGCTGCATGCTCTGGGGAATATGGTCGGTTTTAGTCGATGGGCAGGCTGATGGTGAAGCGTGTACCTTGCCCTGGTGCGGAGTGTACCACAAATTCACCGCCGTGATTCTGGGTGATGATATAGTAGGAGACTGAAAGGCCCAAGCCAGTACCAACTCCGGGCTCCTTGGTAGTGAAGAATGGTTCGAAGATATGCTTGCGGGTTTCTTCGTCCATGCCTGGGCCGTTATCCTCGATTTCAATCACGGCAGAATCGCCCGAAAGGGAGGTGCCCAGGCGGATGGTTCTGCCTTCCGCTGGTTCGTCAGTTCCGTTGTAGGCATGGGCGGCGTTGGTCAGCAGGTTCAGGAGGACTTGTTCAATCTCGGTGGCCGAGCAGCGCAGCGGGGGTAATTGTTGGCTGTAGTCACGAATGATCGTGATTTTTCTGAAATCATACTTCTTTTTGAGGTTGTAGTCGCTGGATGCCAGCTCCAGGGCGTGGTCAAGGATGGCATTCAGGTCATTGGGAGCCATTTGAGAGTCGCTTTTGCGGCTGAAATTCAGCATGTTGGTGACGATGCGTGCCGCTCGGGCGCCTGAGTTGGTGATGCCGTCAAGCATCTTGGGGATGCTGCGTTCCTGCATGTAGGCCCTGATCGTCTCCAGGCTGCATTGATGGCGATCGGCTGCTTCCTGATTGGCGGGGATATCCTCAAGCAGACGGCGCCGAATGTTCTGTGCTCCCTGCAGGATGCCGCCCAGCGGGTTATTAATCTCGTGGGCCATGCCCGCAGCAAGTCCACCGACAGACATCATCTTTTCACTCTGGATCATGAGTTCTTCCATGTGCACGCGCTTTGTGATGTCGTCGATGCGGATCACAGCACCTCCATCCTTCCCGATATCCAGCGGGAAGACGGTGATGTCTTCATATACAAGGTGCCCTTGTCGGTGGTGGAGAACCCGTGAAAGAATCTGCGGTGACTGCTCCTTAACGGCGCGGTGGACATGCATGATCAGATTTGCCAGCCGGGGGTATACTTCTGCAAGGGGGCGCTTGAGGGCCAACGTCGAGTCGATGCCCGTGAGTTGTTCCGCCTGGCGATTCCATTGGGAGATGGTCCCGTTCATATCCACACCGATCAGAGTAGAAGGCATGGACTCTACGATGCCTTTTAACAGGACTTGCAGGCGTTGAAGTTCGAGCTCGGCCTGGACCCGTTGGGTGATATCACGCGCGACGATGACAATATAGGGGGCATCGTTGACTACATGGCTGGTCACACTCATTTCCAATACAAGACCATCTTTCGTGGCCTGGATGGTTTCCCCGGAGTCGGCATCCAAGTTTTTTTCCAGATCGGCTGCAACCTGATGGCCAAAGACATCGGACACTGAGGCGCAAAGCATTTCGTCTTTGCTCAGCCGCATGAGTGTTGTGGCTGCGTCATTGGCGTATTCGATGCTGTGTGGATCGACCCGTACCAGAAAAATGGAGTCGGCAGCCCTATCCATCAGGAATTGGAATGTCTCCAGCTCAGTGATTTTTTTCTTGAGCTGCGGGTAGTAGCTTTTGCGGATGGAGCGATCACCCAGGCCGATCAGGCGCGTCAGCGCGTCGTTGGCAGGGAGGGTGTCCGGAGGAGAGGGCTTAGAGGGCTTGCTCATAAATGGCTTCGACCTCTGCCTGGGTGAAAGGTTTGGGGTTGGTCAGCATGCAGGCATCCTTGAGGGCCAGGCTGGCCAGCCGAGGGATATCGGTTCTGGTCATGCCCATGGGGCTGAGCCCGCTTGGGATGCCGGCCTGTTTTCCGAATCCCATGAGTTCCTCAACCAAGCGGTCACGGATCTCATTCGCTGGAGCGGCCAAGGCTTCTCCCGGGGACAGTCCATGGACAAAAACGCCAGCAATAGTTCTGTAACGAGCCTCGGCGGCATTGAAATTGGCTCGGACCACGTGAGGCAACAAGGAGGCATTGCAATCACCATGAGGGCTGTCCAGCAGTCCTCCCATGGCGTGAGCCATGGCATGGACCGCTCCGAGAATGGCATTGGAAAAGGCGAATCCGGCGTGCATGGAGGCCAGCATCATTTTGTCACGGGCGGCAATGTCATTGGGCGACGCGATGGCATCCAGCAGGTGAGCCCGGACCAGACGAATGGCACTCAGGGCGAAGACGTCGGTGGTTTCGGAGTTGACCAGCGAGACATAGGCCTCAAAGGCGTGAGTCAGGGCATCCAGCCCTGTGGCAGCTGTCAGCGTGGGACTCATTGTGGTGGTGCAGATCGGGTCCACCAGGGCCGTGTCCGGCACGGTGGATTTGCTGACAATGGCGATTTTCACTTTGCGGGAGGTATCGTTGATGATGGCGAATTGCGAGACGTCGGCTGAGGAGCCGGCCGTCGTGGGGATACAGATTAGTGGAGGAGCGGGGATTTCAACCTGATCCACCCCTTCGAACTCCAGAATGTCCTGACCGTTGGTCGCCATGATGCCGATACCTTTGGCGCAGTCCATAGGGCTTCCCCCGCCAACGGCCACGATGCCGTCACATCCGTGGGACATGAAGACATCGACACCGCTACGCACCTCCGTGTCTCTGGGATTGGGAGACACCTCGCTGAATACGGTGGTTTCAATACCGTTATCAATCAGACTGTTGACTACCAGTTCGGTCCAGCCCGCCTCCAGAACTCCGGGGTCGGTGACCACGAGGCAGTGTGTCAGCCCGAGATTGTGGGCGTATTGTCCGGACACCGAGGCTGACCCCTGCCCGTAGATGACTTCGGGAGCGATGAATTTTCGTAATTTTGTGATGTCCGCAGGCATGTCATCTCCAATGCTTGGCTGTACGGTAACGACCGAACATGAACCCAGAATATTGATAATATCATTTTAAGAGGCTCACGCCTAGAGGTTGGAGTCTAGGCATCTTCAATGTTCGTGGAGGGGAGTGCGTGAGCTCGTTCAGGGATTGCTAATGCTTATGTTGGGGCCCATCGAAAAAAAATGAGGGCCGGGTGTTGACATCTAGAGCAGCGGTTATATCACTTTGCGACGCCGCTCGTTCGGCTCGGATGTGAATTGACATCAGAGCTTCGGGCGGCTACCTCGTGAGCGCTGGCACTCGCCAACGCAGAGCGCTAACAACGAGACCCAAAATTACAGCTATCGGAGGATAAGCCATGAAACTGAAACCGTTGAACGATCGTGTGCTGGTTAAGCGCCTGGAGGGTGAAGAAGTCACCTCCGGCGGTATCATCATTCCTGACACTGCCAAGGAAAAGCCCATGAAGGGTGAGATCGTGGCCGCTGGCCCCGGCAAGACCGACGATTCCGGCAAGGCCATCAAGATGACCGTCAAAGCCGGTGATCTGGTGCTCTTCAACAAGTACGCCGGTACCGAGATCAAGATCGAAGGCACCGAGCACCTCGTCATGCGCGAGGACGACATCCTGGCTATCATCGAAGGTTAATCTCATTTTTTAAGGAGCATATCCAATGTCCAAAGAAATTCTTTTTGACGCCAAAGCTCGCGAGAAGCTGAAAATCGGTCTCGACAAGCTGGCCAATGCTGTGAAAGTGACCCTCGGACCCAAGGGCCGTAACGTTGTCATCGAGAAGTCTTTCGGCTCCCCGATCATCACCAAGGACGGCGTGACCGTTGCCAAGGAAATCGAGCTTGAGGACAAGTTCGAGAACATGGGCGCCCAGATGGTGAAGGAAGTCGCTTCCAAGACCTCCGACGTTGCCGGTGACGGTACCACCACTGCCACCATCCTGGCTCAGGCCATCTTCTCCGAAGGCGTGAAGCTGGTTGCTGCCGGTCGTAACCCCATGGCCGTCAAGCGCGGCATCGACAAGGCCGTTATTGCCCTGACCGATGAGCTGTCCAAGATTGCCAAGCCCACCCGTGACCAGAAAGAGATCGCCCAGGTTGGCACCATCTCCGCCAACAACGATGCCACCATCGGCAACATCATTGCCGAGGCCATGAACAAGGTCGGCAAGGAAGGCGTTATCACGGTTGAAGAGGCCAAGGGCCTTGAGACCACCCTGGACGTTGTCGAAGGCATGCAGTTCGACCGTGGTTACCTCTCCCCCTATTTCGTCACCAATCCGGAAAAGATGATCTGCGAAATGGCCGATCCTCTGATCCTGATCAGCGAAGGCAAGATCTCCAACATGAAGGAGCTGCTGCCCGTACTCGAGCAGACCGCCAAAATGTCCAAGCCTCTGGTGATTCTCGCCGAGGACGTGGACGGCGAAGCTCTGGCTACCTTGGTGGTCAACAAGCTGCGTGGTACCCTGAACGTTGTCGCCATCAAGGCCCCTGGCTTTGGCGATCGCCGCAAGGAAATGCTCAAGGACATCGCCGTGCTGACCGGCGGTCAGGTCATCTCTGCTGACCTGGGCATCAAGCTCGAGAACACCACCGTGGCTGACCTCGGTACCGCCAAGCGTGTTGTGATCGACAAGGAAAACACCACCATCGTCGATGGCGCTGGTGAGGGCGATGAGATCAAGGCTCGTGTGGGCCAGCTGCGCGCGCAGATTGACGAGTCCACCTCCGCGTACGACCAGGAAAAGCTTCAGGAGCGCCTGGCCAAGATCGTGGGTGGCGTGGCCGTCATCAACGTCGGTGCTGCCACCGAGACCGAGATGAAGGAAAAGAAAGCCCGCGTCGAAGACGCTCTGAACGCTACCCGCGCTGCCGTCGAAGAGGGCATCGTTCCTGGTGGTGGCGTCGCTCTGGTGCGTTGCTCCAGCGTGCTGGGCAAGATCAAGCCCGCCGATGACGACGAAGCTGCTGGCGTTGCCATCATCGCTCGTGCCATCGAAGAGCCCCTGCGCATGATCTCCAACAACGCCGGGCTGGAAGGCTCCATCGTTGTGGAGAAGGTCCGTGACGGTAAGGGTGGCTTCGGCTTCAACGCCGCCAACGGCGAGTACGGCGACCTGATCAAGGCCGGTGTCATTGACCCCAAAAAGGTCACCCGCACCGCGCTGCAGAACGCTGCTTCCGTGTCCGGCCTGCTGCTGACCACCGAATGCGCCATCTGCGAGAAGCCTGAGCCTGCTGGCGCTGGCGCTCCTGCCATGCCTGGTGGCATGGGCGGCATGGGCGGCATGGGCGGCATGTACTAAGCCACTCACGCTTCCAAGCTCGATTATACGGGGCCGTTCCGAAAGGGACGGCCCTTTTTTGTTGCCAAACAAGTGGGCCCGCTCGTTGGAGATGTGTCCTAATCAAAAGGGCTTTCAGCCCCTTTGCCTTCAAGACGCTTAATGCTAGTTTGCGCCCCATGAACGACTTCACGCACGGCGGGCATATCCGTCGACTTTCCGAAGCTGCGGGATGCAATCGTGGCGAGCTTGTGGACTTTTCGGCGAACATCAATCCGCTGGGACTGCCGGACTGGTTTCGTGGGCTTATTGCCAGTGAATTGTCCGGGCTGACGCATTACCCCGATCCATATTGTGGCGAGTTGACTCAGTCCGCGGCTGAACGCTTTGGCGTGGCAGCGGAGGAAGTCATTGCGGGCAACGGCTCCACCGAGATTCTGTATGCCTTGTGTCCTGCTTTGAATATCCGTCGGGCTATCGTGCCTGTTCCGTCCTATACGGATTATCGCCGGGCCTGCGAATTGTCGGGTGTTGACGTCGAGGCCTTTGTGCTGGATGAGGCCGCTGGCTTTGCCGTTGATTTCGATGCTCTTGCCGAGTGGTTGGAGAGTGGTGGCTCAGAAGATTGCGCCGTTTTTCTGGGGCAGCCCAACAACCCCACGGGCGCATGCTTTGATCCCGACGAGCTGCGGACATTGGCGGAACGTTTTTCCGAAACCTGGTTTGTGGTGGACGAGGCCTTTGCCGATTTTGTTCCGGGGCTGGACCGGTTGGCGTCTTCCCGCCCGGCCAATGTGATTGTTCTGTATTCCCTGACGAAATTCTATGCGGTTCCGGGGTTGCGTCTGGGCCTTGGATTTGCGGCATCTGATGTGGCCAAGACCATCACCGGGCGCATTCCTCCCTGGTCCGTGAACGGTCTGGCTCAGGCCGTGGGGTGTCGTGCACTGGAAGATTCGGAGTACGCGTTGCGTACGGTGCAGGCTGTGGAGGCTTTGCGCGATGAATTGCAGGCGTCCTTGTCTGCGTTGCCCGGGCTGACGGTGTTTCCGGGGACGGCTAATTTTCTGCTCTGCCGTATCGACAGAACGGACCTGGATGCCTCGACGCTGGCAGAGCGACTTCTTGAGCAATGGATAGCTATTCGTGTCTGCCAAAGTTTCGATGGGTTGGATGACAGATTCTTTCGGGTGGCGGTTCGCCCCGCGCATGAGAATGCACAGCTCATCTGCGCGTTGGAGCAGGTCTTTGCCGTGTCATCGGTTGCAAATGGACCTGTTCTGCATCTGAAGAAGCGCCGGACCCCGGCCCTCATGGTCCAGGGCTGTTCATCCAATGCGGGCAAGAGTGTGCTGGCTGCGGCCTTGTGCCGGATTCTGTTGCAAGACGGGTATGACGTCGCTCCATTCAAGTCACAGAACATGTCGCTCAATTCCTTTGTGACCCGTGATGGTGGCGAGATGGGGCGGGCTCAGGTCACCCAGGCCCAGGCCTGTCGCTTGGACCCGGATGTGCGCATGAATCCTGTGCTGCTCAAGCCCAGTTCGGACGTGGGCTCGCAGGTGATCATCATGGGGCAGCCCATCGGCAATATGAAGGTGAAGGAATATGTGCGCTACAAGCCCGAAGCCTTTGCCCGGGCCAAGCAGGCCTATGATTCCCTGGCGGCTGAGCACGAGGTCATGGTGCTGGAGGGAGCCGGTAGTCCGGCGGAGGTGAACCTGAAGCGTCACGACATCGTGAATATGGCCATGGCTCGATATGCCAATGCTGGTGTATTGCTGGCTGGGGACATTGATCGGGGCGGTGTGTTTGCCTCGTTCGTGGGTACCATGGAGCTGCTGTCCGAATGGGAACGCGCCCTGGTGCGCGGTTTTGTGGTCAACAATTTCAGGGGGGATGCCTCCCTGCTGGACGAGGCTTTGACGATCACCACGGACCGTACGGGAGTGCCCTTTGCCGGGGTGGTGCATCATCTGACTGATTTGGGATTGCCCGAGGAGGATTCGGTCTCCTTCAAGAGTGGAGTGCTTGATCGCCTCCCTTCCGCTGAGCGGGTGGTGGATATTGCGGTGGTGGATGTGCCGCATATCTCCAACTTTACAGATCTGGACGCCCTGTTGGGTGAGCCGGACGTTCATCTGCGCGTGGTGCGTCGGGTTGCTGACCTGGGTTCTCCGCATGCCGTGATTTTACCGGGCAGCAAGAACGTGGTGGCGGATATGCATTTCTTGCGTGAAACAGGCATGGCCCAGGCTCTGTTGGATCTGGCAACCCAGGGCGAGACCGAAATCGTTGGTATCTGCGGGGGCTTCCAGATGTTGGGCCGGACGATCAGCGATCCACTGGGCCTTGAATCCGGTGGCGAGTTGGCGGGATTGGGACTATTGCCTCTGGCTACAGAGCTGGCGCCGGAAAAGACATTGATCCGTGCCAGGGCCACGCATCTGGGTACGGGTGAGGCGCTTCATGGGTATGAGATCCATCATGGCCGTACGATTCCCCTTGGCGCCACACCGAAGATTTGCGTCATGCGCAGTGATGGCGAGCCCCTTGGCTATGAGGATGCGTCTGGGCTGGTCTGGGGCAGTTATCTGCATGGCCTGTTCGATGCCGATGTATTTCGTCGCCGCTTTGTGGATCAACTCCGCAAACGCAGTGGGCAGGAGCCTCTGGGGCGGGTTGTGATGGCCTATGACCTGGAATCCGCCTTGGATCGTCTGGCCGATGCGGTGCGCTCCAGTCTGGATATGAAATCCGTCTATCGGATGTCAGGGTTGTGATGATTGTTGCTGCGCAATAATTGCGGTTGCAAGGTGCATTTGAGCGGTGGGGTGGGGCGATAATTGCTCTGCCCCTTTATGTTTTTTGATTTGTATGCGTTTGCAACGTGTTGATACTGTGGGACTTTGGTGCTGACTCTTGCACATTGACGTTGCATTCGTGAATTACATCACGAAGTGTATGAATGCCGTGACAAGGTCCGATATAACCGAGAAAATTCATTAAATTAGGTGTTTGAAACTGTTTTGGGCATACGTAGGGACAAATATTGAGTGATGATGTTTCACGGTAGAATCCCCGGAAGAGTCTGGAAAGCAAGCGTATTTCGATATTTAATAGAAAAAAGTCGTTGCTTCCCGTATTGCATTCAGCTATGCAGTGCGCATCTATATTGAACCTGGAGGAATACAATGGACGAATATTTGAAAGAAGCTCTTGAGATCGTGAAGGCGCAGGCGAGCGTCCGTAATATGACCGAAGAAGAGATCATTTCCATGGTGGAGAAGCTGGCCAAGGGCATCGGCTCCATCAGCGAGGGTGTTGAAGAGGCCGCTGAGGCTCAGAACCCCGCCGTTGATCCCAAGAAGGCCATTCGTGAGAAGAGCATCATCTGTCTCGAATGTGGCAAAAGCTTCAAGGTGCTGACCAAGCGCCACCTGATCACTCACGACCTGACTCCTTTGGAATACAAGGAGAAGTGGGGCTACACCAAGAAAACCTCTTTGGTCTGCAAAAGTCTCGCTCGTGAGCGCCGCAAGAAGATGGCCGACATGAAGTTGTGGGAACGCCGCGGCAAGAACAAGAAGTAACACAACTTCGACATGATAATGACACGGAAGGCCCGGCTGCAAAGCCGGGCCTTTTTTGTGGTGAACTGTTAGGATGCCCACATGAATGTCTTTGATCTTTCTGCATTGGACTTTACTTGGCCCGATGGTGCTCCCTGTTTGTCCGGCATCGATTTCATCGTAACACGAGGTGAATTCGTGTTGCTCAAGGGGCCCTCCGGGGGCGGTAAATCGACGTTGCTCCGAGTCTTGGCACGGTTGGAACAGCCAGCTTCAGGAGGCTTGCTGTATCAGGGTAAATCCCTTGATTACCTGCCGCCGGAACACTACCGGCGCGAGGTCTGTCTGATCCAACAGACCCCTTGCATTGTCTCGGGCAGTGTGCGCGATAATCTGCTGTTGCCGTTTTCCTTTCGTGCCAATCGGGAGTTGAATCCCCCCGCTGACGATGCCCTGCGGCAAGGGCTCGATTCCCTGTTGCTGTCGGGTGTGTTACTGGATATGGCAGCCAAAAAGCTCTCGGTGGGGCAGCGCCAGCGTCTGTGCCTGTTGCGGGCCATGTTGCTTGGGCCCCAGGTCATGTTGCTGGATGAACCGACCAGTGCGTTGGACCCTGAAAGCCGACGGGTGGTGGAGGATACTGCCGAACGTCTGTGCGCGGAGCTGGGGGTGACGGTGCTTCTGGTGAGCCATAATGAATATGCGCCAAGAACCGTCCCCTTCAGGACCGTAAACGTGGCGGCCTGTCGCCTTGAGGAGGAGTTATGACCGGTACCGGACCCATTGCCATCGGGCCGGAACAACTGGCTCTGACCCTTGTCTTCGTGCTCGTGGCAGGCGGAATTTCTCTGGCCTATAATCTGGGGCTGCACAAGAGCTTGGCTGTGGGTGCGGTGCGTACCTTCGTCCAACTTTTCCTGATGGGCTATGCCCTGAAATATGTCTTTGCCCTGGAGATGGGGTTGTTGGTAGTGGCTGTGTTTGCCGCCATGGTGGCTGCTGCCGCGCATATCGTGCATGGGCGGGTGCCCGAGCGGGACGTGGCCTTTGGCCTGCCCGTGTTCGGGGCCATGGTGGCGACCTACATGCTGGTTGCCACCACCGTCACCGGAGTCATTATCGGCGCAGACCCGTGGTGGGAACCCCGCTATTTCCTACCCATCGGCGGCATGGTGGCCGGCAACTCCATGAATGCTCTGTCCATCTCCCTGGAACGGCTGTTCTCATCCCTTCGTGCCCGACGCGAGGAGATTGAAATGAAGCTTTCCCTCGGGGCGGATTACCGCGAGGCCAGTAATGACATCATGCGTGAGGCCATCCGTGCGGGCATGATTCCTTCCATCAATTCACTGATGGGGGTGGGTTTGGTGTCCATTCCGGGCATGATGACCGGTCAGATCATTGCCGGAGCCGATCCGGCCATGGCCTGTCGCTATCAGATCGTGGTGATGCTGATGATAGCCGCAGCCACGGCCCTGTCTTCATTCATCGTGGTGACCATTGTACGGCGTATGTGCTTTGGGGCGGACTATCACCTGTTGTTGCGTAAAGACGGGGATTAAATCTGGCGTTCAGGCTAGAGATATTTTCCAGCATGCAGTGAGGGGCCCGAATCGGGCCCCTTGTTTTTTGCTTGCAGTCATCCCGGCGAAGCCGTGACAGGTATGAGCCGAGTACCGGATTGCTGGTTATTTCCTGCCTGAGATCAGTTGCAGCATGTCCTGCCCTCCGGGCCAATCCTGATGGAAGATGGTGTCGTTGAAGCCAGCTGTCTTCAACAGCTGATGGTATTCCTCGTCAGTCCAGGCCTGCACGGTATTGCGGTAGCTCTGCAGTGTGCCCGTTTCTGGAATTGCCACGTGGAAACATTGCAGGGCAACGTTTTGTTCTGGGTACCAGTGGCTACTGGTCAGGCAGAGGTGTGGATTGTCGGAGAAGAGACCACTCTGCGCCGTATACCAGCCATTGCCCTGAGCGATGCCTTGGACTGCGGCATGAGTATGGGCCTCAAGCACGATTCGTCCACCCGGAGCCAGTGCCTTGTATGCCTTGGTCAGCAGTTTGGCACAGTCTTCAGGTGGGAAGATATTCAACTCGCCGTAAAGCAGCGTCACCAGATCGTACGGTTCTTCGAACTCTTCATGAAGTACATTGCCGAGTGCGAAGGTACACTGGTTGGGTTTTTCATAATGGAGCTTGGCGTGATCGATGGAAGCCGGTCCGAAATCCATACCCCGATAGGTGTGCCCCTGGTTTGTAAAGTGAGGGGCATACAGTCCAGGGCCGCACCCCAGATCCAGAATGCTGGAAGGGGTGTCACCAAGAATTTCATGATGAAGCCAACGAGCCTGGGCCTGTATTGTTTCGCTTCGCCTGCTGGCCAAATCATGGTCCTGAGTCAGGTGCTCGTAAAGCATGCGGTGACTGAACTCCGGATCATTCCAGGGAATTTTGTACGCTCCGGACCACAGGGCATTGGGGATGGGGATGGAGTCGAGGGTCTTGATAATGTCGTGATGGAGTAGCATAGCCATATCCTCATGAGACCGGGCAGTACCCGGGCTGAGTGCATACGTATTAACGGAGCCGACGCTTGGGCGTCGCTCCGACTCTGTCGGGGGGTATGATGAACCGGCACCTGCGGGGCAGGACGGTTCGAGGAGTGGCTAGTACATAACGCGGGTTGGATACATCTCCTGTGTGGAGTTGTAAAGAGTGTACGTTACGAAATATTCAGTCTTCAGATAGTGTGGCCGTCAAGGATGAAGATATGAAATCGCCCCCGCGTGCGGAGCATGCGGGGGCGAAAATGAACTTGCAGCAAGCAGCTTCCGTCCGGGCGGGTACTGCTGTTGATAGTCGCTTATTTGTTCAGGCTGGCGGCAGCCTTTTCCACGGAGGTCTTGAAGTCTTCACGTACGGCCAGCAGTTTGGCTTCGATGTCCTTGTCGGACAGCGCCAGGATCTGGGCGGCCAGCCAAGCGGCGTTGCGTGCCCCGGCCTTGTCCAGAGCGACTGTGCCTACCGGGAATCCCGGAGGCATCATCACTGTTGCCAGCAGGGCGTCCATGCCACCCAGTTCCGAGGCGGTGATGGGGATGCCGATGACCGGACGGATGGTCTTGGCGGCCACGGCTCCGGCCAGATGCGCGGCCATGCCTGCGGCACAGATGTAGACCTGGCAATTTTTCTCTTCCAACTCGGCGACGAGTTTGGCTGTGCGTTCGGGGGTGCGATGCGCACTGGTCACGGTAAAGGTGTAGTCGATGCCCAGTTTGTCCAGAATGTCTGCGCAGGGGCGGACTTTCTCCTCGTCGGAGATGCTGCCCATGAAAATGGCTACACGGCTCATGACTTAGCTCCTTTTGAGTCCTTTGTCGCCGATGTCACGGCGGAAATAGCAGTTATCGAAATGGATTTTTTCAATGGCCTGATAGGCAAGTTCCTTGGCGGAACTCAGATCAGCCCCCAGAGCCGTAACACCCAGGATGCGGCCGCCGGAGCTCAGAATCTTATCTCCCTCGGCCTTTGTTCCCGCTTGGAAGACCTTGACCTTGTCCATGGCGTCGGCGTCGGCCAGGCCGGTGATTTCCATGCCTTTGGGGTAGCTCTTGGGGTAACCCTCGGCTGCCAGGACAACACAAACACTGGTTTCGTCATTCCAGTCGATGCTCATCTCGTCCAGGGTGCCGTTGACGCAGGCCATCATGATCTCGAAAAGGTCAGAGTCCAGGCGTGTCAGCAGGGGCTGGCATTCGGGATCACCGAAGCGCACGTTGTACTCAAGCACCTTGGGGCCTTCATCGGTATACATCAGCCCGGCATAGAGTACGCCCTTGAAGGGGTGTCCAGCCTTGGCCATATGGCGAATGATGGGGGCCAGGGTCATTTCGGCAGTCTTTTCGTAGTCAGCCTTGGGCAGGATGGGGGCGGGGGTGTAAGCGCCCATGCCGCCGGTGTTGGGGCCTTTGTCTCCTTCGTAAACGGCCTTGTGGTCCTGGGAGGAGGGCATGACACTGATGTTCACACCATCGGAGAAGGCCAGGAACGAAGCTTCTTCGCCAATCAGGGCGTCTTCGACCACAACACGTTCTCCGGCTGCACCAAAGACCTGCTTGACCATCATCTCGTCCAGAGCCTCCAAGGCCTCTTCGCGAGTTTTGGCTACGACCACTCCCTTGCCAGCGGCCAGGCCATCGGCCTTGATCACGCAGGGCATGGAGCGTTCGTCAACGTGCGCCCGGGCCTGATCGTAGTCATCGAAGACTTCAAAATCGGCAGTGGGAACACCTGCGGCGCGCATCACGGTCTTGGAAAAGGCCTTGGAGCCTTCCAGTTGTGCGGCAAAGGCATTGGGCCCGAAGCAGGTGATGCCTTCCTGGTCCAAGGTCTCCTTGAGGCCGAGTACCAACGGCAGTTCGGGGCCGGTGACCACCAGATCAATGGCGTTGTTTCTGGCGAAGGCGGCGATGGCTGGCAGATCGTCGTCATTGATGTCGACGTTTTCACCCAATTGGGCGGTACCGCCATTGCCGGGGGCGATGAACATCTTGTCCACCTTTGGGCTTTGGGCGAGCTTCCAGGCCAGGGCATGCTCCCGGCCTCCGGAACCAACGATGAGAATACGCAAGGCGTCCTCCTCTGCTCGGCCACTGGGGGCCGAAAGGGGTGTCGAAAAAATAAGCGGGGGGCGCGGGGTGCGGGTGGTTCCCGGAATGGTCCCGGCGTCCCTCCGTCGGGTCGTCTGGATCGGTTGCGTGTATCTATCGTACCTGTGGCTCAAAGGCAAACTTGCGCCGTCAGGCAAACTCGCTGCGGGGGCGCCATGGTGGAGAACCAGCAAGGGGGCAAAGCTCCAACGACATTGACTTCCGTCGTGCACTCAAGGCATGTTCATGTCATGAGCGGAAATTGTCCTACCGGTAATTGAATCGAGGGTGACATGACTGCCTGTCTTATGCGCCGCTGGGTGTAGGCTACTCATTCGGACTTGCTACATCGTGTTGGTGATGTGCACACTGGGCGCACTCCGTAGGTGTATGTTTTTGTTTCTGACAGAGAGGGAGATTCAATGATCGAGGATGTACTGGGCGAAGCCATCGACGCCCCACTGTCACGCGGCATGCAGGCCGAGGTGGAGTTCACGGTTCGCTGGAGTTCCGATGAAGCCTCCCACGAAGAACGATACCTGGCGCGCAAGGTTGACCCGCATCGGGATTTTTTTCCCCCCGGCATGGATGCTCCGCTCAAGGGGGCTGAAGTTGGGACCACGTCTACGGGCGATTATATTCCCGGCAAAGTCGTCCCTGGCCAGCGGCCGCGAAAGATTGCTACCCTTGATCGTGGTTGTTTCAAACCCATGAAGATTGGTGGGCGTACCGTGGAGCCTGTCTCCGGGCGGTTTTATCCCTATCAGTTGCTCGGTTCGCATCCCGGTATTCGAACCACGGACGTCCGTCCCGCATTTCGTGTTGTGGATGTGCGCGGCTCTGAAGTCAAAGTCGATTTCAACCATCCGCTGGCCGCGCGGCATCTGGCAGTGGAGGCACGATTGGTCAAGGTGTATGATCGCCGCTCGCGTGGGAAATTGCCCGACTGGATGGAAGAAATCTGTATGAATGGACCGGGCATGCAGGCTCGGACAGGCGGATTGCGGACAAAGTTTGACGTGGACTATGCTCTCCAGCGCCAGGACGAGGACGACTCCGGATTCTATGCTCAGCCTCGGCAGGTCGACCACGTGGATAAAACGGCCTTGCGTCTGATTCGTGAGGAGTACACGAAGCGTTTGTCGACGGGGGCCAAGGTCCTTGACCTGATGAGCAGCAAGCAATCCCACCTCCCCGAAGACATGGACCTTGCGGTGACGGGCCTGGGGATGAATGTGGAAGAATTGGGCGCCAATACGCTTCTGATGGAGCGTCTGGTCCATGACCTGAACGCCGAGCCTGCTCTGCCTTTTGGCGACGCATCTTTCGACAACGTGGTCAACAGCCTGTCCGTGGAGTATCTGACCAATCCCCGTGCTGTGACTGCCGAGGTGCTACGAGTCTTGCGCCCCGGTGGGCAGTTCATGGTCAGCTTTTCCAATCGCTGGTTCCCGGAAAAAGTCACGGCCCTGTGGACAGAACTGCACGATTTCGAACGCATGGGCTTGGTGCTGGATTACCTGCTGGAGGCAGGCTTCAAGGACTGCTGGACGGTGTCCATTCGCAATCATTGGCGGCCCAAGGACGATCCTCATTTTGCCAATACTTGGGATTCCGATCCCGTCTTTGTCGTCGGGGGCGTAAAAACCAACTCATAGACGCTCATCTATTTTGTTGCTGCGTGCCGTTCAAACTCTCGCATATCTCAGATATGCGTCGAGCTTGAATTGCTCTTGCGCCTCATATCTGACCATCTCTGAGTTGGTTTTACCTGATGTGTCGGGCAACGCATTGAAAGATAAGTGTTTTTTAGCGCTTTGCATTCAACCACTCCTGATCCGTTTTGATGCTGCGCCACTTTTGAAGAAGGAAAGGCCGGAAAGCAGGAAAGGCTGGAACACACATAATTCGTTTAAGATTTACCAATAGACAATGGCCCGCCCCGGAGCATCCGGGGCGGGCCATTTGTGTTGCTTTTGAAAAGGGGCTTCCCTTTCCTCCGCAGGTCGTGCATCAATCCAGCAAAAACTTGCCGGTTACGGATTCGGGATTGGCGGCGATGTCCTCGGGGGTGCCTTCGGCCACCACCAGGCCGCCGTGTTCGCCTCCGCCGGGGCCGAGGTCCAGCACCCAGTCCGAAGCCTTGACCACGTCCAGATTGTGCTCGATGACCAGCACGGAGGCGCCCCGATCCACCAGTCGATGTAACACCTTGATCAGCTTGCCCACCTCGTGCATGTGCAGGCCAGTGGTGGGTTCATCCAGGATGTACAGGGTGCCGGGCAAGCTTCGCTTGCCCAGTTCGCGGCTGATCTTGATGCGTTGGGCCTCGCCACCGGAAAGGGTGGTCGCGGGTTGTCCCAGGCGTAGATATTCCAAACCCACATCTTCCAGGATAGACAGACGGCGCACGAGTGCTGGATAGTTTTCGAAGAATTTCAGGGACTGGCGCACCGTGAGGTTCAGGACCTCCGAAATGTTCAACCCCTTGTAGGTCACGTCCAGGGTCTCGCGATTATAGCGCTTGCCCTTGCAGACGTCGCATTTGACGAACACATCAGGCAGAAAGTGCATTTCCACGCGGATATGCCCGTCGCCCCGACAGGATTCGCAGCGCCCGCCACGCACATTGAAGCTGAAGCGCCCAAGCTTGTAGCCCCGGGCCTTGGACTCCTTGGTGCCCGCAAAAATCTTTCGGATTTCGTCGAAGATTTTGGTGTAGGTCGCGGGGTTGGAGCGTGGCGTGCGGCCAATGGGCGTCTGGTCGATGGACACGATGCGTTCGATCTTGTCGATGCCGTCGATGCCCGAGAGTTGGCCCGGGTTGTCTACCTTGATGCCACGCGCCAAGGCCAGATGCTTGTACAGAGTATCCACCACCAGCGAACTCTTGCCCGAACCGGAAACCCCGGTGACACAGGTCAGACTGCCCAGAGGGATACTCACATCCAGGCCGCGCAGATTGTTGGTAGTCACGTTTTTCAGGGTAATGGAGCCGTTGGCCGGGCGTCGCTGTTCGGGTTGCTCGATGGTCAGATCGCCACGCAGATACTTGGCAGTCAGGCTCTTCTTGCTTTTCATCAGGTCGGGGACGTTGCCCTTGTAGACGATTTCGCCGCCAAGCCAGCCCGATCCCGGTCCAAGTTCGATGACATGGTCGGCATTTCTGATGGTGGCTTCATCGTGCTCGACCACCAACACTGTATTGCCCCTGCCCTGCAACTCGCGCAGGGTTTCCAGAAGCCGGTCATTGTCGCGCGGGTGCAGGCCGATGGACGGTTCATCCAGAACATAGGTCACGCCCACCAACCCGGAGCCAAGCTGGCCTGCCAGACGGATGCGCTGGGCCTCACCACCCGAAAGGGTACTCATGTTGCGGGCGAGCGAGATATAATCCAGGCCGACATTGACCAAAAATCTCAATCTGTGAGTGAGTTCCTTCATCAGTGGCTCAGCGACGGGAGCTTGTGCGTCGTTGAAGCTCAGTCCTTGCAGCCACTTCAGGGCACGGCGGATGGACAGGCTGGTGAATTCAAAGACGTTCAGATCTTCCACTCGGGCAGCCAGCGTTTCGGGGCGCAGGCGCGCGCCGTTGCAGGCCGGACAGGGCCGTGCCTGTCTGAAGCGAGAGAGCTCGTCGCGCCAGACATGGCCAAAGCTCATGCCCGCTTCAAGCATGGCAAGTACACCTTCCCAGTCGACTGTAGCGTCGCCATGGAACAGTGCCTGATGGGCGTCCTCGGAGAATTCACCAATGGGTGTCTTCAGGCTGAAGCCGTGACGTTTGCCTAATTTTTTGAGCTTGCCCTCATAGCGTTCGAACACTCGCGGGTTCTTCCAAGGGATGATGGCACCCCCTGCCAGTGAGAGTCCTTTGTTAGGAGCCAGAAGATTAGGTTCGAAATAATCTACACTGCCGATGCCTGAGCAAACCGGGCACGCCCCTTGGGGGCTATTGAAGGAGAAAAGTTGAGGAGACAGGGCTGGGAGGCTGACCCTGCAATGCGTACAGACGGATTCGGAGCTGAAGAGGATGTCTTCTCCGTCCCGATCGCCGCCTACCAGATTCACGGTTAACCGCCCCTGACCATAGCGCAGGGCCAGTTCCACGGAGTCCGCCAAGCGCTTGCGCATGCCTTCGCGGACCACGAGACGGTCCACGACAAGATCTACGCTGTGCTTCTTTTTCTTGTCCAGCTCGGGCAGTGGTTCGAGGTTTGTGACTTTGCCGTTCACGCGCACTCGCACAAAGCCTTCGGACAAAAGCTTTTTCATGCGATCAGCATGAGTGCCTTTCTGATGTTCGGTCAGCGGGGCCAGGAGTAGAAACTTGCTGCTTTCGGGCAAGGCCATGATCTCGTCCACGATCTCGTCTGAGGACTGGGAACGGATGGGCCTGCCACAATCCGGGCAGTACATGGTGCCCAAGCGGGCAAAGAAGACGCGGAGGAAATCGTAGATTTCCGTTACGGTGCCGACGGTGGAGCGTGGGTTGCGTGAGGTTGTCTGCTGCTCGAGGGAAATGGCCGGGGACAGGCCTTCGATCTTGTCGACTTTGGGTTTGTCCATCTGCGGCAGAAACTGGCGAGCATAGGCAGACAGGGACTCCACGTAGCGCCGCTGTCCCTCGGCATAGATGATATCGAAGGCGAGGGTGGATTTGCCCGAGCCACTAGGGCCACAGACGACCACAAGTTTCCCGCGCGGGATGTCCAGATCCAGGTCTTTCAGGTTGTGGTGTCTGGCACCTTCTATATGGATGCAATCGTGATTCATATGTTTGGCTTGTCCGTGCGGGCAGTGAAACACTGCGCGGTTTCGGTGAGACTGGGTTTGATGAGAGAAGTCCTTGGTGCCGAGCTTAGGATTGTAGTCATTTGCCATTGAATGGCAAGGAACTAGGAATAATTCCTAGTAAAGAACAGCATTTCAGTGCCTTGGGTGGATGAAAGCAATGCGCAGATTAATGAGGTCTATCACAGACCACGCGGGCAGCCTTGTCAGCGGGGGCCTCGCCTGCACATTAGTGCTCAATCACAGACAATTTCTTCCATCGCCCGCTTCTGAAGCGCAGGTAAGCAAATCCGGCGTATACGATCAGGAACGTCACGAGGCAGGTCCAGGCGGCATACAGCCCAAGGTGCAGCACCTCCACCACGATGAAAGTGGGCAGGATCATGACGAACAGGGACATGAAACCGGCCAGCAGCATGATATAGCGGGTGTCGCCCGCGCCTTTGAGAGCGCCCGTGTAAGCTATGACGACGCCGTCGAAGACGGTGTAGGCCACCACAAACAGCAACAGGATACGCCCTGTTTCGGCGATGGGTGCGTATTGTGCGACGGTGTAGGCCGCAGGTTTGAACGCGGCAAGCAGCGGTTCGGGGAACAGGACGAAGATCGCCCCGATGGACAGTCCCCAGGCCACACACAGCTGGACGCAACTCTTGGTCGCTTCTTCTCCGTCCTGCGGGCGTTTGGCACCAATGGATTGGCCCACCAACGTCTCTACGGCGATATGCAGCCCAATCATGGGCAGAAACGTAAAGTGGTTTAGGCTGAAGACCATGTTCGTGGCCGCCAATTGGTCATTGCCGATGCGTCCCACAATGAGCACAAAGGCCATGAAGCCGAACACGTCCAAAAAGAATTGCGCCCCGCCTGGAGCACCGAATTTCAGGAGTCTGCCAAACAACTCTCGATCGAGTCCGAAAGAGGAGATCATGCGATATTTTTCTTCATATCTGCGCCGAAAGATCAAAGCGGCGAAGAGGACTGCCGTCAAACCCCAGGCAAAGACCGTGGCGTATCCAGCACCTTCAATACCCATTTCGGGCGCACCCCATGCGCCGTTGATCAGGGCGTAATCCAGCGGGATGTTCACGGCGGCTCCGATCATGTTCACCAGCATTACTGGCCGGGTCAGTCCGCGCCCTGAATAGAAGGTGGAGAGAGCCATGGCCAGAATGTTGAGCACGGCACCGAAACACAGGATGCGGAAATAGCTGATTTCCATGACCTGTACCTCTGGCGTATGGCCCACAAAGGCAAAGAACTGCGGGGCGGGCAGGCTGAGAACGGCAATGATTACACCGGAAGCCAAGGCCAGCCAGACGCCTTGCCACAGGGCCGAGCCCAGCCGTTCGTGCCGTCCGGCTCCGGTGTATTGAGCCACGAATACGTTCACGTAGCTGACCATGCCCATGAAGAAGGCCATCAGCGTGAAGTTGGTGATGCTGGCCGACAGCGAGGCTGCGAGCGTTTCCAAAGAATACTGCGCCAGGAATATTCTGTCCGTGAATTGGGTGACAGTGGCCGACAGCATGCTTGCCATCAGCGGCAAGCCGATGTGCAGGACGTGGCGGTATCCATTGGGGGCGTTCCAGCGCCGAGTAATGGCGTTCATATCTGATCCTGAATCTGAAGTCTGTTTTAAACAAAAGGGCTATATTGACAGGGCTTTCTGCTGGTGCCGGAAGATAGGGACGACGAGTGATCCTGTCAATGATGCTTGACAAGGGGCAGGGCTTCTCTGGCTGAATTTGACGAATCAGGGTTTACGACGCCGCTTTGCTTGTGTATCGTTCGTTGAAAAGGAGAATATCCGAATGATTGACGATATTGATGTGCAAATTTTGACGATCTTGCAGGAGAATGCCAGGACTTCCAATGCGGAGATTGCCCGGCAGGTGGGCAAGACGGCGTCTGCAGTGTTTGAACGTATCAAAAAGCTCGAAAAGACAGGAGTTGTCAAGGGCTACACCGCGGTGGTGGATCCTGCCGCCCTGGAATGTTCCGTACTGGCCTATGTGTTTCTCCGGCTTTCACCGCATCGTCTGGCGCGGACGGTAGGTGCGCAATTGACCGAGATCGCGGGCATACAGGAAGTGATTCATATGACCGGCGAGGAATGCTTTCTGGTCAAGGTTCGCTGCAAGGACACTGAAGCTCTGGAGCGTATTGTCATGAGCATCAATGATATCGACACAGTGAGTAGTACCCGAACCGTCATTGCGTTCCGAGCCATGCGGGAAAGCCTGGTGATTCCGGTTGGCGGCTGAAAAGGGCGCATCTGCTGCGTTGCTACTGCCCGTTCGATTCCTCGCCTATGTTTTGATAGGCGTCGGCCCCGCACAAACATCGCGCCTGGCGTTCACACCCTTTTGGGCCACCAACGGGAGAGCGGGAGTCGTGCAAAGCAGTGTCCCTGGAAACTGAAGGAGAAGGACGGCGCATTATTCGAATCAGATATTTTGATTCGCCAATCATGGAGGGAAACGACATGGACAAAGTCAATCTGAAGGACAAGCTGGCGCTGTTCAGCGACTTGTGGAGTCCGAAAATTGTCGGGCAGGTGGGCGATATGCACTTGAAGCTCGGCAAGATCAAAGGCGAGTTCGAATGGCATTCTCATGAGAATGAAGATGAATTGTTCTATGTGGTTCAGGGCCGCATGATCCTGCGCTTTCGCGACAAGGATGTGGTGCTGGAGCCGGGCGAGTTCATCACCGTGCCCAAGGGTGTGGAACATATGCCCGTGGCCGAAGTGGAGACGCACCTGCTGATGATTGAACCGGTGGGGACGGTGAATACCGGTGATAATGAGGGGTCTTCCAGAACCGTCGAGCCAGAGTGGATCTAATTGGCTGTTGATAAAGGCTCGATTACTTCGTTGCTGCGAAAGCGCCGAGCCTTCACGTATGCCTAAATACGCATCAGGCTCGGCTTTCCTTGCGCCTCGTGCTCAAGCCTTTTTGAACAGCCAATGGGATGAATAGTGTCTGTGGGGGTGCTGAGTAGCTCGTAGCAAAGGCAGAACCATGGATGTTGTTTGAAGAGAATTTGACGTTCGAAAAAGGAAGTCGCCATGAATACATTCACTATGTCTGAGCCGTGTGAACTGCGGCCCATCCGGTTCATGGAATTGCTGGAATTTGATGGATGGCGGATCAAGGTCTACGGCATTGCCTATGGCCGCGAGGAGCCGAGGTCGGAACTGATGGCTGCGGCGCGTGTTCTGGCGCGCCGGGCGTTTCCCAGGCCTGCATGCGAGGATGGGCGTTATGGGGTCGGGTATCTTGGTGTGCACGACGGGCGTGGATCTAACTTTGTGTTTACGGATTGGTGGGCCGACGAGAATGAGTTGCACCACCATGTGTTCATTTCACCGAGCGATGATCCCGAAGCTCTTGAAGAATTTACCGCCACAGGCGTCTCGGCCTGCATCTGGGACATGAAAGTCATGTGTTTTGAGCGCGATACCTGGGTGAAAAAGGTGCTGCGCAACCCTGACGGGCCGGATTTGCAGGCGTATCTGGAAACCGGACTGGAAGGGGAATATTGAAACAGTGTTGGGCCCAAGGAGGAGCAGTTGCTTATTGACTTGTCTCATAACATCGTCGCCGGCATGACGACCTTTCCCGGTCTGCCCGGACCAGTCCTCGGGGAACACCTGTCACGCGAGGCATCAAAGGCGCACTATGCACCGGGAACCACTTTTCACATAGGAAGCATCGACATGGTGGCCAATACGGGCACCTATCTGGATGCTCCGTTTCATCGCCATGAGAATGGTGTGGATGTGGCAGGCCTGAGGCTGGAGAGTCTTGCCGATGTGCCCGTGGCACTGTTGCGGCATCCCTTGAAAGCTGGGCGAGCCATCGATGCAGAGGCTTTTCAGGGGCTGGATGTGCGCGGCAAGGCCGTGGTGGTGGCCACTGATTGGTCCCGCTATTGGGGCGATGAGGCGTATTTTACTGGCTATCCATTTCTTACTGAGCAGGCTGCGAAGTGGTTGCGCGATGCTGGGGCAGCGTTGGTAGGTATCGATTCCCTGAACATCGACGACGATACGGATCCGACCCGTCCGGTCCATACCATCCTGCTGGGGGCGGGCATCCCCATCGTTGAGCATTTGACCCGCCTGGACGAAGTCCCTGAGGATGGGGCGCGGTTCTTTGCAGTCCCTCCGAAGGTTTGCGGGTTGGGATCATTTCCGGTGCGGGCATTCGTGCTTTGCTCGTGAGTACCCCAGTGCGGAAATTTTTATTGGCCCATTAGTCTTCGGCTAACTCTTCCAGCCGAGCCTCAATGGTTTCCCAGCGCTCCAGCGCAGATTCAAGCTCGGCTTCCAATGTCCCCAGTTCAGCTGCCTTGGCGGTGATGGCCTCGTGGCCCTTGGCCAGGAAGTCGGGGTCGGCAAGCTGGGTGTTGAGCATGTCCTGGGCCTGTTCCAGAGCATCCATGCGCTCAGGCAGGGCGTCCAGTTCGTCACGCAGTTGGTCGCGCTCACGCTTTTCGCCAAAGCTCAGCTTGCGCTTGCTGGTGGGTTGGACCTTGGGTTTGCAGATTTTGACTTTGGGCGCGGTCCGAACTTCGGGTTCCGGCTCGGGGCGTTGGCGCAACCAGTCGTCGTAACCGCCAACATATTCGCGGACAGCTCCGTTTTCCAAGGCCAGAGTGGAGGTGACCACGTTGTTCAGGAAGGCGCGGTCGTGGCTGACGATGAGCACGGTGCCAGAATAGTCCAGCAGGCGTTCTTCCAGTAGGTCCAGAGTCTCGGCATCCAGGTCGTTGGTGGGTTCATCCAGCACCAGCACGTTGGAAGGCCGGGTAAAGAGTTTGGCCAGCAGCAGGCGGTTGCGCTCTCCGCCCGAGAGTACGGAAACCGGGACCATGGTCCGGTCCGGCGGGAACAGAAAATCCTTCAGATATCCCACCACATGCTTGCTGCCTTCGCCGATGGTGACCACATCATTGCCGCCCGCGATGTTGTCGCGAACGGATTTGTTCAGGTCCAGCTCACCGCGCAGTTGGTCGAAGTAGGCCACTTCCAGTTGCGTGCCCATGCGCAGCTCGCCGCAGTTTGGTGCGAGCTTGCCCAGCAGCAGTTTGAGCAGTGTGGTCTTGCCCGACCCGTTTGGGCCGATGATGCCCACCTTGTCCCCGCGCAGGATGGTCGTGGAGAAATCACTGAACACCGGCGTTTCACCGTAGCCGAATCCCACGCCTTGGGCTTCGATCACCAGTTTGCCTGATTTGTTCGCTTCCTGAACCTGCATCTTGACGCTGCCCATGCGTTCGCGCCGGGCGGCGTGTTCACGACGCATCTGCTTGAGCGCTCGAACACGGCCCTCGTTACGGGTGCGCCGGGCCTTGATGCCTTGCCGAATCCAGACTTCCTCGCGGGCCAGTTTTTTGTCGAACTCGCGGTGGTGTTTGTCCTCGGCGTCCAGATGTTCCTGTTTACGCTTCAGGAAGGTGTCGTAGTCGCAGGACCAGTCGAAGATCCGTCCGCGATCCAGCTCGATGATTCTTGTGGCCAGCTTGCGCAGCAGCATCCTGTCATGAGTCACGAAGAACAGGGTTTTGACCTTGCGCAGCAGGAAGTCTTCCAGCCATGTGATGGATTCGATGTCCAGATGGTTGGTGGGTTCGTCCAGAAGCAGCAGGTCAGGGTCCGAGGCCAGAGCGCGAGCCAGCAATGTCCTGCGCTTCAGACCACCAGAGAGGGTGGAGAATTCGGCTTCCGAGTCCAGCTTCAGGCGTGAAAGCACCGTTTCCACGGTGCGGTGCGCTTCCCAGCCTCCACCTGAATCAAGGGCATGCTGGGCGTCCTGCAGCCGGGAGAGCAGTCCCGAGTCTTCGGGAGTGGACTCCAATTGCTGCGAGATGGCGTGATACTGGATGAGGGCATCGCCCAGTCCCGCCACGCCGGTCGCCACCACATCGAAGATTCTGCCGCTGATGTCCGTGGGCACATCCTGTTCCAGACGCGCCACACGCATGCCCTGAGCCGTGGCAACGACCCCCGCGTCGGGAACCAGGTCGCCGGACAGAAGCTTCATGAGTGTGGATTTGCCCTCACCGTTGCGACCCAGCAGGCAGATCCGTTGTCCGGGTTCCACCTGCAGGTTCACATCGTCAAGAAGCTTGGGGCCACCAAAGGACAGGCTGACGTCCTGAATGCTGATCAAGGCCATGAGAGTCGGTCCTGTCCTGCTAGTTCTTCATGTTCACGAATTGCAGGGGCAGTTCAAGGTCCTTGCTGTTCAGCATCTGGATGACGGTTTGCAGGTCATCCAGCTGTTTGCCGGTGACGCGAACCTGCTCGTCCTGGATGGCGGCCTGGATCTTCTTGAGCTTCTGATCCTTGATCAGCTTCACGATCTTTTTGGCGTTATCCTTGTCGATGCCTTCGCGGATCTTGATCTGCTGCTTCAGCGTACCGCCGGAAGTGGGTTCCTCCTGGCCGAATTCCAGGACCTTGGGGTCCACCTTGCGGCGCATGCAGTGCGAAATGAGCATTTCGCGCACGGCGCGGATCTTCATCTCGTCACCGGTGTGCAGATTCAGGACTTTGTCCTTGCGGTTCAGGGTCAGCTCCGTGGTAATACCTCGGAAGTCATAGCGGGTCTGGACTTCCTTGAGCACGTTGTTCACGGCGTTATCCACTTCCTGCATGTCCACTTGGCTCACGATGTCGAACGAGGGCATATTTTTACTCCGTCGATTTGGTTGAAGCAAAGGTCAAATCCGGGGAGCACCTCCCGGAATAGCATTTTATCCTCAGCGAGAGGCGCGGCGTCGTCCGCTGGACGGCTGGCTTCGGCGTTGACCGCCACCAGCGCTGGAGGGTTGGCTCCGGCGTTGTCCACCGCCACTACCGCCGGAAGGCTGGCTTCGGCGCTGTCCGCCACCACCGCTGGATTCGTTGCTGCGGCTGCTACCGCCACCGTTGCCATTGCCACCGTTGCTGCGGCTGCTACCGCCACCGTTGCTGCCCCTGCGGGAGCGACCGGGCCTGCCAGCACCAGCCTTGGCGCGGGGCGGACGTGGGGGACGATGATTGTCATTGCTGCCAATGGGCTTGGGCGCATTGTAGTCGAAATCATCCAGCACCACGCGGGCAATCTTTTCGCCAATGGCGCGTTCGATGTCACGCACATCCGAGGTGTCCTCGGGGGTGACGAAGGTCAGAGCGTCGCCCGTACGGGCAGCACGACCGGTGCGGCCAATACGGTGGGTATAGGCGTCGGCAGTGTCGGGTACGTCAAGGTTGATGACATGGGTCACGCTGGAGACATCGATGCCGCGAGCGGCAATGTCCGTGGCGACCATGATGTCGTAACGTCCAGCCTTGAAGCCGGACAGTGCCTCTTGGCGACGGTTCTGCGACAGGTTGCCCTGCAGGCTGGTAGCCTTGTGTCCGGCACGCTCCAGCTGCTGAGCCAGGCGCTTGGCCCTGTGCTTGGTGCGGGTGAAGACCAGCACCGAGCCGGTGCGGGTGATGCCCAGCACATGCTTGAGCAGGCTGGTCTTCAGGTGCCCGGGCACGGGGTACAGGGAGTGCGATACGGTTTCGGCAGGCATGGCCAGACCGATCTTGACCACCTTGGGACTGTTCAGGGCTTCGTCAGCGAGCTTGCGGATGTCCGTGGGCATGGTGGCCGAGAAGAGCATGGTCTGTCGTTTGGGCGGTGCCTGGGACAGGATGCGTCTGATGTCGGGCAAAAAGCCCATGTCGAACATGCGGTCGGCCTCGTCCAGAACCAGAATCTCGAGCCTGGAGAGGTTGGCATGGCGATCGTTCATCAGGTCCAGCAGGCGGCCCGGACAGGCCACAACGATTTCGGCGCCGCGCCTGAGCTTGTTAATCTGGGGTGATTTGCCCACACCGCCGTAGACGGTGATGGAGCGCAGGCCGGTCTTGCGGCCCAGAGAAATGATTTCGTCGTTGATCTGCTCGGCCAGTTCACGGGTGGGAGCAACGATCAGTGCACGCAGATGTCCGCGTGGCCCTGCGGCCAGCCGCTCCAAAAGCGGCAGGGCGAAAGCGGCCGTTTTGCCGGTACCGGTCTGGGCCAGGCCCAGGATGTCCCGCCCTTCCAGAGCTGGCGGCATGGCCTGCTCCTGAATGGGGGTGGGGGAGGTAAATCCGGCAGCAGCGATGCCCTCACGAATGGAGGGACGCAGGGAAAAGCAATCGAAAGTCATGAAAATCCTATTGTAAAAAAGAAAATAGCCCCGCGACGCAGTTGGCGACGCGGTTCCTCAGTTGATGACACTCTATCGGTCATCCTGGGGTCGCTTTGGATCGGAATGCTGATCAATCGCGGGGAGGGGATAGACCCAGCGCATGGTGGCTCAGCGAGGAGTCACCGGGGCGGGCCCGACAGATGTGTTCACGCCCTATATAGGGTTCAGTGTGCAGATGTAAAGGGGATATTGATCATATGCGGATTTTTTATCCAGAGTTTGATATACATCAAAGGAGTCCGCGAAGAGCGGCCTTACTGTGAAGTTGAGCCGGGATGAACCTGGCAAAAATGACACTAAGCTGGAATTCCGGCATGGAGGATGACATGGAACTTATGAAGAATATTCCCTTTTCCGAGGCTCTGGATATCGGCGCTCTGGTGGACTATGAAGAGGGCCGCGTGGTGAGCCGCACCCTGGCTCAGAAGCCTACGGTCAATGTAACCCTGTTTGCATTCGACTCGGGCGAGGGCATCAGCTCCCATTCGTCGCCGGGTGATGCCTTTGTGCACATCCTGGACGGTGAAGCCCAGGTCACCGTGGGTGGTTTGACCCACACCGTGAGCGCCGGACAGTGCATCGCCATGCCAGCCAACGTGCCTCATGGGTTGGAAGCGGAAAAGCAGTTCAAGATGATGCTCGTGGTCGTCAAGCCTGAAAAGTAGGGATTGTTGAAAAACACGTGTCTGCGGCGTTGTTTCAAGGAACTGAAGACCTCGTGTACTAAGGAGTACACGAGGTCTTCAGTTCCTCTCACGCCTAGCATCCGCACATTTTTGAACAATCCCGAACACTGTTCTTTGCATCTGCTTTGTTGCTGCGGAAAAGTGAAACCCTCATGTATGTCGAATACAGTTCTGCTCTCTGTATCCGTAAGACTCGTAGACTCGTCTAACGGCAAACAGGTTGTCGGTCTTCACTTTTCCTTGTGCCTTGCATCTGCACGATCATGGATAGCCCCGCTGGGTTGATGCATCTAGGGCGATGCTTTTATCATTTGTAAGGCTCGTGGCTTATCAACGGCTGAAGGGAGGCTCCGCACATTTTTGAACAGCCTCTGGGAGACCGCTTCGTGTGTCTTTTTTAGTCATTTTGGGGCAGCAGCTGTGATGCTGCCCGGTGGGCCAGAAAAGCTAGAGAATAATTGAATAAATTGCGGCCTGACGATGGCCGGCTATTAGCCAAGGAGAGAATCATGAGCAAGACAGAACGTACTGACGGGGCCATCCTGCAGCGGGATAAGGAAACCTGGGCCATTGTGCCCCGCACCCCTATGGGGATGCTGACCCCTGAAATCCTTGGACGCATCAATGATGTGGTCAAGAAATGGAATGTGCCCATCGTCAAGATTACCTCGGGGCAACGCATTGCGCTGGTGGGTATCCGTGAAGAGGATATCGAGTCCATCTGGGATGATCTGGGCCGGGACATCGGACGGGCCACGGAGTTGTGCGTACACTATGTGCAGGCTTGTCCCGGAACGGCAGTTTGCCGGTTGGGCGTGCAGGATTCACTGGGTATGGGCAATGAGTTGGAACCCAAATATCTCGGAGTGGATTTTCCGGCCAAGGTCAAGATGGGCGTGTCCGGCTGTCCTCTGTCCTGCGCCGAGTCCAAGCTGCGTGACATCGGTTTGGTAGGCAAGCGTGGTGGATTCACGGTCTATTTCGGTGGCAACGCGGGCAACAAACCCCGCATTGCCGACGAAATCGCCGTGGACCTCGAACGTGAGCAGGCTCTGGAACTGGTGGACAAGCTGCTGGCCTATTACAAGGACAATGCCCGCAAGCGCGAGCGCACCGCCCGTTTTGCGGAACGCGTCGGCATCGAGGCCATCAAGGACGCCGTGCTCTAGCAGTTACTCAATTTCCCTGCCTTCGTCCCATTGGGCGAGGTGAAAATAATGAGAATGAATAAGCCCCCACGTCAGCTGTGACGCGGGGGCTCTTTTGTCAGGATGAAATGGGTGCGTCTAGGATATCTCAGGTGCGCAGATGCCCGCTGCCGCGTCCTGCTCTCTGCATTGGCTCAGCTCGCTGATCAGTTCCTGTAGCTCTGAAGCCAGGGCGGTCAGGCCTTCGATGGAGCGGGCGGATTCGCTCATACCGGCGGCTGTTTCGGTGGAGATGCGGTTGATTTCCTCGGTGGCGTTGTTGATCTCCTCACTGGTGGCGGATTGTTCTTCCGCTGCCGTGGCAATGGAGCGGACCCTGTCTGTGGTGGTTTCCACGATGCCCATGATGTCCTGCAGGGATTCGCCAGCTTGGGAAGACAGCTCGGAGCTGCGGGCGACAGCTCTTTCGGCATCGTCCATGGCAGTGATGTTGGAGCGGGTGCCTTCCTGAATGCCCTTGATGGCGCTGCCGACTTCCTGAGTGGCCTGCATGGTCTTTTCGGCCAGTTTGCGAACCTCGTCGGCCACTACGGCAAAGCCTCGCCCGGCATCACCTGCACGGGCGGCTTCAATGGCGGCGTTCAGCGCCAGTAAATTGGTCTGATCGGCGATGTCATTGATGACGCCCATCACGGTTCCGATGCTCTCGGCCTGTGTGCCCAACTCCGACAAGGACGTCTTCATGAGCCCGGTGCGCTCGGCTACTTCAGAGGAGGCCTCCATCACCTGGGAAACAATATTGGCGCCTTCGCTGGCCTTGGTGCTGGCATCTTCGGCTTCGGTCGCGGCGTCGGAAGCATTGCGCGCCACTTCCATGACCGTGCAGTTCATTTCTTCCATGGCGGTGGCGGTTTCACTCACGCGTTCCTGCTGCAGGGATGCTCCTTCGGAGATTTGGTGGGTCTGTGAGGAGAGTTGATCCGTTGCGTTGGTCAACTGCTCTGCAATGGCCGAGGCCCGGGCGGCAACGTCGGTCATCTTCTTCATAAGCAGTTCGCCCCGTTTTTTTTCGTCGTGGGCTTCGGACATGGCCTGGTGGGCCTTGGCAGCTTGTTCTTCGGCTTCCAGACTTTTGGCTTCGGCCTCGTCCATGACGCTTTTCAGTGATTCAACCATACTCACCACACCCTGGCGCAGAACCTCCAGTTCGCCTGTGAAGGAGACGGCGTTGCAGGACTCGTAGTCACCGCCAGCAACGTCTTTTGTTCTTTGCTGAAGTTGCTCCAGAGGACCGAGGATGGAACGGATGACCGAGAAAACACCACCCACCAGAAGGAGTGCAACGACAAGTTCGACCCCGATCATGACGGTCTGGACAAGCGAGGTGCGGGATTCCATTTTGTCATGAGCTTCCTGCGACAGGTCGGTAAGGAGCGGGTCCAGGCTGCTACCCACTGCGGCAAATTCCTTGCGGCTGGCCTCGATGATATGAGTCTGAACCGTGAATTCCTCAAAAGCCAGTTTGTAATCTTCGAGGATGCCGATGAGGTTCATCTTCATGCCGATGCCCATGCTCGTTGAATTGTCCAGCATGGTTGCCATGGCTTCATGGGCGGTGTTGAATTCGTCTATGAAAACGGCATCTCCGGAGATCATGAAGTCCTTTTCGATGCGACGGAGGGTCATGAAACCCGCGATGAGCGAATCGTCCCTGCGGGAGCGGATGGCGGCCCCGGCAGAGTCGACCACGTAGAGGAATTCACCGCGCAGGCCATCCTCGTCCGTCAGACCCATGGTTTTTACGGCTTCTACGGCTTTGGCGAACTTGGACTCGTAATCGTCGAGCAGGCCATGGGCCTGTTTCACGCGGGGAGAAAAAGAGGCGTCGGCTGCCGCCATGATCTCCAGATTACCCCTGGTGTCTTCGATCTGACGGGCCAAGAGGCTGACGAAGGATAATTGGCGCTTGGCAAGGAATTGTTCTTCGGCTTGTTGGCTTTGCAGTAAGGAGGCCTCTGCTGACAATGCGGCAACATTGGCAGCAACGGCATCCTGAATGAACCTGGTCCCAATCTGGTTGACGAAAAAGACGATGCCAAGGCCAACCAGAGCAATGGCGGCAATGGTGTATAGCTTGATTTTTATGGACATGTTTTCTCCCTGTGGATCAATTTGCGATGGCCAACAGCTATGCGCATAGCACGAAACTATAATTGATCAACATTGATAAATCATTGATACCGCAACTAATTGTGTGATTTGGATAACTTCTTGTGCCCCAGGGTCAACCCTTGGTTTGGCCTTGGGGCAGGCTTGTTCAGCGGGACGAGGAGTGCTCGATTGTGAGGGCTTAACCTATCGGTTTGTCGATGTGCCCGTGAGGTGGGGCTGGAAGTCTGCAATCAGGACTTGCGATCCAGCAGAGAGGCGATCCAGAAGGAGAGTTTGTAGGAGGCCGCAAACCAGACCAGCAAGGCGACAGCACGTGCCGGCAGGTTTTCAGCAAAGAATGCGGCCTTGGACAAATAGGCCGATGCCGTGAACATCAGCATTAGCCAGATGAGCAGCTGGGTCAGATGCGTGGAGTTTTTGATAATCCTGCGTTTGCGGCCCATGAACAGACCGATGACCCAGGTTGCGACGCAGCAGATGATGAGAAGTTTCAGCACGATAATCGTCTACATGGCTTTGTCTGGAAAGGCCAGAGCTCACGTCGGGCTAGGTTGCTGCCTTGGAGTCGTTGAACAGGGCGTAGTAGGCCACCGGGACCACCAACAGGGAAAATCCTGTGGAGGCAAACAGGCCGGTGATCAGCGCCCAGGCCAAACCAGAGAAGATTGGGTCCAGAGTGATGGGCCAGGCGCCCAAGGCCGTTGTGGCGGCGGTGAGTACGATGGGCCGCAGCCTGACGGCTCCACTCTGCAGGATGGCCTGCTTCAGGGGGGTTCCCTGAGCCTGGGCTCCCTGAATGAATTCGATGAGCACCAGTGAGTTGCGGATGACAATACCGCCCAGAGCGATCATGCCGATCATGGATGTGGCCGTGAAGAAGATGGGGTTGGGCAATTGTCCGACGTCCGAGGCAAAGAAGACGTTGAGCAGCCAGAAGCCGGGCATGATGCCGATGACGGTCAGGGGGATGGCGCTCATGATCAGGGCGGGCATGCCCCAGGATTTGGTCTGGATGACCAACAGGATGAAGATGCCGAGCAGGGCGGCTCCAAAGGCCAGTCCCAGATCGCGGAAGACATCCACGGTGATTTTCCATTCACCTTCACCGGCCCAGGTGACCTCGGTCTGCGGAGGCATGGGATCGCTTTCAAGACGTGATTGCATGTCGAGCACCGCCTCGGCGGGTGAGCGTCCGGCCATGTCGCCGAAGGCATAGGCCACGCGGCGCAGATTCTTGTGGTAGATGGGCTGATCTTCAAGCTGGGTTGTGAATGTGCCCAGTTCTGCCAGGGAGACCATGCCTTCCGGCGCATTGTCCGGGGCACTGTGCAGAGGAATCTGTGACAGTCCTGAAGCGGAGGAACGCTTGTGGCGGGGCAGGATCAAGCGCACCGGCAGGGGCTGGCGTTCATTGGGCAGATGCATGGTTGCGGGGGCGACGCCGGAAACGGCCATGGACAGGGCATCGGCTACGACTTGGGAGGTTACTCCGTGCAAGGCGGCTTTTTCCTTGTCCAGCTCGAAATCCAGATAGGGCCGTATGGTCTCGGCCACGGTGTCAACGTCTGTAACCATGGGTTCGGAGCGCATGACCTCGGCGACATGGTCGGCCCCGGCCAGCAGTTGGCTGTAACGGGCCTCCGGGTGACCATAGACCTCGGCGGTGAGGGTTGAAATGACGGGGGGGCCAGGGGGGACTTCCACCACCTGGATGTCGGCCCCGGCTTGGCGGGCGATGATCTCCAGGTCCGGGCGCAGGCGCAGGACGATGGCGTGACTCTGCTGTTGGCGGCGGGATTTGTCCGCAAGGTTGATGCGTATGTCGGCCATGTTGCCGCCCTGGCGCAGGAAGTAGTGGCGGACCATACCATTGAAGTCCATGGGTGAGGCCGTGCCCGTGAAGGTCAGAATATTATCCACCTCGGGCACGGTGCGCAGGTAGTCCTCGAAGCGGCGAACGACGCGGTCCGTGGATTCCAGCGGCGTGCCCTCGGGCATGTTGATGACGATCTGAAATTCGTTTTTGTTGTCAAAGGGCAGCATCTTGAGTGGCACCAAACGGAACGCGGCCAGGGCGCAGGAGCCAAGCAGGAGGAGCCCTATGGCCGTCCAGAGTCGTATTCGCATTGTGCGCGATTCAAGGAAAGGATTGACCAGAGTCGAGTAGAATCGTGCGATACGCGGGTTTGCTCCGCTGGTATCATTTCCTTTGGTTTGATTCGCGTCAGCCCCGCTCTTGTGTTTGAGCAGCAGGTGCGAGAGCCAGGGCACGATGGTCAGTGCTGCCAGGGTGGAGAAAGTGACCGTCAGGGGGACGTTGGCAGCCATGGGAGCCATGTAGGGCCCCATCATGCCACTGATGAAGAACAAGGGTATGAATGAGACGATGATAGCCAGGGTGGACAGGATGACCGGGGGCAGCACCTCGGACACGGCGAACAGGGTCGCCTTGCGGGCGGGCAAGCGGCCCAATCGGATATGACGCTGGATGTTGTCCACGTTGGTGATGGGGTCGTCCACCACCAGTCCCAGAGAGAGGATCAGGGCGAAGAGAGTGACTCTGTTGATGGTGTATCCCAGCGCATAGTTCACGAACAGGGCCAGGGCGAAGCTGATGGGGACGGCCAAGGCAACGACAGCGGCTTCGCGTTTGCCCAGGGTGAAGGCCAGCAGAATCACCACCGTCAGGATGGCGAAGAAAAGCGACGAGAGCAGGTTGTTGACCTTGTCCTGAGCCGTGGCACCATAGTCCCGGGTGATGGTGTAGGAGACTCCGTCGGGCAGTACCGTGCGTTCCAGTTCGGCCATGCGACGATGCACTTCCTGCGCCACCCAGACCGCATTGGTCCCCCTTTTTTTGGCGATGGCCAGAGTCACACAGGGGTGCCCTGAATTTGTTTCTTTGGACAGCCCGGACTCCTGGCTCTGGCGATGGGAAAAACTGATGCGTGTCAGGGTTTCGGCTTCGCGGGGGACATCCATGACTTGCGCCACATCGCGCAGTGTGACGGGGCGGCCTTGATACACGCCCACGACCACGTCTTCCACTTCCCTGGTGGAGCGCAGAAACGAATCCGAGCGCACGGTGAGTTCGCGGTTGGCGCTGATCAGGGTCCCGGCGGTGACGGAGGTGTCCGAACCTTGCAGAGCCCGGGTGATGTCTTCAGGGGCGACACTCATGCCCGCCATGCGTTGCGGGTCCAACTCCACGCGAATTTCTCGGGAACTGCCTCCGGTGATGGTGACGTTGGAGACGTCGGGCACTTCAGACAGGCGATGGAAGATTTCTTCGCTCATCCGGCGCAATTGATGCTCGTCGTAGCGGTCCGAGTACAGGGAGACCATGACAATGGGAACGTCATCAATCTCCACGGGTTTGACTGTCCAGTTCTGGACAACGGACGGCACCAGGTCGAGGTTTTTCTGGATGGTGTTGTGCAATTTGAGCAGGGAATTCTCGCGGTCTTCCCCCACGAAAAAACGCACGGTGGTCAAGGCCTGATTACGTCGGGAGGTGGAGTAGACGTACTCGACGCCATCGATTTGCCACAGGATGCGTTCCAGTGGCGTGGTGACGAGTTTTTCGACTTCCTCAGCGCTGGAGCCAGGAACCTGCACGATAACGTCGGCCATGGGCACCACGATCTGTGGCTCCTCTTCGCGAGGGGTCAGCAGGATGGCCGAGGCGCCCAGACAAAGCGCTGTGAGCACGAACAGGATGGAGAGACGTGTCTCCAGAAACGACTCGACCACGGCCGGGATCAGCCCGCGCGGTTCACGCGGTTTGCCGTTAGTTGGCATGGTCCGCTCCCGGCAGGCCGACGGTTTCACCTCCGGACAGGCCTGCGAGTATTTCCACTTCGTTGCCTTGATGTTCGCCTGTTTTGACATAGATCCAGGTCCAGGATCCCTTGTCTTGGAGCAGGACGGATTCCAATTGGCCCACGCGGCGAATGGCGTTTACGTCCACGAGCACGGCGTTGCGTTTGCCCGCTGGAACCAGCAGTCGTCCGAACATGCCAGGGTGAAGACCCGGTATGTCCGGCAGTGCGACCTTGACCAGAAATGTCCGGGTGGCGGGGTCGGCGGAGGGAAGGACCTCTTCGACCACACCTCGGGCCGTGCGCTCCAGAGCGGGGATAACAATGTTCATTTCAACACCGGGACGTACACGCCTGATGAGCCCCTCGCGCACGAAGGCTTCAAGGCGCATGGCTCCGGCGGTTTGAACAACCAATAGTGCTTTGCCCGGTATGGCCAGATCTCCGGGTTCCACGCTGCGTCTCGCCACTTGCATGTCCTCGGGAGCGCGAATCACGGTGTACCCCAGGGCGATGCGGGTCTCTTCCAGGGCTTCGGCCGCACGACGGGCTTCGGATTCTGCTCCGATTAAACCTTCCCGAGCCTGCTCAAGACGAGACAGAGCTTGGCGATAGTCGGCTTCGGCCTGATCCATTTCGCGGGAGGTAACGGCCTTGTCCTTGAAGAGTTTCTGGATGCGTTGGAATTGAGCCACGGCTTTGCTGTTTCCGGCCTGGGCTTCGCTGATGGCCTGGCGTGCCTGTTCACGTTTGGCCTTGGCGGATTGAAAGGATTGCTCGGCCTGAACACGCCGGGAGGTGAGTTCCCGGTCATCCAGAATGATTAGCGGTTCGCCACGTTTGACTACATCCCCGGCTCGAACCCGAACTTCTCTGACCTTGCCTGTGACCTGGGCTTCGATGCGGGTTTCAGTGCGTGGTCGAACCGTGCCTACGGATTCAATCACCTCGGTCATTTGCTGCAGGTGTGCCACGGTTGTGACTTGCGGTGGTTGTCTTGCAGGGCCGGACTTTGCGACGTGTCCGGGAGCAAGAGTATCGCTCTGAAATGCCCCGGCGAACCAGAGGATAAGCAGCAACGTGGCGGCTGCGACAATGATGGTAATGACTTTGCTCTGCTGCATGTCTCTCTTGCCCTGAGGGATGAGGTGATGTCGGATTCGGTTCGGTGGGCATGCTGCCCGAGAGTTCTGGCTGTCTATAGCATGAGAAGACGGGCGGAGAAAAGCCGGAGGTGGCAATACGTTAGCATGTCCGAGCGTTGCAGTAGGAATTGAGTGGGAAAAGATGTCAGCGCTGGAGGCAGTGTGGATTATTCGGCTGACGGAATCTTGGCTCGGCGCAAAATCGCCATCAGTGGGCAGGTGTTGGTGAAGGCGGACTGCAACATGTTCAGGCCAACGAAGGCGGTGAGCAATAGCCACCACGCGGAATGGAACTGAGACAGTGCGAGGCTCAGAATGATCATGATGCCCGCGACTCCGCGAGTGATGCGTTCAACGTGCATGGCGACCTTCTGTGTCTGGGGTGCGGCCTGCTTTGTGTCAGGATTCTTCGGTGGCCTGGTCTGCCTCGGCGGGGCCATGTTTGAAGAAGGTGTTGGCCCACAGGACGGACTTGTAATAGCTCACCGCGACAACCAGGCGATTTAATCCGAGTTTGTCGGTGAGGTGATCCAGGTCTTCCCATTTGCCCTTTTCATGGGCGCGAACCAGTTCCAGCCATTTGGCGTGGTCGGTATCTTCGCCGAGCAATGCGCTTTTGAGATCCTGTGCCAGGGGCAGCTTGCCCACAATGTCGGCCATGGGCATTTCCAGCATGGCTTCAAGCAGCGAGAGGAGTCCCAGAAGGAACATGCTGTCCGGGTCTGCCTTGGACTGGTCATGACTATGGGAAATGAGTTCCAGGAACTTGCCGCGCTGGACGGCAATGAAAAACAACTCGGAGCTTTTGCCTTTGGGTTGTAGATCAGTCAGCACAATCACTCGCAGCCAACTGCGCAGTTGCTTCCAACCCAGTAGAACAATGGCCTGCTTGATGGACTGGATGGGCTGGGTGAAGGAAAACGCCGCGGAGTTCAGATACGTCAGCAACCGGTAGCTGATGGAGACATCGGTCTGGATGTCTTTGGCCAGGGCCTCGAAGTCTGGGTCTTTCTGTTCGATGGCCTTCAAGAGGCTGAAACGTGAGGCCTGATGCGAGGTCAGCTTCTTGCCGGAAACCAGCTCCGGGCGCTTGAAGAAATACCCTTGGAACAGAGGGAATCCCAACTCCTTGGCCATGGAGAAGGTTTCCATATCTTCCACCCGCTTGGCCAGCATCAGAGCGCCAGCTTCTTTGGCCTTATCCAGGATGGGGGCCAATTCAGCAGGGGATTTGCCCAGAGTATCGATGATGACCAGGTCGGCAAGGTCTTTGCCCACAGGCACCTTTCCCTCAAAGTCGTCCACTGCGATGGAGTAGCCGTTGCGTACAAGGTCGCGCAGAGCCTCGATAGTCTCGTCCGAGGCCAGCGCAGATTCCGGGATCTGGATCACGGTCTGACCGGGGGGAAGGGCGTAGGGCACGCTCTCCAGAATGTTCTGCTCTCCGAAGTTCAAGAGAATTTTTTTGTCGGACCCATAAAAGTCTTCGGCTGCGATTGTGGAATCGGCTGCTACGTCAAGGGTGGCCTGATCCAGGTCGGAGATGTCGGCACGCTCGGCGTTTGGCCCTCCGCGGAACAGCAGTTCATAGCCCCAGACCTTACTTCGGGTGTCGAAGATGGGCTGCCTGGCAAGGTAGGTATGGAGAAAACAGGGCGCTTCTGCCGTATCCTTATTCATCGAATCCTCGTGGGGCCGGGGGAGGTGAAATCAGTGTCCTGCCTATATCGTCACCGGGAATTATAAAATGGGGACGCGATGAGCGCAAGGAAAAGGCAGAGAAATGGCAATGAATACAAAGAATATGTGTTAATTCAGTTGCTTTTGCATGTTCTTCTATTGTTAATCACGCATTCTCGGGTCAAACAGATCACGCAGGGCTTCCCCCAGCAGATTGTAGCCCAGCACCGTGATCAGGATCGCCAGCCCCGGGAAGAACGACAGCCAGGGTGCAAACGTCAGTACGTCCTTGCCTTCCATCAGGATATTGCCCCAGCTCGGCATGGGGGGCTGCACGCCCAGTCCCAGGAATGAGAGCGAGGATTCAACGAGGATGGCGCCAGCCACACCCAACGTGGCGGAGACCAGCACCGGAGCTATGGCGTTGGGCAGGACATGGACGAAGATGATGCGTGCCGGGCTGGCTCCGGCCACCTTGGCCGCAAGCACGAAGTCCCTTCTGCGCAGGGTCAGAGCCTCGGCTCTGACCAGTCGGGCCACACCCATCCATGATGTCGCGCCGATGACAATCATGATGTTTGTCAGGCTGGGTTCCAGAAAGGCGATGACCGCCAGGATCAGGAAAAACGACGGAAAACAGAGCATCACGTCAACGCCGCGCATGATGAGTTCATCCACCAATCCACCGAAATACCCGGCCACAAGACCCAGAGTCAGCCCTATGGAGACGGAGATGCCCACGGCTACAAATCCGACCCACAGGGAGACGCGTGCGCCATAGAGCATGCGTGAGAGCACGTCGCGGCCCAGGGCGTCCGTGCCAAAGGGGTGGGCCGGTGTCGGGGCCTGAAGGATGCTGTTCATGTTCAGGGTCGTGGGATCAAAGGGCGAGGCCCAGGGGGCCAGCAACGCTGCCACCGACATGATGCCCACGATGAGGCCACCAGTCAGGAGCATGCCGTTGCGCGACCAGAAGCGGCGGGAGCCCAGCAAGGTCATTGGCTATTCCTCCCGGCACGGATGCGCGGGTCGGCTAGTCCGTATGCCAGATCCGCCAGCAGGTTGCCCGCCAGTGTCAGCATTGCGCCCAGCACCAGGTTGCCCATGATCAGAGGATAATCCCGTGCCATGACGCCCTGATAGAATAGCTGGCCCAGGCCGGGCAGGGCAAAGATGGATTCGATGATCACACTGCCGCCGATGAGTGCCGGGATGGACAGGCCGAGGATGGTGATGACCGGCAGCAGGGCGTTGCGCAGGGCATGCTTGAAGATCACCGTGCCGAGCGGCAGGCCCTTGGCACGTGCGGTGAGGATATAGTCCTGCCGGAGGACTTCGAGCATGCTGGTGCGCATGAAGCGTGACATGCCTGCCAGACTGCCGAAGGTGTAGACGAACAGTGGCAGGATCAGATGGCTGGTCAGGTCCCAGAGTTTACCCGTAAACGACAACTGGTTGAAATTCAGGGAAGTCAGTCCCGAAATGGGCAGCAGCGGCCAATGGATGCAGAATCCATACATCAGCAACAGGGCCAACCAGAATCCCGGCATGGCGAAGCCTATGAAGACAAAGACTGTGGAGGCGCGGTCGAACCAGCGGCCCTGCCAATAGGCCGAGGCGATGCCGATGGGGATGGTGATGGCCAGAGTCAGGATCAGTGAGGCGATGTTCATGCCGAAGGTCAGGGGTAGTCGTTCCACGATCTTGTCCCAAACGGGGCGGTGGTCGCCACTCATGGAGCGGCCGAAGTCCAGATGCGCGAGCCGTGAAAGCCAGCTGACGTATTGCACGTGCAGGGGCTTATCCAGGCCGTAGAGGGCTTCGAACCGTGCGCGGGCGTCGGATGAGGCCTCGGGGTTCATTGTGGTCTGGAGGTCCGTTGGCGAACCGGGCGCAAGATGAATCACCGTGAAGCTGATCACAGTGATTCCGATGAAGATGGCGCAGATCCAAAGCGCCTTGGTGATAATACGTCGAGCGAGCTCAGGCATGCACTCTTCTTAGAAGAAGAACGTCTTGGAAGCAATGGACGTTTGTTTGGGCCAGTTCAGGCCATGATTATTTTGTTCGTTTTTTTGCGATTAGTGGTTGACAATTGGGGGCGAGTCGAGGCAGTAAGTTCGTCCCAACAGTGTGGGGCTGTAGCTCAGTTGGGAGAGCGCTTGAATGGCATTCAAGAGGCCGTCAGTTCGATTCTGTCCAGCTCCACCACCGATTATTCAAGGGATTCAGGTATTTGCCTGGGTCCCTTTTTTCGTGGGTTTGGGGCTGAAATGGGTTTTGTGTCCGCTATGTGTCCGCCGGTCCAAATCTGGCTGTCCAAATCGCTGAAAATTCCCCGCTGGCGACGTTGCTTCGTCGAATGCAAATCCTCATGTATTTGGAATACACTTCGGCCTTGCATTCGCCTCGCGTCTTGCCCGCGTGGTTTTTGAGCGATTTGATTAAGAAGCGGAGATTAGCTGTTAGGAGGCCGACCCATAATGGGCCGCTAATATGCTATGGATAGGATTGTCTCGGGCCGCTTCAAGGTGCGAGTAGCGGTCCGTCATTCTGAGAGTCTTGTGTCCGATCATCTCCTTGGCGTGCTTGAGTGTGCCACCCGCCATGATGATGTTCGAACAGAACGTGTGCCGATTGTCGTGGAAGTGGAAGTCGGTCAGGTCCAAGTCTTTGCAAACCCGTTTCCAAGCGGTCTTGATGTCGCCCATACGGGGTCCATCCAGATGGCTGACAACGTAGTTCCCGACCACTTCGATACCCCGTGAGCTGCGCATCTTGTCGAGGTAGGCCCGCCGTTCAAGCAAGGCTTGTCGGGTTCTTGGCATGGCTGATGGTCGCCATGAGCGCATTTGCCCACTTCTTTTCCAAAGGCTTCAAGAAGGTCAGATACCCCTTTGCCGTTGTTGGGCTGAGGTCGCCTTCCTGTTCCCTGCGTTGCCATTCCTGTCTGCACAACTCCGCAACATCGCCAAAGGTCTTGCCCTTGCGCTGTTTCCGTTGCTGCCTCTTTTCCGGCATGTGTCCGTCGTCCAGAATGACCCTGAGCTTGTTTGCTTCTTGCTGCGCCAGATCACGCCGCCGAAACGAGCCGTGATACTTCTTCCGGCCCGTGTCCGGGTCGAGATACTGTACAACGTAGCTTTTACCATTCTTGCGCGAACGCGCCGCTATAGTGACTGTTGCCATTGACTAGTCCCCACGGAGCATTCGCCCGTCAATTCCCTATTTGGCTGTCAATGAACCGCAGCAAATCCTTGGTTCGGATCAGCTTTCGGGAGCGTACCAGAACACAGGGCAACTCGCCATAGTCCAGCATGCGCGAGACCGTGGCCCGATGCACCCGCAGGATGTCCGCGGCTTCCTGAATGGTGAGGAGAATTTTGTCTGAAATCATACATACTCCGGTTGCTTGGCATGAGTGCCTTTGCGATTGGCCCGGAGTATAGCTCGGGAATAGTCCGAAACGTCAACTAAGCAGCTAAATTAGTTGTACAAATTAGCGCTATTTAGTGATTGTGGAGTTAGGTCGAAAGTGTTTTTTTGTGCAAAATAGCGAATGAATTGAGGTTATTGTGCTACTTGGATGTGGTGGAGGTTGAATTTGCGTAAAAGGGGGTCTAAAATAGGTTTTAGGTTTGGTAAAAAGTGATTTTGAGTATGTTGGTAAAGGTAATAATTTTTGAGATAAACAAATTGAAATTTGAGATGGCACATGGAGTTAGAATTTATAAATACGGAAAGAACAGTCCAGAAGTCAAAAAAGCGTATTGAGAATTAAAGAGAACGAGCAACAAATTCGCTTTTTGGATTGACAAAAATCATTCAATCCAATTTATACGAAAGTACTGTGCCTTCTCTTTGAAGCCTTTGAATTTATGAGGATTCATAGGCTCAAGATATTCTTTGACGGACCAGTTTTTTGCTAATCCGTAACGACTACTTAGCTTTGTGTGATTCGTCATTGCAGAAAGAGATTCAGAGATTAAGACCTCTTTTGCTTTGGCTTTAGAATTTAAACGGGCAGCTAGATCGACAATAGGGCCGTGAGGATCGTTTCCATAAAAAAATATAACATCACCAGCAGCTATGCTAATTTTCGATTGTATTTTGTGATTAGAATTTAAGTAGTATTTGTTGTTTGTATCCAAAAGCTCTTCTTGGATAGAGATGGCCGCTAGTATAGCCTGTTCTGGTTCATTGATTGGAAACGTAGCCATTACACAATCGCCAATATATTTTACGATAGTTCCATTGTGGCGTATAATTACTTCTGTGGCAATCTTATTATGTTTATTGCATTTGAATAGTCCTTCATGGAATCCTTCATCTTCTTTTATAGAAACAGATTCTGCAAGATCTGCAAATAAAATAATGAGGCTCTGTTGTGTCTCCTCAAAAAGACATGATATTTCTGTAGATGAATTAGCACTCATCTCGAAAGCTTTGTACGGATGCTCGAATGTTTGTCCATATGCTGTTGTGAAAACGTTTTTAGGTTTTTCTCTGGTGATCAGATGCTTGTAGTATCTAGGTATCGATTCTATTAAAAGATTGCGTTTTTCTTCGGCGATTTCAATCAATCCTCTAAAACCACTTTTCTTTAGGTTTCCTAGGTTTGTTTTGTCTAGCATGTTGTCGAAATCATAACTGTAACCTGTTGATACAACGTTGGTTTTTTGGTGTTGTGTAAAAGCTATCATAGGGTAAGTTAGGAGGTGTTTTCTTAGGAAATTTGCAAGTTTAAACCCCGTTGGAATAAAATCTAGTTCTTCCTTGTCATTGTTCTCGTAAGATAAGAGTTTTTCTTGTTCACTTTCTAATAAAGCAAGGTCTATGAATATGCTTTTTATTTTATCGCCAGACTCAATTGACTTTTGAATTATGGAAAGGGCATTCGAAAAGTTTTCAGTTAGTTTTTTTTTGTAACTAAAATCAGATATAAGTACATATTTAAAATTAAAATCCCAGTCTTCAAGTTTTGGTATGAAGACATTATTTACGTAATTTGGTTCGTCATCAATTATTACAAGTGTTTCAATCATAATATCGATTCCGCCTTGTAAAATAAAATTGTTACTATTGTTTTATTTTTAATGCGCTGGCATTTCAGTCTTGCGCAGTATTTGTCTATTAATTGTTGAATTCTATGAGAGTAGTTTGTTGTTTGTGGTTCATTTTCAAATCCTGGGCCATCATCGATGTAATGCATGTATATATATTTAGCATTCGATTTTATCACAAATTGTACTGATAAATCAGTGCAAGGTTTTAATTTTTTAATAACGTTTAAAAGTGTAGAGTGAAAGTTGTCGAGAAGTGACCTGAAAGTCTCTTCGTCTACAAATGCTTTTAATGAATTTGTGTGGATTTCTTTGTTGCTGTAATTTATTCGATGCTCGCTTTGTTTCGAATGAATAAAATCGCTCGTAATCTCATAAATATCCGAAAATAAAGACTTAATGAACTTTTTTAATATGCTTTTATCTTGCGTGATGTGATTGTTTATGCGGTCTCGGATGGCGTCCGTTGATTCGTTTTCCCATGTTTCAATAAAGTGCTCCTTTGTCACGTCTTTACTTATCAACAAATAGTTTATTGTACTGTCTAGTGTGTCAAGATCTTCTAGGAAAGATTGATCAAAGTATCCATGCTGTTCGAGTAGAGGTGAAAATAACTCAGGGTAGCTCTTGAGCGCGTTGTATATCGTATTAAAATTTTCGTTTAAGTTTGATTCATGGTGATAGTGTTTTAGTAAAAGTTTTTTATGATTTGCGTATGACAATGCTGCAAGCGAGTTGGTCCATTTAAATGATATGTCAGAGTGATTTGATCTTCCTATTTTTTTAGAGAATAAGATGTTCCAAATATCTTTAAGAGCGATAAGCTCAGGTCTTGTAAAATCATCATGGTTTTTTATTGCGTAAATGCGTGATACTTGATTCACAGCGTTTAGTATGTTGAGATAATTGAACTTCAGTTCATCGTCATCAGAGAGTAATGTTACTTGCTTGCTAATAAATTGAACACATTTAGATAGATTGTCATGTCCTATTGTTTCTTTGTTGATAAGTAGTTCAGCCATGCACTCAAGAGTTGTTGTATTTTTAATTGTGATGTGAAGTATTTCTTCAAAGTTATCGATGAAGTATTTTGAGTCAGTATGTATCAGTATGGCGATAGCGTGAGAGTTTTTCCAGTTGTTGTGCATAACTTCGATGCAGTTTTTGCACAAATTATGTTTTGTGTCTTTGTCCAGGTTGTTTAAGTATTCAGAAAAGGAGAATATTTCAAAATACAGTACCGAGAGAAGCGTTTTGAAAAGTGTTTGATTTGATGAGAAATTGTTAATTATTTGAATTATAAATTCAGTTGAATGCATGTCGTCTTGAAGTGATTTTTGAAGATGGATGCGACAGGTTAATGTTTCAATCGGAGCATGTATTGTTTTACTGGGTTTAAGTTTGTCCGTTCGATTTTTTTCAGAAGGTATTTTTTTATTTTTTTCGATACAATTCATTAAAGTATCGTTTAGCGCTCGAAGTTCGTTGCTATCAATGAGTGATTTTATTATCTTATTTTTTATACAAAGCGGGCAAGTATTGTGCTTATATTGTGGGATCGGTATATTAGCATATTCAAAAAATTCAATTTGTGTTTTATTGTATTGTTTTAAATTGCAAAATTTTATTGTGTCTTTAATTTTAGAACGATCAAGTATGACGTATATCAAGCATTTATCTGGTTCAAGGTAGCTACATGAGTGTAGTATGTTCCAGATAGTTTCTCCTGAGCTTATTGTAGAGTCAATTATTAGTATTGTTTTTATGTTTTCAAAATGGTTAGGGTTTAAGGGTGTTCCATCGTCTTTTATTTTATGTACTTCACACCCAAATTCATCAGATATGGTGTCGGTCAAAAGTGTGATGTCTTTTGTTTCAATGTTATGAAAGACATGTGATATTTTGTCTGTTTCGTCATTAAGGTAGCTTTCTATTATGTGGGCTAGTTTGTATGTTACTATTCCACCGAATGTTTTACAAATTTTATCAATATTGAAGCAATATGGAAAATGGTTCTTGTTTTTCTCGGATATGTAGTGGCCCATAGCCACAGGTATGTTGTATTCGAATAGCTGGTTTACAAATTCTTCTGGTGAGATAAATGTTTCAGCTTCTGTGCTTTTAGTTATCGGTGACCAGCTTTCATTGATTTTATTGATCTCACTCCAATGCCATTGGTATGGTTTTGATTCTTTGAATAGTTCTGTAGCGTTATGATATATACATTGAGTTTCAATTGGTTGATTGTTGTTGCTATACTGTATGCTGTCTGTTGTCTTGCGTAAGTCTATAATGCTGTGAATCTTAGTTATCCTGTCACTAATGTTGCGCATTTCTAGCTGTTGAATGACTTTTTTAATTGATTTCGAAGTGGCTATAACGTCTACTAAAATTATTATGGAATCGTAACTTCCAAGCTTGTATAGTAATAGTTTGTCTATCTCTGGTGTTGAGCTATTGATGTGGGTTATGTTGGGATTTTTGTTTTTAATGAAACTGTATAGTGAGGATCCGATTTGATCGCCAATGCTTGAGATTGATAGTATGCAAGTTGGTTTGTTTTTAGGGATTTTTATTTCGTTTGCGACTACCCGTATTAGCTGGTTTTTTAGCTCGTGTTTTCTAAATAAAGATCCAATTTCAAAAAATACGTTTGAGAACGCATTTGTTGGAAATAAGAATTTCCCATCATGTCTAATGCCATTGTCTACATTGTTTATCGCAGATATAAGTGATTTTTTTTCTCTCTCTATGATAGCATTTAACGCTGTTTCAAAACTAAATGAGAGGCCGATGGTTTTGTTTTTTCTTTTAACGAAAATATTATCCCAATATTCAGGTATCGTCTTTATATCAATATATTCTTTGTTGATTGCTTTAATGACAGTTTCTGTGCAGTTCGATTTGTCTGAGTAATCACCTATAACTTTTATATCATAATTGTATTCTTTTCTATTGATAGATATAAAAGGTCTAATGGTGTATCTTTTGTCTATACCATCCCATTCTTCAATTTCATTTAACGGCAGTATTGTGTCGTGATGTTCGTAGTTGATTCCTATTATTTTATAATTGTCTAATCCAAGAAAATATATTTGCATAAGAAATGGATAAAGCATGTCTTTATCCCATTCAACTTTATGAAAATCTATGCATATTATATCAGTTTTTTTACACGATTTTGTGAACTGATATAGATCGTTTACATAGAATATTGCCGATCTGTTAATTTTTGATGTGTATGGTGTGTAAAATTTCACATCATCTATTTTATTTTGTGAGTATTTTAATATATTTTCGTTTATTTGTGTGGTCTCCGCTTCTCGTAATTCTTTTAAAGGGATTAATATTTCTAAATGTACACCTGGAATTTCTCGTATTGATTTAAGTGTTCGACTTTCATTGCTTGTTTTATAGGTGCCTACATCATTTGAATAGTAATCATAACAAATATAATTTCTATCGCTTCGGCATATTACCGCTCCTCGACATTTTTTTGCTAAGTTTTTGACGAAATATAGTCCGCGAGGTGGTATGTAATTATTCCATTCCAGTTTTGAATCAGCTTCTTCTAAATTTGTCTTCTGTTTACTTGTAGAATGAAGTTCGAATGCATATTTTATTATTGCAGAGTTGGATTTGTTCGTGTTGTCAATAACGTCATCTGCATCGTAAGCCTTTCTGAGGGTTTTTACTATTCCCGGTCCTGTGTCGCTAATCACAATTTGTAAGCATTCTGAATTTCCGAGTTTTTTAAGAAATCTTCTTAGGAATTTTGGTGATTGTGCTTGTCTGTAGAGCAGGATTTTGTCAGCGATATCTGTGCTAATTTTAGGTATTAATCCTATAGCAATTTTTGCATCATTAGTGTTCTTGTTTTTTATGGTTCCGTGTTCATATGCATTTTTTCCTAGTTCTCTGATTATAATGCTCTTTATACCAGCTAAATTTGTATTTTTAATGCCAGTGTTCTCGACGGAGTATTTCAATAGACTTGATTCTAAGTTTAACTGATTAATTATATTGTTGAATGATTCTCTGTTGAATTCTTTTAATCTCATGCATTTTTTTGGCATATAATCTTTATATTCTTTATCGTATTCTGAGAGTTTTATATCAATTCCCCTGCTCCTCAAGTAATTTAGCAGTTGGAATGAGTACATAAAGGATTCAACTCGGAGCGCCGTTTCATTATATATTTTATTAGGTCCGTTTGTGGGGCTAATTATCTGAATTTTCATTCCATTTACATTTTTGCTTATGATCCATGTCGCAAAAATGCAGAATGCATATATATCTACGTATTTCACATTTTCTAAACTAATCAAGATGTTTGAATATTTTGCTGATTCTACTTTGTTAATAAATTGTTCAATTTCTTTAATATCTATTCTTTTGAGGCTAGTATCAAAACTTTCCATACTCTTATCTCGTGGTTGAGTTAATATTTTGCCATGCGTATATAATATCGTTGATAAAGTGTCATGCTTTTCATCTGATTTGTTTGTATTTTTTAGAAGTGTCCGCTATGTGTCCGCTTTCATATTTGACACATGCGTAACCTATTGAAATTACATGATGCTGTGCACAGCATGCACAAACGGTAGGGCGGGAGGTTTGACGGACGAATGCTCTTTGATTTTAGCTGGTTAGGTTTGTTTTATTTCTCCTGATGCCGATGAATGGCATTCAAGAGGTCGTGGGTTCGATTCCCTCCAGCTCCACCACCGATTATTCAAGGGATTCAGGTATTTGCCTGGGTCCCTTTTTTCGTGGTGAAGAGGCGTTTTTGGGTTTTGTGTCCGCTATGTGTCCGCTCTATGTCCGTATCCCGGTGCCGAATTGCAAATAATCATAGGAGACTGTATGCCCGGTTTACCAAAGCGAATGGATAAATTGAAATTTGCCTGAATCACTGAAAAATGACCCTCGGTATAGAAGAATGCCGTGGGTGAATCATTGGTTTTCCCTGTTTTAGGGAGTGGGATGATTTCTGACTGTCATTTTAGATGATTATCCATGGGAAGCTGAGTTGTATTCTGTCGACTTTGCCGGGTCTAAACTCTTGGCTGCACCGTCAACCGGGTAGGGAAAGTATGGGCGATAACGTATTGATTCATCAGGATGTTTCTGAGGAAACCATCCTGATCGTCGAGGACAGTAGGACCATGGTGTCTCTGTTGTCTCGCGCCATACAGAAGGAATTCGGCCTGCAGGCTGTGATCTGCAGAACTTATGCAGAGGCACAGGATCAGCTTCAGAACTCGGATCAGGTCTATTTTGCTGCGTTGCTGGATCTCAACCTACCCGACGCCCCGAATGGGGAGGTTGTTGACCTGGTTACGGGCAAGGGGATACCGGCCATCGTTTTCACGGGCGAAATGTCGGACGATTTGCGCGATATCATGTGGTCCAAGCGTATCGTGGACTATGTGGTCAAGGACAATGTGGATAATATTCAGCAGATCATGGGCATTGCCAGACGACTCAAAGGCAATAAGGACCTCAATGTGCTTGTCGTGGACGATTCGTCTACGAGCCGGACTGTTATTAAGGATTTGTTGAAGGTTTGGAATTTTAATGTGCTGGAGGCCACAGACGGTCGCGAAGCGCTGAATATCCTTGCCAGCCACGATAAGATCAATCTTTTGATCACCGACTATCACATGCCAAAAATTAACGGCATCGAGTTGGTTAAGGAAGTCCGGCGTAAGTTCTCAAAGTCGCGGTTGCCGATCATTGGTATTTCCGGCGTTGGCGGTGCCACCACTTCGGCCCATTTCATCAAATGCGGTGCCAACGATTACATGCACAAACCATTTCTGACCGAAGAATTGTATTGCCGGGTGATCAGCAATATTGAAACTTCGGAATATATCGCGGCTATAAAGGATCTCGCCGAGCGGGATTATTTGACGGGTATTTTCAATCGCCGTTCCTTTTTTAGTTATGGCAGTAAATTGTTTTCCAGCCACCAGCGTGGCCAGATTGAGATCGTGCTGGCGATGATCGACATTGATTGTTTCAAGGACTGCAATGACAAGTACGGCCACAGCGCCGGTGATGAGGTTTTGAAATTCGTTGCCGAAACGCTGACGGATAGTTTTCGGGATACGGACCTTGTCGCCCGCTTCGGAGGAGAGGAATTTTGCGTGGCCTGTGTGGATCTGGCACCCGAAGAGATTGCTACGGTTTTTGAAGAAACTCGCCGCGCCATTGAAGAGGCCATTATCAGGATTATGGATTACAAGATTCGTGTGAGCATTAGCGTCGGTGTGTGCGCCCAGCACGCGGATAGCCTTGATGGGATGATCAAGATTGCTGATGAGATGCTTTATCAGGCCAAGAAAAATGGTCGTAATCAGGTTTGTATTGCTGACTAGTTTCGTCTCTGTCTTTCGGGTTTGACCCGCCCTTCCATTCACGCAGGTTCCCCAGTCTTGGGACCTGCTGTTTTATTCTTTCATATGTTTTAAAGGACGTGGCGGACGGAGATTCAGGCGATTTCGGCGTTGCGGAAGACGTCCTGTCCGGCGAGCCAGCGCCCGGCGGCAGTGTCGTCGCCGAGGGCGATGTCCAGAGCTGCAATGAATCCTACATAAAATGAAGTCAGGCCGTGATTGCGCATGGCGATCATGAAAGCCGTGGAATAGAGGTCCGTGGCCTGTTGCAGTTTGGGATAGCAGGGGACGTCCATGGCCCGGTGTTCCTCAAAGCCTTGCTCACAGGCCGTTGCAGCTGTGGAATGGTGGCTACGGCAGGTAAATGGACGGATTTCGTAGATCAAGCAGAGCTGCTCCTGCCCATCGTCAAGGAAGGGGCACGGGGTCTTGTTTTCCAGCCACCACTCGAGACGCATGGGGTCGCCATGCTCAACCATGCCATGGATGTTCTGCTGAATCTGGGTAAGTACAGGCGGCTCAAGATTGAGCCGTAGCTGCTGCGCGATGATAAGCACCTCGGGGATGGATGTGCTGACGCGGGTATGGCAGCAGTAAGTGCATCCGGGGGTGCATTCCACATCGTCGGGCACGGGGAAGGATTGGGTGATCGTGGCGAATTGCATCATGCCGTGGCCTAGCAGGGGAACGCTCAGCCCGTGTTCCGCGATGCCTTGAGAGATGAATTGAACGGCCTGCTCAAGACGTTGGCGGAGATGGCTGTCAGCCTGCCCGGAGGTGTTCTCGTCTTGATGTTTCGTTGTGTTGTTCGTCATGGATGGTTTTCCGCCGAGTTTCACATTCGCCAAAAAATTGTTGTTTGATTGCAGAGGGAAACCAGTCGCATTGCGGCTTGGGCATGCTTGGGCAAGGGTATCAGAATACAGGCTAGCTCGCCATAGTCTGTCGTGTGTCGGATGGTTTTAGCAGGGCTGAGTTCGCTGTTGTGGGGGTGCTTGCTGTCGTACCTGCGTGGTCTGTGGAATGAATGGGCCAACGGGTGCTTGTGTCATTTCCGTTGCGGTTCTTGTTCCTCCTCCGGCTCTTGTGATAGTGTCAGAGTTGCCCCTTTTTTGGGCTTTGACAGCGAACCCGAGGAGCCTGGAATGCTGCCTGAACCATACGATCAAATTTATGCAGAGTTGCTTGATTTCATGCCCAAAGAGCGTGCGTATACCGACGCGCTCAGGACACTGGCCTATGGTACGGATGCCAGTTTTTACCGCCTGATTCCCAAGATTGTGGTGGATACCGATTGCGAGGATGAGGTCGTGGCGATTCTGAAGATTGTGAATCGCCATCAGGTGCCCGTGACCTTCCGCGCAGCGGGCACGAGCCTTTCGGGGCAGGCCATCAGCGATTCCATCCTGGTGCGTCTGGGCGATGGCTGGCGGAATTATGAAATTCTCGACAAGGCCAGGAAGATCGCTCTGGAACCCGGGATTATCGGTAGTCACGCCAACCGTATCCTTGCACCCCATGGCAAGAAGATCGGGCCGGACCCCGCCAGTATCGATACCTGCAAGATCGGTGGTATTGTGGCCAATAATGCCTCGGGCATGTGCTGCGGTGTGGCTGAGAATTCCTACAAGACGTTGGATTCCCTGCGCTTGGTCCTGGCCGACGGCACCCCCCTGGATACGGCCGATCCCGCCAGCCGTGAGGCTTTCGAAAAGAGCCATGGGCATATTTTGGAGGGGCTGGTCGCCCTGCGTGAACGGGTGCTGGCCGACAAGAAACTCGCCGCCCGCATTCGCCGCAAATTCAAGATCAAGAACACCACCGGCTACAGCCTGAACGCCATCGTGGACTTCGATGACCCCTTCGAGATCTTACAGCATCTGCTGGTGGGGTCCGAGGGCACTCTGGCCTTCATCTCCCGTGTCGTTTATCGCACCGTGGTGGAGCACCCGCACAAGGCCTCGGCCCTGATGCGTTTCCCGGACATCCGCTCGGCCTGTGAAGCTGCGATCATTGCTCGCGGACAGAGGGTGTCCGCCGCCGAATTGATGGACCGTGCGGCATTGGCTTCGGTGCAGGACAAGCCCGGTATGCCAGATGGCCTGACAGAGTTGGGGCCGGAAGCCGCGGCCCTGCTGGTGGAGGTGCGCGGCAAGACCGAGCAGGAATTGGAGGCCAAGGTCGCCAAGGTGCTGGATGCCGTGAAGGATATTGCCAGTGTCACCCCGCACCAGTTCACCTCGGTCCCGGCGGAGTTCAATTCGCTCTGGAATGTGCGCCGGGGGTTGTTCCCGGCTGTGGGGGCCGTTCGCGATGCTGGGACCACCGTCATCATCGAGGACGTGGCCTTCCCCATCAAGGATTTGGCCGAGGCCACTCTGGAGTTGCAGGAGCTGTTCATCAAGCATGGCTATGACAAGGCCATCATCTTCGGCCACGCCCTGGAGGGGAATCTGCACTTCGTGTTCACTCAGGACTTCAATGTGCAGGCCGAGATCGACCGTTATGCTGCCTTCATGGACGATGTGACCCAGATGGTTGCCGGAAAGTACAAGGGGTCATTGAAGGCCGAGCATGGGACCGGGCGTAATATGGCGCACTTTGTGGAGTTGGAATGGGGTCGCGATGCCTACAAGTTGATGGAAGACATCAAGGCTCTGTTTGACCCCAATGGCTTGCTCAATCCGGGAGTTATTCTGAATGAGGACCCCGAGGCCCATCTGAAGGATTTGAAGCCCCTGCCTGTGGCCGATGATATCATCGACCGCTGCATTGAATGTGGATTCTGCGAGCCGGTTTGCCCGTCGAGATCACTGACCTTGACCCCTCGCCAACGCATCGTGGCCTTCCGCGAGCTTTCCCGGCAAAAGCAGGTTGGTGATGCGCAGGAGACGATCAAGGCCTTCAAGAAGAGTTATGACTATGACGGCGAAGCCACCTGCGCTGCGGACGGGCTGTGTGGCACCAGATGCCCGGTGGCCATTGATACGGGCAAGTTCATCAAGCTCTATCGATCCTGGGAACGTGGCAAATGGCAGAAGGCCCTGGCCTCTGCCGTGGCAAAGAATTTCCCGCTGGTCATTGCGGGTGTGAATATGGACCTGGGTATCGCAGGGGCTATGCACGATCTGTTGGGCGACCGGGCCATGGATGGTCTGGGACACGGGCTGCACAAGTATTCCGGCAAGCGCCTTCCTCGCTGGAATGTCTCCATGCCCAGAGTCGCCGCGAAACCCCGGATGAACACAACCCCTGACAGTGCCGACAAGGTGGTCTACTTCCCCAGTTGTGTGGCTCGGCATATGGGGCCGGAAAAGCACGACCCGGACAAGTCCGCGATTCGCGATCATACCCTGAGCGTGCTTGCCAAGGCTGGTTATGAGGTTATTCATCCCGAGCGCATGAACAGGCTCTGCTGCGGGCAGCCGTGGGAGTCTAAAGGTCTGGTTGATCAGGCCGATTCCAAGCTGCGTGAACTGGAGCAGGCTCTGCGCGATGCCAGCGAAAACGGCAAGTATCCCATCCTCTGTGATACGAGTCCCTGCCTGTATCGCATGAAGGAGCATATCGAAGGGTTGCCCCTGTATGAGCCGGTCGAGTTTGTGGGCAAGTTCCTGATGGACAGGCTGGAGTTCACGCCCGTGAACAAGCGCATCGCCCTGCATGTGACATGCAGCTCACGCAAGATGGGGCTGGCGGAGACCATGGAGGAGTTGGCCCGCAAGTGCGCTCGCGAGGTCGTGGTGCCTGAAGATATCTTCTGCTGTGGGTTCGCCGGGGACCGGGGCTTCAATTATCCCGAACTCAACGAGGCCGCTCTCAAGGACCTGCCGGATCAGTTGGCGGGCTGCAGCGTGGGCTATTCCACTTCGCGTACCTGCGAGGTTGGCCTCTCGCTGCATGGCAAGGTGCCCTATAAGAACATCATGTTCCTGCTGGATGAGGCTAGTTGGCCCAAGGCGTAGTTCTTGGCACTACGTTGGATTATTGGCGGAGATCATATGAAAAGGCCGGGGCGTACCCCGGCCTTTTCTTTGAAATTGTCAAAGTGCGAGGCTGTAAGCTATTCGCCCATGTCCATGGGGTAGGTGATCAGGTTCAGCACCGCGCCTTGCGGGTCCTGAATGATGCAGAAGCGGCCAACGCCGGGCAGGTCCGTGGGGTTTAGAAGCACTGTACCGCCCATGGCTCCGGCCATATCAGCGCATTCATCAACGTCGTCCACGGTGACATAGCTGCGCCAGTGCGCGGGGAGTCCTTCGGGGATGTTTGCCGGGCGCTCGAACATTCCACCGACCTGTACACCATCCACCACGGCTACATGATATGTGCCGCCGCCTTCCATCGGGGCTTCTTCGTACTGCCAGTCAAACAGTTCCGCATAGAATTCCTTGGCCTCTTCCACGTTGGTGGTCATCAATTCGTTCCAGCTGAACATGCCCTGGGTTTTGTACTTGTCGTCCATATTGTTCCTCACAAATGTATGATTGTTGAAGGCTGCGTTTCGCAACCCATGTTTGATATCAGGGCTTCGGATTGATGAAAAGCCCGGTTACCCACGGGTGTATAGGGAACCTGAAAGTGCCTTCTTCCTTTTTTGATCCTACAGGCCTAAAAGATACCATGGCGTAAACATCCAAGCGTGCGCCTCTTAGGCGGGGTCATCAGGCCAGAAGGCCGATCATAACAGAGAGGATACGAATATGCTTCAATTCAAGGTTGATACGGATACCTGTATTCAGTGTGGCGAATGCGCCAAGGATTGTCCCTATATGGTGATCGAAATGGGCGAGGATGGTTTTCCTCGTGCCATTGCGGACCGCGAGGGCCAGTGCATTCAGTGTCAACACTGTATGACTATCTGCAAGCCGGGGTCGCTGTCCATTCTGGGGAAGGACCCGGCGGACAGTCTGCCGCTCAAGGGGAATCTACCCAGTCAGCAACAGATGGAGACCCTCGTCATGGGGCGTCGGTCTGTGCGGCGTTATAAAGATGAGCCGGTAGACTCTGACGTGATTGCTCGAATGCTGGAAATTTCCGCTCACGCTCCCACGGGTGTCAACAATCGTGGGGTTCTGTTTACCGTAGTGGACGATGCCGAGGTCATGACCAAGGTCCGTACCCGTACCATGGAGGGCCTTGGGCTGGCCGTGCGAGAGGGCAAATTGCCTGAGGGACTGGAGTTCATGGCGGATTTTGTCAGGCTCTGGGAAGACAAGGGAGTGGATGTCTTGTTCCGGGGTGCTCCGCACCTGCTGGTGGCTTCGTCTCCGAAGTCTGGGCCGTGTCCTGATGTCGATTGTCACATTGCCATGACCAATTTCGAATTGCTGGCCGCCAGCATGGGCTTGGGAGCACTGTGGGACGGCTTGTTCAAATGGGCTCTGACCATGATTCTGCCTGATTTGATGAAGGACCTAGGTATCCCCGAGGACCACAAGGTTGGTTATGCGATGGTCTTTGGCAAGCCTGCAGTAAAGTACCATCGCACCGTGCAGCGCAGTGATGCCAAGGTGAATCGGGTTACGGCAATCTAGCGGTAGGCTGGAGGTGGCTGTGGGCTGGATGTGAAATCCTGCCTGCACAGTCTTGACAAACGGGGGCTTTTGGATACATATTCGCTCTCCCAACAGTGTGGGGCTGTAGCTCAGTTGGGAGAGCGCTTGAATGGCATTCAAGAGGCCGTCAGTTCGATTCTGTCCAGCTCCACCACCGATTATTCAAGGGATTCAGGTATTTGCCTGGGTCCCTTTTTTCGTGGGTTTGGGGCTGAAATGGGTTTTGTGTCCGCTATGTGTCCGCCGGTCCAAATCTGGCTGTCCAAATCGCTGAAAATTCCCCGCTGGCGACGTTGCTTCGTCGAATGCAAATCCTCTCGTATATTCGATTTGATCATCGATAACTCCATTCATTTCTAGTGAAAAAAGGTTCTCTCCTGATGATATTCATTTGGTGTGTATACGGAAGCCTTTTGAATTCAGACCTAATAAAGCGGGAGGACCTATTTCGCGATCGTCGAAAGGCATTTTCAAATGTAAAGTAGGCTCTGGTTGCAGCATAGTCGTTGCTTCATGGCCGCGGTCATTTTTAATTGAAATGGATATTAGTTTGTTGAGGGGGCTCCAACAACGCTATTCTTGAGAAGGAACGACCATAGTGTTTTTTCGATTTGTCAATAAAATTAAACATCCCAACCGATGGATAGGGTCACTTGGTGAATTGATTTACATATGCACTTTATGAAGATGGTGGAATAAATAATATAATTTTTCGAAAATAAAAAAAATAATAATAAAATATCGATTTAAAATTATAATTTTGTGCTATCTCTATCTGTTCAGTCTCTTTTATCATTATTCTAGTAAATTGTAATGACTGGTGAGCACTTCTAAATATCAATTCTATTTCGTCAAAACAATTTTCTAGGTCAATATTTTACATGGGATGTACTATGATAAAAAAGGAATTTGCAGTGGTGTATTGCGAAGGCTTTTTCGGCAAAATGGATGGCAAAACAGCCAATGGGCTGACCCGCTATTCAGGCCAGTATGAAATTGTAGGCGTCATCGATAGCACTAAGGCCAACTTGGATGCTGGTGAGGTTCTTGATAATGCAGCCAATGGAATCACAATTTACAAAAATATCCGGGAAGCTTTGGACGGACAAGGGATGCCAGTAACAGCCTTTATTTATGGCATGGCCCCTTTGTCTGGTTCCTTTTCTTCAAAGGATCGAGAGGTGATGTATTATGCAATGGAGAGAGGACTCAATATTATCAATGGCCTTCATGATTTTTTAACTGACGATGAAGGATTTGTTCACAAAGCTGGCGAGTGCAACGTTCAGTTGTTTGACATTAGAAAGCAGCAAGACGCCAAGCAAAGAAGCGTTTTTACTGGGGCCATCAACAGGGTGAAATGCCCCAAGATTGCAATTCTTGGAACGGATAGCGCTGTTGGTAAGCGCACGACATCTATTATCTTGACTCAGGCACTTCAGGAGCTCGGGCTTAAATCAGTGATGATCGCAACTGGTCAAACGGGTGTTATTCAGGGGGCTGAGTTTGGTGTCCCACTCGATGCTTTGAAGGAGCAATTCATTTCTGGAGAAATGGAAAAGGCAATTGTTGAGGCTTGGGAAGCAACTGAGCCGGACATAATTATTATTGAAGGTCAGGGTTCCTTGAGTCATCCTGCGTATCTGAGCTCATGTTTCATCATCAGGGGTGGACAGCCTGAGGCCATTATTGTCCAACACCCACCCAAGCGAGAGTTTCTGGGTGATTACCCAACGATAAAAATGCCTCGTTTGGAGGACGAGATCGAACTCGTTGAAGTCTTTTCGAAGTCACCTGTCATTGGCATTGCCATTAACCACGAGTCCATGTCCGATTCAGAGGTAGATGAAACAGTTGAGGCTTACCAAAAACAGTTCGATATGCCAGCGGCAGACGTCCTCAGGTCTGGTTGTGATTCTTTAATTGCAAATATATTGACCTCCTTCCCTCAGCTCCAAGCCAAGTTGGCTCGATGAAGACACCTTACCTTGAAATTGATCTATCCAAGATACACGATAATGCCAAACATCTGATCACCATGTTCGGAGTCAGGGGTATTGGTGTGATGGGCGTAACCAAGAGTGTTTTGGGAGAGCCCAAGATCGCCGACTGTCTGATTGCTGCAGGTATTTCATCTCTGGGAGATTCAAGGATTGAGAACATAATCCGCATGAGAAAGGCCAACGTTCAAGCGCTTCTCTTCTTGATCAGGACGCCCTCTGTTAGTGAGGTCCAGGATGTTGTTGCCTACGCGGATGTGAGTTTCAACACCGAATTGTCCGTCATTGCCGACCTTTCCAGGGTGGCTGTCCAGCAGAAGAAAATTCATGACATCGTTCTCATGGTGGAGATGGGTGATCTTCGGGAGGGAATACTTCGACAGGATCTCGGCAAAACAATTGGAAAAGTGCTCCGAATGAAGGGCGTCCGAATCATTGGCTTGGGGACCAACCTGGCTTGTTTGAGTGGGGTCAAGCCAACCAAGTCCAACATGGATGATTTTTCTCGTTTGGCAGAAACATATGAAAGAAGTTACGGCCTCAAGCTTCATGTGATTTCTGGAGGAAATTCGGCAAATTTTGATTGGATGCTTGAAGATGACACAAAAGGCAGAGTGAATAATGTGCGATTGGGAGAGGCAATTGTTCTAGGCAGGGAAACCCTTTTGAGGAAGCATATTGGCGGGCTTCACCTCGATGCGATTACCTTGGTTGCAGAAGTGATAGAATCTAAGCGCAAGCCCTCACTTCCTGAGGGAGAGACAGGGTTGGATGCTTTTGGCAATACTCCCGTATTTGAAGACAAGGGGGAAATGCTCAGGGCGATTGTGGCTTTGGGAAAACAGGATGTCCATGTGGCAGGCCTCGTGCCGTTGATAGATGTCGACATCCTGGGGTCGAGCAGTGATCATCTCGTAGTTGATGCCTCTAGAGCCCCATTGCGCGTAGGTGATCGAGTGCGATTTGGCTTGGATTATGCGGCGCTTTTATCATCCATGACGTCACCATTTGTTGGACGTTCATATATTAAGGACCAATCGCAGCGTTGGCCTCGGCTCCGAGGCATCCCGGAACGCGTGCCGGCGGTGATGTGATAGCATTTTTCAATTTTGCCACCAACCCCGCAAAAAGATCAGATCCTGTGTGTTCACTCTCTGCATCCTTGGCAGTTGGAGGAGAATCTTCCGGGTTGTGGTTTGTGATTATATGCACTTGAATTGGATTGTAATACTTGTTGACTCCAGATTGGGAACTGTATAGAGACTCCAGTCTTGCAAGAAAGCCTTCTATTTATGCACGCCATTTCGATGTCCCTGTCTTTAGTGCCTCGTTCTGCTTTTCATAAATAATAGCTTATATTTCGTGGAAGTTGTCTTGAATAAAGACGTCTTCTTCTCTTGTTGGTGCGAATTGTAGTTGCATCACTCGCTTTTTGTGTTGTGTCGATACTGAAAGATGCAACCTGATATTGGTTGTATTGATTGAATATTATGTTTGTTGTGTCTTGTTAGTAAGGAAAGGATTGTTAATGGATTCGAATCAACTGATAGCTCCCCGTTCCAGAGGCAGTGTTCAAGGCGATATTTTCTCCGGGTTGACGGTCGCTCTGGCCCTGGTCCCCGAGGCCGTCGCGTTTTCTTTCGTGGCTGGTGTATCGCCCGTTGTAGGCCTGTATGGTGCCTTCATGATGTGCCTTATCACGGCAGTTCTCGGCGGAAGACCAGGGATGATTTCCGGGGCAACCGGCGCGATGGCCGTCGTGATGGTCAACCTGGTCATGGAAGGAAACGCTCTGGGGGGGAGTCCCGCAGCTGGAGTCCAGTATTTGTTCTTTGCGTTGTTGCTGGTGGGATTGTTTCAGGCCCTGGCTGGTGTTTTCCGTTTGGGAAAGTTCATTCGCATGGTTCCTCGATCCGTCATGATGGGCTTTGTTAATGGGTTGGCCATTGTCATCTTCCTGTCTCAACTCAGGATGTTTCAAGCTGATGGGGCCTGGATTCAGGGCCAACCGCTGTGGACCATGGCTTCACTTGTCGCTTTGACAATGGGTATTCTGTTGATTGTCCCGCGGATTCATAAGAAGGCGCCGGGGGCGCTCGTGGCGATCATCGCCGTGTCACTTCTGGTTATTTTTGCCAAAATCGATACGCAAACGGTTCTGTCTTTCATCCAGTCCAAGGGCGGCACGGGCATTCAGGCCGGGCTTCCCTCCTTTGCCTTCCCCCAGGTTCCCCTTACTTGGGCGACACTCGTTTTCGTTGTTCCTTATGCTCTTATTCTGGCAGCCATTGGACTTATTGAGTCACTCATGACCCTGACATTGATTGATGAACTGACCGATAGCCATGGGAGTGGCAATCGCGAATGTGTTGCCCAGGGTTTTGCGAATTTCGTGAACGGGTTGTTCGGTGGCATGGGGGGCTGCGCCATGATCGGCCAGAGCATTATCAACATCTCATCGGGTGGGCGCGGTCGACTTTCTGGCATCATGGCGGCTGGAGCGCTTCTGTTTTTCATCCTGTTTATGTCCCAGTATATAGAGATGGTTCCCATTGCGGCGTTGGTCGGCGTCATGTTCATTGTCGTGATCAAGACCTTTGCCTGGAGTACCTTCAACGTGCTCAACAAGGTGCCCAAGTGGGACGTGATTGTGATCATTCTGGTGACTTTCCTCACCGTGAAATATGATCTGGCCATCGCGGTGATCTGCGGAATCATTATCTCGGCCCTGATATTTGCCTGGGAAAATGCTCTACGTATTCGAGCGCGCAAGACGGTGGATGAGCATGGCATCAAGCATTATAAAATCTATGGCCCCTTGTTCTTCGGCTCTACCACGCTTTTCATGAGCAAGTTTGATGCGAAGAACGATCCGCAGGAAGTCATCATTGATTTCGAAGAGTCGCGGATCATGGATCAGTCCGCCATTGAGATCATCAACAAGGTCGCCGAGATCTACCAGCGATCGGGCAAGACCATCCATCTCTGGCATTTGAGCAAGGATTGCGTCCGCCTGATCAAGAAAGCGGAGAAGATCTGCGTTGTAAATGTGCTGGAGGATCCGGATTATTTCGTCAGTATCGACAACTACCATAAGTTTCGAGAAGCGATCTAGGCAGTCCGGATTGTTCGCGATATAGGGCTGTTTTGCGTGGCATTCTACTCTGTAGGATACCATTTTGATGAGGCTTGGATACGGTAGAGGTATTTGAACGGTTTGCCTTTGGATGTACGGGAATGACGCCCGCTCTTCACGACGGAATGGTTGTGGGGGGCGGGTTTTTTCATATTGAAATTTTTGATTGAATGAACACTGTGAAAACATATAAAGTCAATAATTCAAAGCGTCAGTAGTAAAGATACCTATTGAGTGAAGTGATCATTCAGAGCCGTGTTGGAGAGAGCATGAAATTTGATAAGAACAAGAGTCGGGCGATTGGATCTGTATTGGTTGCTGTTGCTTTTTTGATGATCAGCACTGCGTGTCTGGCAGCCTCGACATTACCTGCCTTCGGTCCGCAGTCCGTGCCGCAGGAACCTGATTATTCCAAGGCGACGAGTTGGGCCTCCACGCCATCAAACCCGGATCAATATGCCGTCGACATCTTTTGGGTCTACCCCACCGTTCTGCAGGATGACGTGCACTGGCTGATGGACATCACCGCAGCCGAGATGCAGAAAAAAGTGCACGGCACCATCACCAAGCAGGCGAGCGTGTTCACCGGGCAGGCCAATCTCTATGCCCCCTATTATCGCCAGATGAACATGAATGCCCTGACGCTGCCAGACGAGGAAGTGGATAAGATCGGGGGGTATGGCAAGAGCGATGTTTCCCGCGCTTTTGATTACTACTTGAAGCACTACAATAATGGGCGCCCCTTCGTTCTGGCCGGTCATAGCCAGGGTTGCATGGCTCTCGCCGAGCTGATGGTGAAGAAATGGGGCAGCTTTGGCATTGAGGACAAACTCATCGCCGCCTATATCATCGGTTGGGGGATCACGGACAAGGATCTTGCGAACAACCATGCTCTCAAGATGTGTGCTTCGGCCAGCCAGACGGGCTGCATCATCTCCTACAACACCGTTGCCGATGGCAAACAGAAGGTCGCGCCCACCGTCATTTCGGGGGCTGTGGTGGTGAACCCCCTGACCTGGACCATTGATGACGCTCTGGCTCCGGCCTCCATGAATCTCGGAGCCGCGATCTTTGCCGAGGAAGGCGTTCACCAGACTTTCCCCGGCTTCACCTCCGCACAGGCCAAGGACTACGGTCTGGTCGTGGCTCCCAAGGATCCCTCCCTTATCGATATGGATTCGGAGACCTTCCCCAAAGGTGTGTATCATGTATTCGACTATTCGTTGTTCTACGAGAACCTGAAGGCCAATGCAGCTCAGCGCATTCAGGCCTATCTCAACAAGAAATAGAGTCGCTAAAAGTCAGCAGGCCATCCCATTTAACGGTTTGCTGTTTGAGGTGCTTCAGAAATGCGAACAGAAAAGCCCCGGACATGTGTCCGGGGCTTTTTTCGGGATAAGGCGATTGGTGAGGTTGAGATTGTCGAGGTGCAGATGGCCGAGGGGAGGCCTTACGGTGTCACAATAAACGGCTGGGCCACGAAATACAGACCAAGTCCACCGACGAGCACTCCCGCTCCCTTGCGGAACCAAAGGCTGGCGTTCTGCATGGAGCTGTTCCCCAGCAGGCGACGGACCGTGGCTGTCGAACTGCCGGCGATGGCGATGGGGATGCAGTGCCCGATGCCGAAGAGCAGAATATAGAGGGTTCCCAAGGCGAGATCGCCTTGCACGGTCACCACCGCCAGGATGGGGGCGATGAACCCGAAGGTGCAGGAACCTGACAGCAGGCCATAGGCCAATCCAAGGATCAATGCTCCCCAAGCGCCGCGGACCTTGATGCGCGACATCAACCCGCCGGACATGGAACATTTCGCCACGCCCAGCATGTCCAGAGCCACCCAGATCAGGACGGCTCCAACGGCAATGGTCCAGTAGGGACCGACCTCGCCGAGCATCCGGCCCAGCAGGGAGCAGGTGATGCCCACTGCGGCGATGGTCAGAAACAGTCCTGTTGAGAACAACACAGCGAACAGAACAGCCCGCCGGCCTTCCACCATGAGCTCCTGCCCACCCACATAGGCCACGATCAGAGGGATCGAGGCCAGATGGCAGGGGCTGAACAGGACGCTGACCATGCCCCAGAGCAGGCAGCCTAAGGCTGCCTGTGCCGTCCCGCTGGCGATCCAACCGTTGATGGTGATGAACAGATCGTTCATGAGTCTCTACTTTACTCCCAGTTGGGCAAGCTTGGCCCGAATGGCATCCTCGGCCAGAAAGCCTTCGTGGCGATATTGTTCCCTGCCTGAGGCATCGTAGAAGATCTGCGTGGGGATCAGGCCGATGCCGAAGGGTTTTCCAGCGCCGGGGTTTTCCCATACATCGATGAACCGGATTGCCGCGCGTCCACGATATTCGACCTCAAGTTTGTCGAGGATGGGAGCCATCATCTTGCAGGGGATGCATTTTTTGGCACCGATATCGATCATGGTCACCATTCCGGGAACCGGGACATCTCCTGGCCCCACTTCCAGGCTGCTCGACATGGCAACGGATGCTGTCAGAATCAGGAGCAGGGCCAGGGCGTATCCGATAGGGCGTTTCATCGTCTCCATTATTTCTCCTGTTTCAACAGACGTGTTGCTTCGTCGATCACACGTTCGAGTGAGGTCTGATCCAGTGTGGTTTCGCCTTTTTTCAGTCCCATGTCGGCAAGGCCGAGGTGGATGAAGTCCTTGAATCCGGCCTCTTCCAGGCTTTTGCGGGCGCAGTTCAGTGGGCAGCCATCGATGGCCAGAATCTTTGCCGCGGCCTCGGTGGTCTTCATGATGCCGGAAACTCTGCCGCCAATGCCTGCCAAACAGAACATCTTGCCCTTGCCCTCGCGGGTCAAGGAGCGGGCCGCCTGATCGGCCATTTCACCGACGTCCGCAGCTCCGGAACAGGAAAAGATCAGGGTCGGGGCCGTGCCGCATTCACAACTGCATTTGGTACCCATGGGAAGCCTCCTTGGCTGTTATTTGAGAAATTCGGCGATGTCATCGGGGGACAAGAGTTTGCCCACGGATTTCACTTCGCCATCCACCACCAGGGCCGGGGTGATCATGATGCCGTATTCGGACATCTTGAGCATGTCCGTGATCTTCTCGATGTTGCATTCAACGCCGGAGGCCGCGACGGCCTGTTCCACGTTTTTCTTGAGCTGTTCACACTTGGGGCAACCGGGGCCCAGGACTTTGATTTCCTTCATGAGAGTCTCCTTAGGGGAAGATGGTTCCGAAAATGACGCCGCTTACAGTGGCCATGATGACCACAAGGGATACGAAGACAACGGTCTTCTGGGTGCCGATCACGCTACGGATGACCAGCATGTTGGGCAGGCTCAGGGCAGGACCGGCCAGCAGCAGTGCCAGGGCCGGGCCATTGCCCATGCCGTTACCAATCAGGCCCTGCAGGATGGGCACTTCGGTCAGGGTGGCGAAGTACATGAATGCACCGGCCAGTGAGGCAAAGAAGTTTGAGCCCAATGTGTTGCCGCCCACGGCCCAGGCCACCCACTGTGAAGGAATGAGCCCTTCCTCGCCGGGGCGACCAAGCAGGATTCCGGCAATGAGTACACCGAACAACAAAAGCGGCAGGATCTGTTTGGCAAAGCCCCAGCTGGAACCGAACCACTCGCCCAGTTCGTCCTTGCGCGAGCTGGTGAACAACGTCAGGCCGATGACTCCGACCACGAAGGCAACGTTGGGCTGTTCGGGCAGCATGATGCCCAAGGCAATAACGGGCACGCCCACAACGGCTACTTTCCAGATCTCCATGCCGAACCAGGCCACCAGTGACAGGGCAAATCCTGCACCGAACAGGGCGGTGATCAGCCATTTGACTGAATAGATGGTGTACCACAGGCCTTCGGTCTGATCAGGCCGGCCCCAGTTGGCGAATACGAGGATGCCGACCATGGTGGCGAAGTACACGGCATTTTGCCACAGGGGGCGGCTGACTTCCGCTTCGGGCATGGCCGCCATGAGCAGTGCTTTTTCCTTTTCCTCGTTGCGGTAGATGAAATGCATGCACAGGCCGATGACCACGCTGAAAATGATGGCTCCGATGGCGCGGGCAATGCCCAGCTCCGGTCCTAGCACACGGGCAGTGAGTACGATGGCCAGGACGTTGATGGCTGGTCCCGAGTACAGGAACGCCGTGGCTGGTCCCAGCCCCGCTCCCATGCGGTAGATGCCCGCGAACAGGGGCAGGATGGTGCAGGAACAGACCGCGAGGATGGTGCCCGAGCAGGACGCCACGGCGTAGGCTACGGCCTTGTTGGCTTTGGGGCCGAGGTATTTCATGACCGAGGCCTGACTGACGAAGACCGCAATGGCTCCGGCAATGAAGAAAGCGGGAATCAGGCACAGCAGCACGTGCTCGCGGGCATACCATTTGACCAGGTGAAAGGCTTCGAGCAAGGCGTTGTCAAAGCGATCCCAACCCACGGGCAGGTAGTAGCAGGCCAGGAAGACTCCAGCGATGACGGTCAGTGGTTTCCATTCGTTTTTCCAGAACATGATTCTTCCTTTGTTTGGCGAAATCGCCAAGTGTTGAAGCAAAATTTTTTTACGGGTTCAGCACTGACTCCAGGCACCCGAAGAAATTGAGAACACAACGCACCCGAAGGCCGTAAAAGACCTGCTTGCCGCGGCGTTCGTCTGCGACGATCCCCGCATTCTTCAGCACCAGCAGGTGCTTGGATACCGTAGACACGTCCAGCCCCACCATCTCGGTCAGGTCGCACACGCACTGTTCCCCGCGAGACAATTCGTCCACAATGAACAGGCGGACCGGATGCCCCAGCGCTTTCATGATCTGGGCACGTTCCGTGAATTTTGTTTTTTCGTATTTCTGCATATAATTTCTCATTTGGTCAAATCTGCAAATGAATTTAGGCCTGCTTTCCAATGCTGTCAACAGGATTTGAATATAAACATGAAAAAGGCCCCGATCAGATGACCGGGGCCTTTACGCTTTTCGTTGCCGGATGGAGCTCCGGCGGGTGTTTTCCTGCCGGGATCAGGTTAGCAGGTCACAGGCGATCTGGCAGTTCAGAGCTACGCCCGTGGCCAGGATGTCCTCGGGGAAGACGATTTTAGGGTTGTGCAACGGGTAGCCATTCTCCACCTGTGCGCCCAGGAAGACAAAGGCACCCTTGGCCTGCTCCAGGAACAGGGACATGTCCTCTCCGCCCATGGTGGGCTCGGGTTCCATGACGTTGTCCTCGCCCACGAGCTTGATGGCGGCCTTGCGTGCGATGTTTGTTGCGTCTGGATCATTGCTGACCGGAGGTACTCCCTGATGGAACTCAAAGGTGAAGTCCGCACCCATGGAGGAGCAGACTCCAGCGATGATTGTGCGCAGGCGTTCATCCCAGGTGCGCCACACGTCCTTGTCAAAGGTGCGCGTGGTGCCGTGCAGTTCCGCCCGTCCCGGGATGATGTTCATGGCGGTTCCTGCATAGAACTGCCCAACTGTCACCACCGTGGGTTGAAGTGGATTCATCTGGCGGCTGGTAACGCGCTGCAGGGCCGAGACTACCTGAGTACCGACTTCCAGAGCGTCAACGCATTGATGAGGCATGGCCCCGTGGCCGCCCTTGCCCAGGATTTCCAGGTCGAACCAGCTCATGGCTGCCATGAGTTTGCCGTCCTTGATGCCCACCTGGCCCTTGGGGACCGTGGGCCAGACGTGCATGCCGAAGCAGTAATCCACTTTGGGTGAATCCATGATGCCTTCGGCAATCATCGGCTGAGCACCGCTTACGGCCTCCTCGGCAGGCTGGAACACAAAGCGGATAATGCCGCTCAATTTGTCCTTGGCCTCCGAGAGGACCTTGGCCGTGCCAAGGAGCATGGCCGTGTGGCAGTCATGTCCGCAGCAGTGGGCCACGCCTTCGTGTGTTGACGCAAAGGGCAGGCCGGATTCCTCTTGAATGGGCAGGGCGTCCATATCGGCTCGGAACATCACCACCGGACCGGGGCGTCCCGTATCCAGGGTGGCGACCACGCCGTGCTTGCCGATGCCGGTCTGCGGCTCAAAGCCGAGTTCCGTGAGGGTTTTGGCCACCAGAGCCGCTGTTTTTTCTTCCTCAAGGGCCAGTTCCGGGATCTTGTGCAGTTCCCGGCGGATTTCAATGGTCCAGTCTCTGGCGGCCTCAAGGCCTTCCTTCAACAGGTGTTGCACAGTATCTCTCCTAGAGTTCCGTGAACTTGAGAACGTGTTCCTTGTCCTGCGGCTTGGTCATGTACGAGACCACGATCAGGCAGGCGAAGTTCAGGGCAAGACCCTGCAGGCCGGGGTTGATGTCCCACAGCTTGGGTACAATACCAAAGACGATGGAATAGTTGTAGCAGACTCCGACCACAAGCCCGACCAGGGCACCCATGGTTGTGGCGCGCGGCCAGAAGAAGGTCGCGAAGGCCAGGGGCAGCAGCTGAACGATGGAGCCGTAAGCACCAAGCAGCAGCGCCACCAGGGTGTGTCCGCCGAAGATGGTGACCAGATACGAAACCAGGCCAAAAGCCACGACGAAGATACGGATCCACTTGGTGGCTTCAGCGTCGCTGGCAGGACGGCCGACGATGACGGCGATGAAGTCCTGGGCGAAGATGGAACCGGCGGCGTGGGTGATGGTGTCCTGCGTGGACATGGCAGCAGCCAGGGCGGCAGCCAGAACCAGGCCGATGGCCATCGGATGGAAGTCCATGTTCGAGAACATCCAGGGCAGGATGCGGTCAGGTGCGCCCAGGACTTCAGGGGTCACCTGCATGATACCCGCAAAGCCGATGAGCAGGACGGGGATAAGCATGACGGCGAAGGTGGGGTAGAGCACGATGGTACGGCGCAGAGTGCGTTTGCTGTCTGCGCTGTAAGCCTTCATGAACAGGTGAGGCCACATGGTGAAGCCAAGCACGGAAACCAGCACGGCAGAAGAATAGGCTGCAAAGCTCATCTTGGTGCCGGGGCCGATCAGCAGGTGCGTGGGCTTGGCTGCGATGATCTGTGTGAACATCTCGGTGGGGCCGCCGTAGAGGCTATAGCAGAAGTACAGACCCAGAACCCAGGCCGTGATGATCATGAACGCGCCCTGGAAGACGTTGGTCCAGGCCACGCCGCGGACGCCACCGAAGAAGACGTAGATAAGAACGACCACATAGGCGATGAGTGCACCGGCCCAGAAGGGGATGGTTCCGTTTGAGGCAACCTCAAAGACATAGGCACTGCCCTTCATCTGTACGGAGACGTATTGGATGAAAGCCAGGGTCGAGACCAGGGCGATGATGATGGACAGGGCGCGTGACTGGAAGCGGTCGCTGAATAACTGCGCCTGGGTCACGTAACCGAATTTTCTGCCGGCTTCCTGTGCCTTGGGACCCCAGACCAGCCAGGGCACCAGGCCCAGTGCACAGTACCCGAGGATGTAAAAGGCCGGAGCGCCCTTGGCATACGCCCAACCGGGGCCGCCGAGATAGGCGAATGCGCTGAAGATGGCTCCACCCATGAGGAAGTACATGCAGATGAAGCCCAGGCTTCGGCTGGCAGTGATGTATTCCTCTGCGGAATTGTTGCGCCCGCGACCGGCGACGGCGCCGATGAACAGGACGAAGACGAGATAGACCGCGATGACTCCGAGGATGATGACGGTGTCACTCATGATTAGTCATCCTCCTTTTCATTGCTGAACAGAACTTTGTCCATGACGAGCAACCCCACCAGCTCTACGACGATCAGGAACGAGACCATGAACATGCCGAAGGGCAGTCCGATGATGATGGGCTCGGCGGCGTTGGCAAAGAGCCAGTAAAATGCCTGCAGAAAGATGATGGCGATGAAGAAAACGGCAAATGCCATGATCGTCTTCCGCCTCGCAGGAGGTATCTTTGATGAAAATAAACGCAGTCCGTAGTTGTTCTGAAGCATGGCTCCTCCTAGGTGAGTGAAACAGGGTGTGAATATGAAGGCACAGGTGCGGCAGAGATGCCGTTAACCTTACGGGAAGGTGCTTGCCAGATCTGCTGACAGGTGACGTGGAGCTTGTGAAAAACGAAAGAGCAGGATGTTGGGCAGGGAGAGCGCTTGCCGCATTGAAGCTCGCGGTGTGGCGGTGTTGTGGGAAGGTCGCCAGTTCTTTGGAGGGAGGGGGTGTTGTCCCCTCTGCTGGCGTCCTTGAAAGAATCGTGGCCCGGGGGCTGCTCATGATTCCTTGCCTTTTTGATGTTTCATCGCTGGCGCAGTGCGGAAAAGCCGTAGCGTGCGTTTGCGATATGTCTGCTTCAGGTATTTCTCTATGCGAAAACAGAGTGTTGATGCGTTTGTGGTCCATCTGTGCCCATTGTAAGTGCTGTGGGCACATCACGAATAGCAGGGCGAAAGGCAACATTTTGATCCTGAACTGATCTATCAGAATTATTCCATTTTTATAGTAATTTATTTCTATGAAGCATCGTTCGTTACCTCCAGTGATATGTCAATGTCAAGGCGGGGTTAGCGCGAATTGCGAGCTTGGTGCTGAAGCGTGAGGTTCAGACTCATGCTGCAATCCAAGGCGCAGGCATGATGGAAAGCCGATGAGGGGGGAGTCTTGTTGCTGAATGGTGTAACGAAGTCAGGGGTTGTCTCGGAATTGTCACTTGACGCATCTGTTTATGCGGATATGTTGTCCCTATGGAAACACTAGGACTTATTTTCAAGGCTTTTGCGGATGAGACCCGTCTGAGGATCATCAATCTCCTTGGCGAGGGAGAGCTGTGCGTGTGCGACCTGATGAACGTGCTGGAGATGCCTCAATCCAAGGTTTCGAGGCACTTGGCCTATCTGCGCAAGGCGGGTTGGATTCATGGTCATCGTTGCGGCAAGTGGATGCATTATGCACTCAGTCGCGAGTTGACTCCGTTTCAGGCCAAAGTGCTGGATAGTTTGACACTGCTTCTCAAGTCCCACCCCCAAGCGGTGAATGATGTCGCTGTGCTGCAAACCTATTTGGAAACAAAGGATGGCCGGCAGTGTGGACAAGCCGGCACCGACAGTGAGGAATGACTCATGACTGAATCGACGCTGAAGCGGCTTTCTTTTCTGGATCGTTTTTTGACCCTGTGGATATTTCTGGCCATGTTTGTGGGCGTCATCGGTGGATATTCGTTCCCCGGCGTGAAAGACGTCATCAATACCTTTCAGGTGGGTACCACCAATATCCCTATCGCCGTGGGCCTGATCCTGATGATGTATCCCCCTTTGGCCAAGGTGAAATACGAGCAATTGGGCCAGGTGTTTCGCAATACCAGAGTGCTCATGCTGTCCCTTGTCCAGAACTGGGTCATCGGGCCGGTGCTCATGTTCGGTCTGGCCATTGCCTTTTTGTCCGGGCACCATGAATACATGGTCGGCCTGATTCTGATCGGCCTTGCCCGTTGCATCGCCATGGTTATTGTCTGGAACGATCTGGCCAAGGGTGACACCGAATATTGCGCCGGACTGGTGGCGTTTAACTCCATCTTTCAGGTTTTGTTTTTTTCGGTCTACGCTTGGTTCTTCATTACGGTGTTGCCCTCGGTCTTCGGGCTTGAAGGAGCCGTGGTGGATATCTCCATGGGCCAGATTGCCGAGAGTGTGTTCATCTATCTTGGCATCCCCTTTCTTGCGGGTATGTTCTCCCGCCTGATCGGCATCAAGCTCAAGGGCAGACAATGGTACGAGGAAAAATTCGTTCCGGCCATCAGTCCGCTGACCCTTGTGTTTTTGCTGTTTACCATCCTGGTGATGTTCTCCCTGAAGGGTGAGTTCATCGTGCAGTTGCCCATGGATGTGGTACGTATCGCCATCCCGCTGTGTATCTATTTTCTGGTGATGTTCCTGGTATCTTTTTGGCTGTCCGTGAAGGCACGGGCCACTTATGAGCAGGCCACGACTCTGTCGTTTACCGCGGCCTCCAACAATTTTGAGTTGGCCATTGCCGTGGCCATTGCCGTGTTTGGTATCGATTCGGGTGTGGCTTTTGCCGCTGTTATTGGGCCCTTGGTGGAAGTTCCTGTGCTTATCGCTCTAGTCAATGTCGCCCTTAGGTTCAGGAGCAAGTATTTTCCGCATGCCTTGAACACACCCAGCGGGGTTTGCCATGTGACCTGCAAGCCGAGTTCGTGATCGGGGCGGCAGTTGGTGTGGGATTTCCTGATGAATGTATTGGGATAAAGATGAGCCAGTAGGAACGTTGATTCCTTGAGAGATGAAATGATGAAAATACTGTTTTTATGTACCGGCAACTCCTGCCGTAGCCAGATGGCCGAAGGCTGGGCCAGGGCGCTGAAGGCGGAGGCCTTTGAAGCGTATTCGGCCGGTGTGGTGAAGCATGGCCTGAATCCCCTGGCGGTCAAGGCCATGGCCGAGTCCGGGGTGGACATCGCGGGGCATGAGTCCAATACCGTGGATGAACTGCCTGTAACCGAATTCGACTATGTGATCACCCTGTGCGGTCATGCCAACGAGAATTGTCCGTTCTTTCCGGGCAAAGTGCGGCGTGTTCATGCCGGATTCGATGATCCGCCGGCCCTGGCAAAAGGAGTGGCGAGCGACGAGGAGGCTCTGGTCCACTACCGCCGCGTACGTGATGAAATCCGGGAGTATGTTTTGGGACTGCCGGAGGCTCTTGAATCCGAAGGCTGAGGCTGGCCTCATGCTTGATAGAAAGTGAATGGGTAATCCTTTGAGTTGCTTATTGGCCCGGGTATATCAGCCCGGGCCTTTGTCATTGGATGGTCAGGTGCGTGAAGCTGGAGCACAAAATTGGAGTGTGGGTGTTGTTGAGCTTCAAGTGTGTGACGTGATTACCTGCAGATTCTGTCATATTTGGTCGTTTATGGAGAGAGCTGAAACCATTTGATGAGTCGTTGCGTCTGATAAGCGAGGGGGGGACCAGGGGGTCGGGGCGAATACGCATGCGTGTTCGCCCCGGTTATTTTGTGCACAATGGTTACTGCTGGACCTTTGCTGGTGTATCTGTGCGAGGCTTGATATCCTGTCCGAAAGAGTCGTTCCTGTTTTAATGTATAAAGAGGTGGGCAAGATGAAGATGATTCTGTCCGTGATGCTGAGTGCCGTACTGTGCCTGAACTTTAGCGTAGCGGCTTACGCCGAGAACGCCACATGCAAGGATGTCTACCAAGTCTATAAGACCTGTTATGACGGTGGAGCACAGATGGACCAGCAGGGCTGTGACTATCTTGTGCAGGCCCTGGGCCCGAAACTCATGGGCGAGGAAGGGGTGACGGGGTTCTCCGCCGCCTTGTCCGTCGCCATGTGCAAGCGAGGTTGTGAGGATGGCGCGCGTAAGAAAAAGGCCATGAGCATGAGTTCCTTTCGCAAGGAGTTTTGCGGGGGCGGACTGAAATAGACAAGGCCAGCTGATCGTGTGGGGCTTTCGAAGCTGGGCGTAAAAAAGGCAGGTCAGTGCTCAACGTGGCTTGAAGCGGCAATCAGCCGGTTACGACCGGCACGTTTGGCCTTGTAGAGGGCCATGTCTGCATCAGCCACCAACTCGTGACCGGTGCTGGAGCCACAGAGGCAGGTTGCGCAGCCGATGCTCACCGTGGCCTGAAGTCCCCGACAGGAATCTAGCTGCGTCGCCTCAAGCATGCAACGGATGCGTTCGCCAGCCGCACAGGCGGCTTGGGCATTGGCTCCGGGCAGCAGTAAGGCGAATTCTTCTCCTCCCATCCTGGCCAGTACATCTCCGTCGCGGAGATTCGTCCGACAGATATCTGCAAATTTTTTGAGGACCATGTCTCCTGTGGGATGTCCCCACGCGTCGTTGATGGCTTTGAAGCGATCCAGGTCCAACATCAGCAGTGATAGAGGACGATCCTTTCGTTGCGCCTTGGACAGATGGAAATCCAGGTGGTCGTCAAAGGCTCGCCGGTTTACGGCGCCAGTCAGGGGGTCGGTTTCGGCCATGCGCCGCAGGATGATCTCCTGGCGTTTGCGATGTTGGATGTCCACGGCGATACCTGCCAGCTGTTCCGGGCGTCCCTTCATATCACTACTTACGCTGCCGATGATCTCCACCCAGTGCTGACGGGGACCGTGATGCCTCAGGCGCACATCATGGCGAAAGGTGCCTTCGCCATCTGCGACGTATTGCCGAGCGGCCTTGACGAGTCTGCGCACATCTTCGGGATGGATAAGTCGGCAGAGGCTCAGTATGTTGAGGTTGCGTTCGGCCGGTGGCTGTCCTGGAATCTTGGCCAATTTTCCGGTGACCCAACCTCGTGCTGTTTTCAGATCGATCTGCCAGGCACTGGAATCTGTCAGGGCCTTGAGGATTTCAAACTGCTTGTCACGGGCTGAAAGCTGATCGCGCAGTATGGCGTTGGTGATCAAGGCACTTGCCGTTCGCAACAGCGCAATCTCCGGTTTGGACCAGCGGTATTCGCGCTGACAATCATCGAAACCCAATGTCCCCCACCACAAACCATCCACCATGATGGGAATGGTCAGCATGGATTGGATGTGCTGCTCATCCACCAGATGCGTGCGGAGCCAGGATGGAGGTAGCTCGTCGGGCATCATGGATTGATGTTCGCCCCGGCGTCGGCTTTCAATGAGGGCACGATATTCGGGCAGTTCGAAATCCTTTGTGAACATGCTGAAGCAGGACATGCCCATCTGGGCATATTCCGGGGAGGCGGCCCATTCGAAGACGTAATCCTGAACGATATGAGTGGGCCCGAGTTCCACGGTCTGGAAAATCCAGACGCGACTGATCCCTGTTGATTGGCCCAGTTCGGCCAGCAGGGTGTTTACACCCTCGGGCCAACTGTCGCGTTGCGACAACCTTTCGGCACTGCGGGCGATGGCCGTGAGCAGATCAGTGGGGTCTACCGGGGTGGGGCGGATTGGCGGCATGTCATCTCTGGGACGATGTGTGTTCCAAGGGGGAACACGTCATTGTATACGGTCATGGGATTACTGGGCCCCCATGTCTTTGCAGTCACTGTACGCCAAGGTTCGAAGAGGCAGAGGGAGCAGTCATTCAGTCGGTACTGCTCCTGTGGGAATCTTGCTGAAAGCCTTACGCGTGCCAGACAAGGAAGTCTATATTGCGCTTGCAAAATGGGGGAAATCCCCCGTGTGGACTAGGTTGTCGTGCCTAGCCCAATGATCGGATAATCTCATATCGGAAGCAGCTGGTGAGATGGTCATTGACCAATCCGGTGGCCTGCATGTGAGCATAGATCGTGGTTGGCCCCACGAATTTGAAGCCTCGCCGTTTCAGGTCCTTGGACAAGGCATCCGAAGCAGGGGTGGTGGCTGGAAGCTGATCCATGGCTGACCATGTGTTCTGAATGGGGCGGCCATTTACGAAATCCCAGATGTAAGCGTCGAAGCTCCCGAATTCGGCTTGAATTTCCTGAAAGCGAGCGGCGTTGTTGATGGCGGCTTTGATCTTGGCGCGATTGCGGATAATTCCGGCGTCGTTCATCAGGCGTTCTTCATCGGCATCGGTGAATTGGGCCACCAGGATGGGGTCAAATCCGGCAAAAGCCTGGCGGTAGCCCTCGCGGCGACGGAGTATGGTCAGCCATGACAGGCCCGCCTGGGCGCTTTCAAGAATCAGAAATTCGAAATGTTTGGTGTCGTCATGTTCGGGGATGCCCCATTCCTCATCATGGTAGCGGGTCATTTCGTCGGGGCTCAGGGCCCAGTTGCAGCGCTGAGGCATCAGGACACTCCGGGGATGTTTTTTTCAAGATGGATCAGGGCGTGTGGTGCCCCGTTTGGGCCATTGCGCGGGGCAATGCCCGTGGGCAAAAATCCCAATCTGGAATAGAGTAGCAGACCGCCAACATTCATGCTGAAGCATGACACCTTGAGCCGCCGGGCCGCATAGTTGTCCCGGGCCTTGACCTCCATGGTCTGCATCATGTGGCTGGCCAGACCTCGTCTGCGCATGGCAGGTGCAACCACAACATTGCCTGCCTCACAAAAATTTCCATGCTCCCAGGCCAGAATGTTGGCGTATCCGGCGATTGTTTCGTCACACAGGAACACCGTTGGCTCACGGCGCTGTGCGGCGGCTTCGCCCAATTGACCAGGGGTGACCGGCCAGTTGGCTTTGGGGAACATGAAGAACAGCTCTTCTGCCGTGCGTGGGAAGCTGCAGAGTGCTGGCAGGTCGGATGTCTCAAGGGGACGGTGTGTGAATGTGAAGTCAGGCATGATTCGGACTCTCTTCTTGTTTGCTCTAGACGCTGGGCAATGAGTTGGACTGGGCCATGGATTTTGCCAATTGTCCCAATTCGATGATTCCCCTTTCTTTGATGTCGTCCCATACCCCGCCCAGTGACAGGCGGATGAAGCTTTTGAATTTGTCCTGTGTGGAGAAGATACTGCCAGGCGCCACCCCGATTCCGCGGGATTTGGCCTCGTAGAAATAGTCCACGCAATTGACCCCGCCAGGCAGTTCCACCCACAGAACGCTTCCTCCCTTGGGGCGTGTGGCTCGCGTGCCTTCGGGGAAATGTTCGCCCACGTGGTGCAGCATCACATCGCGTTGTTTGTGGATGGCGACACGCAGGCGCTTTAAGTGCTTGTCGTACAGCCCCTGACGTAGAAATTCGGCCAGTGCCATCTGGGTCGGACTGGCCGAACAGACGTTGGTCGTTGCCTTGATCTCCAGGGCTTTGGCCCGGAATTGGCCGGGGACCATCCAACCCACGCGATACCCCGGAGCAATGGTTTTGGAAAAGGAGGAACACAGAATCACTGTGCCGGTGGTGTCATAGGCCTTGAAGGTTCGAGGCCGGGCATCACCAAAGTGCAGGTCGCCATAGACATCGTCTTCCACCAGAGGCACGCCGCGCTCGGCAAGGAGTGTCACGATTTCGGCCTTGGCAGACTCAGAGGTCAGGCTGCCATCGGGGTTGTTGAAATTGGGGCAGAGCACCGAAGCCGTAATGTCGTATTTGTCCAGGGCATCACGGATATCACCGGGGTCGATGCCGTATTCTGGGTGCGAGGGGATTTCAATGGCTCGCAGACCCAGGGTCTCCACCAGTTGCAGGAAGCAGAAGTAAGTGGGGGACATGATCAGCACCGTGTCACCAGGGCGTGTAATGGTACGTAGTGAAATGTACAGGGCTTCCATGGCGCCAGCGGTGATGATGACATCTTCGGGGGCGAAGCGTGTGCCGTGATCCAATCCGTGTAGTGAAATCTGTTTGCGCAGTTCCAGGTTGCCGGGGATGGTCTCGTACTCCAGGGCTTTGTGAGGTTGTTCGCGCAAAACCGAGGCCATGATGCGCGCCAACTGTCTGCCGGGAAGCAGTTCGCGGGAAGACGGACAGATAATACCCAGAGGGGTCAGGTCAGGGCGCCCAACAGATTCGAGAACCGCGTTGATCAACTTGGTGCGGCTGATGGGACGGGCTGCCTGCATTCCGTCACCGGAGGATGGCGTGGGCAACCGCCGGGGGGCGCGCACATAGAACCCTGAGCGAGGGCGGGATTCGACCACGCCTTTACGTTCCAATTCCACATACGCCTGGTTGATGGTCGAGATGCTCGCATTGAGTCCCGTTGAGAGTTTTCGGAGAGAGGGCAGCTTGTCTCCGGGGGTGAGTGCCCCGGTATCGATGAGGCCCATTACATGATCTTCCACAGCCTGATAGCGGAATTGGTTGGCGTTGGTCTGCATGGAGAGTGCCCAAACTGTTATGGTTGGTTTTTAATCGATCTGTATCTGTACTGGTAACAGATTGTGTGGTCAATTCAAACCATAGATTGAGACCCCGAACTTCATCGGGGGGCAAGGAGACAGGGTATGGTTACACGAGCCAGAGCAGTGCTCAAAATTCCTGCGATTCCAGTGGCTTTGAGCGGGGCAGTCAAACAGGCTTTGCCCATAGTTCTGGGCTATGTGCCCGTAGGCTTTGCTTTCGGAGTTTTGGCCCTGAAAAACGGGATATCGCCGGTCAATGCAGTGTTGATGTCAGTGATTGTGTTTGCGGGCTCAGCGCAGCTCATTGCTGTAGGGTTGATTGGTGCAGGGGCTGCACCGTTATCGGTCATTGCCACTACATTTGTTGTCAACCTGCGTCATGTGTTGATGGCTGCATCCCTGGCTCCATTCCTGAGTTCCTGGCGCAAGCGCAGTTTGGCCTGGTTCGGCATGCAGCTGACGGATGAGACCTTTGCCGTGCACAGCGTGCGCTTCCACCGGGATGAAAGGGACAGGGCTGAGACCTTTGGCATCAATGCCATTGCGCAGCTGGGCTGGGTTGGTGGATCGTGGCTGGGAGTGGCGGCAAGTACGGTCATCTCGGACGTGCGACCTCTGGGACTTGATTACGCATTACCTGCCATGTTCATTGCGCTGGTTGTGGCGCAGGTCAAGGACACCACGCATGTCCTGGTGGGGCTGGTGGCCGCAGTGTTGTCTCTGACCTTTCTTGAAGTCGGCGTTGGGCAGTGGAACGTCATCCTGGCAACGGTGGCCGGGGCAAGCCTCGGAACGGGAGTGGCGACATGGACCAGACGCTGATTTTTGCAACCATTGTCGGTATGGCCCTGGTGACCTATATCCCCCGCGCGGTGCCACTTCTCGCTCTGGCGTCACGAAATCTGCCGCCAGTGGTGGTGCGCTGGCTTGGATATGTGCCGACTGCAGTGCTTTCGGCCATGCTTGCACCTTGCCTGCTGCTTGAGGACGGCGCAGTGAATCTTGGAGTGGACAATCTGTTCCTCTTGGCGGCGATTCCCACTTTTCTGACCGCCATATTCACCCGGAGCTTTTTTGGATCCGTAGCCATGGGCATGGGTTTGGTCGCCTTGGGGCGCTATCTGCCCATTATGTAATTATTTGAAAATTTCCACCCACACCATCCGCGCCGCGCGGAGCCGGCGGTCGGCTCTGCGCGGCGCCTCTTTTGAATTGCTTCCGTTGAAGACGAATTGAAGCACCCCCCCTGCCGATTATTGGGAAGATAGGCCTGTCAGTTGCAGTTTAGCCAGCTAGACTGGTTATATTGTTTGTCTATTGATCCTTGGCTTTTTCTGATTCCTGCATTAAATGGCTTTCTTATATTCCGAGTAAATGAGTCGTGATGATTGGCAAATCACAATGTATATTGGCAGTTGACCAAATTTTTTAGATATTGATAAGATGCTTGTCTATGTCCTCACCTGACGTACGCGGAAAGCTGTCGGCAGGAGTGAGTGCTATTTGTTTCTTTTCTCCGGGGTGTCTTACAAAGGGGTGTCGCAATGAGTTGGAAGGACCTGGGGTTGAAAACCAAGTTCAGTGTAGGATTCGGATTTGTCCTGATTCTGCTCACAGTCGTGGGGTTGTGGTCCATCCTGGGGGTTGGCCGGATAGTGGATAATGCCGGAGAAGTGATTGAAGGCAACAAGCTCAAGGGCAATTTTACCCAGCGGGTAGTGGACCATTTGAAATGGGCGGAAAAGGTTGGGGCCTATCTTACGGACAAGGACGTGACCGAACTCAAGGTCCAGCTTGATCCCCATAAGTGTGCCTTCGGTCAGTGGTACTATGGCGAGGGACGCAAAGAGGCCGAACAGCTTGTGCCTGCCATCAGAAACAACATGGAAGCCATTGAGGCTCCGCACAAGCATCTGCACGAATCCGCAGCTTTGATCAAAGACAAGTATGTGGACGTAGACCCGGACGTGGGCGGCTTTCTGCGCGAGAAAAAGACCGACCATGTGGTCTGGATGAACCATGTGATCAAGGTCTTTACCGATCCAGCCATCAAAAAGGCCGAAGTGCAGACCGACTTTCACAAGTGCGGGTTGGGGAAATGGCTCTATTCCGAGGATTTGGCTGAGCGGATGCGGGCCAATCCAGAGTTGAAGGCCATGGTCGATCCGATCTACGAACCGCATAAGGAACTCCACTCCTCCGTCATCGAAATCAATAAATTGCTGGCCCAAGGGCGTCGAGCCGAGGCCAACCGCTTTTTCCAGACCACGACGACCGGTTTTGCCGACCACACTCTGGGCAAGATTGATGAGATGATTACCTGGCATGATAACCGTATGGGAATGCGCCAGGAAGCTCTGGATATTTATGCCACACAGACCAAGGCCCACCTCGGCAAGGTTCAGGATATTCTGAATGAGACTTCGAAAGTCGTCACCGACAACATCATGACCGACGAGCAGATGCTGGACGCGGCCTCCAATACGCGGACCGTGGTGATCATTTTGACTGCCGTGGCGATTCCTCTGGGACTGTTCTTTGCCTTTATCATTGCCCGGGGCATTCTTGGGCCCATCCTGAAGGGCGTGGAGCTGTCGACTGCTTTTAGCGAAGGTGACCTGAGTGCCGATGTCGATGTGCACCAAAAGGATGAGGTCGGTAAACTTGCCGATTCCATGCGCGAAATGGGCGACAAGCTGCGGCAGATCGTGGGAGAGGTTCAGGGCGCGACGGATAATGTGGCCTCTGGTTCCGAAGAGCTGTCAGCGTCCTCGGAAACCCTGTCTCAGGGGGCGACCGAACAGGCCGCCAGCGTGGAAGAGGTGTCTTCCTCCATGGAACAGATGGCGGCCAATATCCGCCAGAATGCCGAAAATGCCCGTACTACCGAGGACATTGCGGTCAAGGCTGCCGAGGATACTGAAGAAGGCGGCAAGGCCGTGAACCAGACCGTGGGAGCCATGAAGCAGATCGCCGAAAAGATCTCCATCATTGAGGAGATTGCACGGCAGACGAATCTGTTGGCTTTGAACGCAGCCATTGAGGCCGCACGGGCCGGCGAACACGGCAAGGGTTTTGCCGTTGTTGCCGCCGAAGTGCGCAAGCTGGCCGAGCGCAGTGGTACGGCTGCTTCGGAGATCAGCGAGCTGTCTGCCTCCAGCGTCGAAGTCGCAGAAAAGGCTGGGCAGATGCTGGAGCGCATCGTGCCCGACATTCGTCGCACGGCCGATCTGGTGCAGGAAATTGCCGCAGCAAGCAATGAGCAGAACGCCGGTGCGGAGCAGATCAACAAGGCCATTCAGCAATTGGATCAGGTAATCCAGCAGAATGCCTCGGCTGCTGAGGAAATGGCCTCGACTTCAGAGGAGTTGTCCAGCCAGGCAGAGCAGCTTAAAATCAGCATGAGCTTCTTCAGGGTGGATGGGGCAAGGAATCGATTCACCCCCGTCAGACCGTCAATGACTGTGAATCCGACTCCTCCCAGAAAGCTGGAGGCCAAGCCCCAGCCCGTTAAGAATGGAGGCGGAATCTCCCTGTCTCTGGATGCCGGAGAGGATGAGGATGACGACGTGTTCGAGCGTTTCTAGACTGCTCTTTTGATCATCCAGGAATGATAACGGGCGTGGCCATCTGACCACGCCCGTTTTTTATTGTGCCTGTTGCAGGTAGTCACCCGGATTGACCCCAAAGGGCTCGTGATCCAGGCATTCCGTGATTTCCAAAGGTGTGTTTCCGTTTTGTTCACTCAAGTCCAACTGCCGTTTGGAGATGGGCTTCATGTCAGGGCCAAAGGCGATCAGTACGCTGGGCCTGAGTGGCGCATCGGGGTTGGAGCCGGTGACAATGCCGCATTCCTTGCTGGACAGACGCACCATGCTGCCCACGGGATAGATCCCCAGGAACTTGATGAAGCTCTCGGCCTTGCCGGGGTAAAAGTCCTTGCCGCGCATGCCATACAGAATGGTCAGGGCCTTGCTGGGCATCATGGGCGGCTTGTAGACACGGCGGCTGGTCAGGGCATCGTAGACGTCGGCCACGGCGATGATGCGCGCGAAGGGGTGGATGTCATCCCCCGCAATCCGGCGTGGATATCCGTTGCCGTTGAATTTCTCGTGATGCTCGGCGATGCCGCGCAGGATTCGTTTGGGAATCCCCTTTTTCTCGCGAAGTAGACGGTAGCTGCGCTGCGGGTGCTTTTGCATGACCGTGAATTCCTGGTCGGTCAGTTTGCCTGGCTTGTTCAGAATGTCGGGGGGAATCAGCGACTTGCCTACGTCATGGAACAGGGCAGCGGCACCCAAATCGCGCAGATCCTGAGGAGACAGTCCCAAGTAGTTGCCAAAGGCCGTGGAAAGCACAGAGACGTTGATGCAATGGGTAAACGTGTACTCATCGAAACTCTTCAGCTTGGTGAGGCTGATCAGGGCGTCGTGGTTTCGAGTCACGCTGTTCAGCATTTCCTCCACAAGGCCTTCGGCGGCATCGTAGTCGACCTTGCCGTCCTTGGCCGCGCTGGTCATGAAGTCTTTGGCAAAGGCCAGGGACTCGTCATACACCGCCTTGGCTCTGTGGATTTCCACAGCCATGGGTACAGCGGGTTTGTAGCGTCCGTGCTCGTCGCCGATGACTCCGTCCCGGACCTGTTCTTCGGGTCTTTTATTCGTGGAGATGTTCCAGGTGTAGCTGCCACGGTCCGTATCGATGAATGCGTCGAGGTAGCCTTCATCCAAAAGGTGCGTGGTTTGGTCCTTGGAGGTGATTTCTCCCTCTTCGGCGTACAGATAGGGATGCTCAGCCCAATCCAATCCGGTGTCGACAACGTACATGCCAATCCGTATCGCAGCGGCGGGGATTTTCTTAATCATTAATCAGTTCCTTGCGAGCAGCGGTGCGTGCGCGGGCAGGTTGATAAATAATAGTAGTGGCTCACATGCATCTCAGTGGGGCAGCGGTAGCGAAGACCAATCGTGTGTACTGCATTCAAAGTGAATCAGATTTGGAAGGACGACGCAAGCCTCGCGTGATCCCCTATGGTCAGATACTATTTGCGCCCGACAATGCGCAGTTGAATGCTGATGGCATCGTGCACCAGGTGCATGCCGAGATGTTTGAAGAATTTTCCCGATCCATACAGCAGGCCCCATCGGGTGCGGTCGAGGTCGAAGTGGGCTTCTGCTGCCATGCCGTCTTCAATGGTAGAGAGTGTTGCCGGAAAGGCCAGGGTTTCGATGCGGCCCCGTAGCAGCAATTCCCCGCGCAGATGGCAGTTGATTGCACCGGGAGTCGTGCCGGGCAGTGCTTCGGATTGTTCGATGGTGAAGCGGGTCTCGGGGTGACGACCTGCAAACAGGAAATCATCTGAGAGCAGATGCTTGAGCAACATTTCTGCCAGGGAGGAGTCTTCAAGGTCCGTATTGGTCAGCGAGGAGATATCAATGGCGAAATCTCCTCCCACGCGCCCTTTGTCCAGACGCATGATGCCTTCATTGAGGCGCAGGGTTCCGGTGTGTTTGCCATTGGCGTTGCGTCCGGTCCATTCGATGATGCTCTCCGCGAGGTCCACTTTGTACGTGCCATCCGCAGGCAGCGGGTGATGATCCTGAGGCTCTGTGCCATATCCTTCCACTGGGCTGTTTGCCGTTTTCCAAGCCTGAAAACCGCCATGCAGGGCATAGACGCGGCGGAATCCCTGGCGCAGCAATTTCTTGGCTCCTGAGTCAGCGTCACGGGTTTCTTCGGCTTCGCCATAGACAACCACCACGTCTTCAGGGCTGATTCCGATTGTCTGAACCTGTTCGAGGAAGGTCACTTCATAGACGCAGGCGTTTTTGGCTCCGGGCAGGTGCCTTTGCTCAAATACCCCGGCAGGAAGCACATCCAGCAGGTGGAAGTTGCGGCCTTCGTCCATCCAGGCGCTGAGTTCCTGTGGGGAAATGCGGGTGTAATTGGTATCCATCGATATGGTTCCTCCATGAAATTTTGTTGTGCAATTTATTAGTATAGTTCCTGAGTGGGGTATTGACCAGAGGTCTAGCGCCCGAAGTGCGACGTGACCGATGTCACGACAAGAGAAACCTGAGAGCAGAATCCGGGGCGGCATGGATGCTGTGGCTGTAGGGGGATGCGCACGCAGTCGTCTGCCAGCAGGGAGGAGTCATGTTCGCTGGGAGCGTGGATCTTGGCGTAGGACATTGGTCCTCCTTGCGTTGAGCAACATGCAGGGTACACGCGCTTGGTAGTGATTCCAAGTGCCGCGCAGGGAATCTGGACATTGGCAGGCCAAGCGGCCATGCTCTCGGGCCTTGGAGGGAAAGATGAAAGCAACTGTTCTGGTGGATAATAATACGATTATCGACAGGTATTTCTTGGGTGAACCCGGCTTGTCCGTACTGGTCGAAGTGGACGGGTTGCGGGTGTTGCTCGATTGCGGATATTCCGGGGTGTTCATCGAGAATGCCCGGCGCATGAATATTGACCTGTTGCATCTTGATTGGCTGGTACTGTCCCATGGGCACCTGGACCATACCTGGGGGTTGGTGGACCTGATCCGTCTGTATACCGAGGCTGGCATCAACGGCATCGATCTTTCTCGCCCTCGGTTGCTGGCGCACCCGGAAGCTCTGGTGACGCGTCTTGCTAACAAGATTCCCGAGATTGGTTCACTCATCGGGCAGGATAAGTTGGCGCGGCATTTTGATATGGCCCCGTCACGTGAGCCACAGTGGCTTTCGGAGCGACTGGTCTGGTTGGGTGAAATTCCGAGGAAATTCGATTTTGAGTATGTTGGGCCAACGGAGCGGCTGCTGGTCAGCGCTGAAGGCGAAACCGTCCCCGACGAGCTGGTTGATGATGGCGCTTTGGCCTGTGTCACGGACCAGGGGCTGGTGGTCATCAGCGGTTGTTCGCATTCGGGGGTCTGTAATATTGTGGAGCATGCCCGTGAGGTCACCGGGCAGGAACGCGTGGTGGATGTATTGGGCGGGTTCCATCTGTTGAATGCGCCTGAGGCACGGCTTCAGGCTACCGCGGATTATCTGGGTGCTTTGAATCTGGAGAGTCTGCACGCCTGCCATTGTACTGATTTGGCAGCCCGGATTTGCTTGGCTCGGACCTGCCCCGTGCGCGAAACCGGATCAGGATTGGTGTTGGAATACCCTACGAACCAGTAGCCGAGTATACGATTTTTTGAAGCGTGACACCTTTGTTTGGATGGTGTATCGTGCCTCTAAATTTCTGGAAGGCTGCGGCTTTCCTCTGCCCGGAACCGAGGAAGGATAAGGAGAATCTGTATGTGCAAAGGTTGCGGTTGCGGCCCTCAAAAGCCCAGCAAGTTTAAGCAATTGATGGATAAGAACGAGCATTCGCACAGCCATGATCACGACCATGACCATAGCCATGAGCACGGTCATTCTCATGATCATGACCACGATCATCATCACCACCACGACCATGATCATTCTCATGACCATGTCCACGCCCATAGCCATGATCACGACCACGACCATGACCATAGCCATGAGCACGGTCATTCTCATGATCATGACCACGATCACCATCATCACCACGACCATGATCATTCTCACGACCACAAGCACTAGCGATTGATTGTTGCTGCGCGAGGCCTTTGGGCTCTCAGCACTAGATAAGAAGAAATAAAGGCCCCACTCCATTACTGGAGCGGGGCCTCGTCGCGTAGGGGGAGGCGCTTGTGCCTGACCCTTGGGCGAGACGGAACCGCCAGCCATCGATGTGCCGGCGGTTTCGAGGGGGGCTAGAATTCCAGGCGCAGGTTGGCGGTCAGACCGTGGGACTCGCTGTGGTCGCTGAACTCTCCGGCATAGGCCAGGGTGAAGGTCGCGTCGCCCTCACGCAGGGACAGACCCAGGTCCAGCCCTAGACGGTCGTCGTCATTCTCCTGAGTGGCCTCGGCGGCGGAGGTGCCCAGGGTCTGGCGCACAGTCATGTCGTTGCCGCCCAGGTCATGCGACCAGGACAGGCGGGCGTAGGGGCTGAGTGTGGTTTCTCCGACTTCGAAGTTGCCGCGCAGCCTGAGGCCTACAATGCTTTCCACAAAAAGCTTGTCGAAGTCGTCGTACTCCGCTGCGTTGGTGGCATCGGTTTCCGAGAAGCCGCCACGGTAGAGCCAAGTCGTGTTCAGGCCCAGTTCGGGGGAAAGCTCCCAGGTTTCGTTCACGGTCCAGGCATAGGAAGCCAGCAGCTGGTTGCTGAGCATCTGGCTGTCGTAGTCGCCCTTGGCCATCTCGCCCAGACCCGCGTTGCGCTTGGACTCGTGCTCGATGTGCGTGACGCTCAGGGTGTCGGTCAGGCGCCAATTGTCAAATCGGTAGCCACCGTAAGCGCCCAGGGTGTACATCTGCTGGTCCTCGGAGTCGTTCTCGGCAAAGGCCAGCCCCTCGAAGTTGATGTCTGTCACGGCGTAGCCCGCGAAGACTCCAAGCATCAGGTCATCGCTCACAAAGGTGTCGGCGCCGATCTCCAGTCCGGCCATGTTGGCGCTGTAGCCCGGACCCGAGTTGAAAGCGTCGCGTTTGCTGACATTGAACATGGGTTGGACATAGATGCCGTAGCGGTCGCCATTGGAACGCCTGGACACCAGATCGATCAGCGGCTCGGACGAGGCCACCATGAATTCGCCCATCTCCTGGTTTTCGCTCAAGAGTCCGATGGTGCGGTTGCTGGGCACGCCAAGGAAGGTCTGCGCGCCTCCCATGGCCGAGGAGAGCCCCATGGAGGAGTTGTCGTACTGAGGTGCGTAGCACACGCCGGTCAACATGATCTGATCCCTCGCTCCATCAACCACTGTGGTGTTGAAGCTGAAGTTGGGGTTGCCGCTGCTCACAGAATCGAATCCGCCCGTGATGGTGGCTGCGTCGATGATGGTTTGGGTGCTGCCCAGAGCGCTGCAGGGTACATCCAATGCCAGGGTGCCGGCAACAGTGGCGGGGCCCGCCGCTGTGATGTAGGGGCCGCCGCTGTTGTTCAGGGTCAGGGCCAGGGTGGTGCCCGCGGCCTGGGTATAACTGCCCGTAGTGGAAACGGTCACGCCTTTGGCAAGGGTCAGGGTGCCGCCGTCCAGGTTTAAGTCTGTGGGCGCTGCGATCGCTCCCGCCAGGGTCCAGGTCCCGGTACCGGTTTTGTGGATTTGCCACCAGGGGCCGGTGATGTCGAAGTCGGTGGTGCCGCTGCCGTCCAGGTACAGGCGAGCGCCACCGGCAGCGGCAAACACGTCTCCAGCCAGGATGCGCGAACCGGTCTGCAAGTGGACAGAACAGCCGCCGTCGGCAGACACGGCATGGGAACCGGTGCCATAGGCCGCCAGGGTGCCGCTGTTGGTGACGGTGCTACCGCCTGTTGCCTGAAGGGCATTCGATCCCATTCCAGTTGTGCTGATGCTGCCGCTGTTGAAGGCGGTGCTGGCGCCGGCTACAGAGAGGCCGCTCGCTGCCATTCCAGCTGTGCTGATGTTGCCAGTGTTGGTGGCGGTGCATCCGCCGCTTATATTGATGCCGCTCGACATCATCCCATATGTGCTGATCGTGCCGCTGTTGGTGACGTTGCTGGATGTACTTGCAGAGAGGCCGTGCGATCCCGTTCCATGTGTGCTGATACTGCCGTTGTTGGTCGCCGTGCAGTTGCTCACTGAATACATGCCGTGTGCAGAGCCTCCACTTGTGATGATGATTCCGCTATTTGTTGCAGTGCTTGCATCTGTAGCATAAATGCCATGTGCCATTGAGTTGTTAGTTGATATGCTTCCGCTACTATATGCTGTGGAGTGCCCATCAGCTCTGATTCCGCATGAATTTGAAACGATCGTGGTGATGCTGCCACTATTTGTCGCTGTACTGTAGTCCAGCAAGTGTATGCCGTTTGAATTTGCGCCCTGTGTGCGGACGGTGCCATTGTTGGTCGCTGAGCTGTGGCCGACTGCTACGAGGCCGTGCGCCGACACCATGGCAGGTGAAGTTGTGCTGACTGTTCCGCTGGCAGCGTTGATGATGTTCTGTGTCGTGATTGCCTGCATGCCATCTGCGTTTGTTGTCGTCACGGTACTGTAGTTGACCCAGTTTCCGGTGAGGGTGCTGGTCACCGGGGTGGTGTTGTCTGCGGCAAAGGCGGGATTCGTACCAAAGGTCATGGACAGGAATGCGATGAAAACGGCTCGTGCCCCAAGCCGCGCGATTCGCTTAATATGAAAAATGTGGTTCATGAGTCTCCCCCCAGGGATATTGATTGTGAGACGTGCGTCAACACACGCCAATAGTTCAGGCGTTGCGAATGAGATGAAATTATCTCACGCATCTTGATTACGTTATGAAAACAAGACTATTGCAGGCTGAGTCATGAAGAAACTGTCGGTTTATTCATGAAGCATGGCGCAGCAATGTGGGCCTGATTTTCAAACGTGCAAGGGAATATGGCCGTCGCGTTCAGCGTCCGGTGGTGGACTGCCGTAGGAAGGCATGGGTGTGATGAGAATGGACAATGCCAGAGCAACAGGCAGGAGAGCCTGTTGGCGGTGTGGAATACAGTGCATAACATCCCCCCCGGGTGTTAATGACAACAGATTCTTATGAAGAAAAAGAACAATCATGCGTAATAAACATACGCGTTGCGATAATCGTCAGAAATTTTAATTAATGCAAGTAAAAATATGAATAAAAGTTAATATTTCTAAAATTTTATAATGAAAAAAACTGCTCGATAATGTTTGTAATGCGAGTTTGCCCCTATTCAGCGTGGCTTAACTGTTTATGTTGCGTGCGCAGTTATATGATGCTGTTTTTCTACTCCAAACAACAGCGTGTGAGTTCTCAAGGATGGCTGGTTTGCAGCAGAGATTCGAGCTGATCGAGGCGCGAACGGTGGGGCATGATACAGGCCAGAATTGCGCCATTGGTGACGTTGGCTCAAAGGGTGTTGATCCGCCATTTAAGACCTATTGTATAAAGGCCCCGCTCCAGTACTGGAGCGGGGCCTTGTCGCACTGGGGTGGGCATAATGCCAACACCCTGGTGCGAGTCGAAACGACCATTCCTTTGTAGGGGGGATCGTTTCGGGGGGGGCAATGAGAACTCCAAGCGTAGGTTGGCGGTCGAAACATGGGGCAAGCCATGCTCATTGAATTCGCCAACATAGCTCAAGATCAGAGTGTTGCCATTCTCGCGCAGAGATGGGCCGAGGTCAAGACCCTGAGGATTATCACCGTTCTTTTGGGTAATCCAGCAGCGGTGGTGGACAGGTATGGATGCAAGGTGAATTTGGCGTTGCTCTAGTCGTGCGTCCAGGCAAGGCGCTTGTAAGGACTCAAGCGGTTGGAGCCGGAGTCATACAATACTCTCCCCGAGAGTTGTGATGAATTCTTAACTGAGGGCAAGGCTTTTGTTCTATTTAAGGAATGGAAGGCTTATGAAGAAACTATAATAACGGATGTTTTCTGTGACTCCAGTGGATAGTGGCAGTGCTTTTGTTTTGGAAGGTTAAGAAATAGAAGGAATGCTTTTTGCTTGAGCTTGCACCGGTGGAATACTTTTCCGAGGAGGAACATCATGCAGGTTGGTGATGTGGCGAATGCTGGTTTGAATGAGGTCTTTGCGGGAATGGGCCCAAAGACCACTGCACAGGATATTGTTTTTGATCCAAGCGAAAGCAAGGGAATGGTCTCCGATGAGGGTGTCGACTCAGATGGTGCATCCAGTCAGCAGGTCGTGGATCCTGTAGCAGAAGAGGAAGCCAGGAAAAAAGCCCAGGAAAAGGCTGAACACGAAGCCAGAATGACGGTGATTCGGGATTATATTGAGACCTACGGCGCGCCTGAGGAAAAGGAACAGGACCGGGTTGCAGATACCTTTTTGAAACGGTTGCAGGAGCAGGAAGACGATAAGCGCAAGCAAGGTCTGCCCGGAAATGCCCTGCAAACATGGGCCAATATTATTCAGGACCCTGAAGACGAGGGCAAGGTGCACGTCTATGCCGTCAAGACGGATGGCGAGGGCAAGGCCAAGATCACGCGCCACATGGAATTCGATTCAGGAGACGGAGAGGATCGCTCGCAACTCACGGCAGAGCGTGCTCGGGCCAGGAAGGCCTATGAGGAAAGGATGGCCGACGGCAAGGCCGGAGACCGTCATGAGGATCGCAAGGATGAAAAAATAGCCTGATGTGGTGACTGATGCCATGACTCAGGCAGGCTGATGATGTTTTGAAGCAGCAAACGGGCGGTGATCAACGATCACCGCCCGTTTGCGTTGCTGATAAGGAATGATCTCAGGGAGACAGTAGCCTCCTGACTCCTCGTGGATTGATAGGTCTTTGGCTAGATCTCGTTAAAGAACGTGTCGCGTTCCACTGGAGTGAATCCGGACTGTTTGATGGTCTCGCGCAATTTGGTGACGGTCATGCCCTTGGGGCTGGATGCGCCAGCAGCGTGGCCGACTTTTTCTTCCACCAGGGTACCGTCGAAATCATCAGCTCCGGCATGCAGGGCCAGTTGGGCAGGTTTAACTCCAGAGAATGCCCAATAGGCCTTCAGATGGGGCACGTTGTCCAGGAACAGGCGCGAGAGGGCAATCATCTTCAGATAGTCCACGCCATCGGTGCCTTGAGCTTCCAGCGGGTTGTTGCCGGGCTGGTACTGAAGCGGGATGAAACAGATGAAGCCATTGGTACGGTCCTGCAGGTCGCGCAGTGCCGCCATGTGCTCCAGCCTGTCGCGCCAGGTCTCGATGTGGCCGAAGAGCAGGGTGCAGTTGGTCTTGATGCCCATGGTGTGCGCCAGTTCGTGAATCTCGAGCCAGACACTGCCGGGGACCTTCTCGGGGCAGAGTTTCTCGCGCAGTGCAGGGGAAAAGACTTCGGCGCCGCCGCCAGGCAAAGCGCCCAAACCGGCGTCGCGCATGTCCTGAAGCACCTGCTGGTAGCTGATGCCCTTGAGTTCTGCCAGATAGGCAACTTCCACGGCAGTGAAGGCCTTGACCGTGGCTTCGGGCCGTTCGGCTTTCACGCCAGCGATGAGTTCCAGATAATATTCATAGGGCAGCGCCGGGTTCAGGCCTCCCACGATGTGGACTTCGCGGATGGGTTCGTGGGCTCGTTCACGGATCTTGGCCTGGGCCTGTTCCACCGTGAAGGTGAACCCGGTTTCATCGCCTACGCGTTTGGAGAACGCGCAGAATCGGCAGGCGTTGGCACAGATGTCGGTATAGTTCATGTGCTGGTTGTAGACATAGTAAGCCGTGTTGCCGTAGCGCGCCTTGCGGGCCAGACCGCCAAGCTCGCCTAACGTGTGAACATCACACTTTTCGGCAAGCTCCAGAGCTTCTTCGAGGCTGATTCGGCCGCCTTCTTTGAGAGTGTCGATGGTATTCTGCATGGGTCGTCCCTTTGTTTTGTGGTGGACAGGACCATACGGCGAGGGGGGCCCTGAGTAAAGTCTTGACCATGAAAAACGCCGCCCGGAGGGGCGGCGCTGAACTTTTACGTCCGGGGAGAGCCGTGGTCAGCGAATGACAACTCCACTTTCAGGCAGGTCGGTGTGCACATCCAGTCGGATGGCTCCGAGGATCTGCCTGAGCCAGGGCTCGTCCTTTTCAGGACCTTCCACCACGGGCATCCGTTTGGTTGGGTCCAGACCACAAAGGATTTTCAGTTCCTCCACGGCTTCCTCGAAGCCGCCGAGTTTGTCGACCAATCCAGCCTTGAGAGCCTGATTTCCAGTCAACGCCCGACCGTCGGCAATGGGACGCAGAGTGTTGATATCGATCTTACGGGCCTTGGCCACGTCGGCTACAAATTGCTCGTGGATGTCGGCGATGAGCCCCATAAGATACTTACGGTCCTCAGGGGTCATGGCCCGAAATGGCGATCCGGCGTCTTTGAGCTTTCCGCTGGTAAGCGCCTGTCGCTGGATACCCAGCTTCTCGAAGAGGCCTTCGAGGTTGGACATCTCCATGATCACACCGATGGAACCGGTGATGGTGGACGGGTTGGCCATGATGAGATGCGCCGGGGCGCTGACGTAGTAACCACCCGAAGCCGCCAGTGAACTCATGGAGACCACCACTGGCTTGGCGGCAGTCAGCCGGACCACTGCATTATAGATTTCCTGGGATGGAGCCACGGCGCCACCCGGGCAATTGACGCGTAGAACCACGCCCTTGACCGATTTGTCGTCGCGCAGTTCGCGAATCCAGGTGTTGATCTCTTCGGAGTCGGTAAGCATTCCTTCGATACGCACGATGCCAATCTTGTCACCGTCAAAGTCCAGCGAGGACGTCTCCCCGCCGAAGAAAAAGCGAAAGGCAGCTATGACCCCCGCCAGGAGGATCATAGCTGCCAATATAAGCGTAATTCCGAACAGGAACGGGTGCTTCTGAGAGAAGCTGCTATTCCTCTTCGTCGGACTGCTGTGCATCCAAATTCGCCTTCAGCAGATCGCCGAGGTTGGTTCCGGCGGCTTCACTGGAGGAGCCGTGGAATTCCTTGGAGGACGAACGACCGGAGCCGTGGTCCGCTTCCTGCTTGAGCTGCTTGATGGACAGACCCAGACGGCGCTCGTCGGCGCTGACGTGGATGACCTTGGCCTGGATGTCGACGCCTTCCGTGAACATCTCCGCAGGGCTCTTGATCTTCTTGCGGGAGATTTCGGAAACGTGAACCAGACCCTCGATGCCTTCCTCGACCTCAACGAACAGACCAAAATCAGTGATGTTGGTCACGGTGCCGTTGATCAGGGTGCCGACAGGGTAGCGGGCAGGAACCTGCAACCACGGATCTTCGGAGAGCTGCTTGATGCCCAAGGTGAACTTCTCAGCTTCCTTGTCCACAGTGAGGACAGTGGCCTGCACGGTGTCGCCCTGCTTGAAGACTTCGTTGGGATGGCGGACTTTCTTGGTCCAGGAGATATCGGAAACGTGGATGAGGCCGTCAATGCCGTCCTCAATGCCGATGAACATACCGAACTCGGTGATGTTCTTGATGGTGCCCTCGAGGATGGTGCCCTCGGGGTACTTCTCGGCCACGAGATCCCACGGGTTCGGGCTGACTTGCTTCATGCCCAGGGAGATGCGCTTCTTGTCGGGATCGACACCCAGGATGACCACTTCGACTTCGTCGCCGGCGTGGACCATCTGAGAGGGGTGGCGAAGCTTGCGGGTCCAGGACATCTCGGAGATGTGCACCAGGCCCTCGACGCCTTCCTCGAGTTCCACGAACGCGCCGTAGTCCACAAGGTTGGTGATCTTGCCGTTGAAGCGGGAGCCCTCGGGGTATTTTTCCCCGATGCTTTCCCAGGGATCGGACTTGAGCTGCTTCAGGCCAAGGGAAACCTTCTGGTTGTCCTTGTCGAAGTTCAACACCTTCAGCTCGAGCTCGTCGCCCAGCTGAACCATTTCCTTGGGATGCTTGATGCGCTTCCAGGACATGTCGGTGATGTGCAGCAGGCCGTCCAGACCGCCGAGGTCCACGAACACACCGTATTCGGTGATGTTCTTGACCTTACCGGTGATGGTCTGGTTCTCCTCGAGTGTGCTGAGCAGCTCGGCACGCTTGCCCTCGCGCTCTTCTTCGAGCAGCACGCGGCGGGAGACGATAACGTTGGAACGGCGGCGGTTGATCTTCAGGATGCGATACTCGAATTCCTGGTCCACCAGCGCGTCCATATCGGGAACGGGGCGCAGGTCCACGTGAGAGCCGGGCAGGAACGCTTCCACGCCGCCCAGATCCACGGTGTAACCGCCTTTGATGCGGCGGATGATGCGGCCCTTGATGGTGTTGTTCTCTTCCTGAACTTTCTCGATCTCGTCGAAAAGCTTCATCCGCTTCGCGCGCTCGCGGGACAGGATGATAGTGCCTTCGGACTCGTTCTTACGGACGACGTAGACGTCGACCTTGTCGCCCTCGGCCACGTCCAGACCGCCTTCGGCGTCCTTGAACTCCGAAACGGGGATCTGACCTTCGGACTTGAAATTGACATCAACAAGGACGTGGTCCTCGCCGATTCGGACGACTTCGCCTTCTACGATGCTGCCCTCACCCAGTTCGCCGCAATCGGCAATGGGAAGGTACTGCTCGAGAGCATCCTCGAAGCACATGTCATCCATCATGGGATTTTCTTGTTCCATAGTTTCTACCATTGATTAACCTCCAACAACGATAATTCGCGCTCACTACCAGACGAGGGCCTGCCTTGCAACCCTTAAAAACAAGAGCGCAAGCGGTTTTTCAGGTCTCATCATCCAGGCTGCGGACAGCCTGCGGGTAATCACCTATGCAAAAGAGGGGATACCGTGGATAAGGCGCGGTGGGACGCCCGTGCGCCCGCCTCAACAATAAGCAGCATTATGTGCTTGGCAAGGGTTGTTGCATGGATTTTTCGAGAATGATCAGGTCAGGGCCACCAGATCATATGTCTTGGCTTCGTCGATCAAGGCATTGACCATGGCCCCTGGCTCCACGCCGGGGCCCGAGATGTAGGTGACGCCGTCGGCTTCCGGTGCCTGGAACCAGCAACGGCCCACGTGCAGTCCTGGCCATTCCTCATGCGGGGCATCCACCAGGACCTCTTGGGTGCTGCCCTCGAATTCCATGAGCATTTCCTCGCTGATGATGGACTGGATGCGCATCAGTTCTTCGCGGCGCTCGTTGATGACCTGTTGTTCGACCTTTCCGGGGAGCTTGAACGACTCCGTGCCCTCCTCGTCGCAATACCCGAAAACTCCGAGATGTGTGAACCGTGCCTGCCGTACGAAATCCTTGAGGGCAGTGAAATGCTCGTCGGTCTCGCCGGGGTAGCCCACGATGAGACTGGTGCGCAGGATTGCTTCCGGAAAGCGGTCGCGGATGCGATCAATGACAATACGCGGGTCACGGGCAAAGGGTCGGCCCATGGCCGAGAGGATGTCCTGGTGGGTGTGTTGCAATGGTACATCGAAATAGGGCAGCAGCGGGCGGCCCATATCCTTGATAAAGTCAAGGAGTGCAGGAGTCAGGCCTGCGGGATAGAGATACATGGGTCGGAGCCATTTGAGGCCCTCCAGGGTGGACAGGCGCTCCAGCAGCCGTGGCAAGGCATCCTTTTCACCCAGGTCCCGGCCATAGGCGGTCAGGTCCTGAGCCACCAGCACCAATTCTGAAACTCCGGTGTTCAGCATGCGTTGGGCTTCGTCCACGACCTGGTCCATGGGGCGGCTGGACAATGGTCCCCGGATGGAGGGGATGGTGCAGAAGGCACAGGCGTGGTCGCAGCCTTCGGCCACCTTGAGATAAGCGTATGATGGGCCGGTGGAGAGAACGCGTTCACCCGGGGCCGGATTGTGCACTGGGCGTCCCAGGGCCTCGGATACTCGAGCAGGCCAGGATTCCACCTCACGTGTGGTCAACCAGACATCAACCTCGGGCAGTTCCTTGGCCAGGTCTTCCTGGTAGCGACTGACCAGACAGCCGGTGACAGCCAGGACCGGTCGGGGCTCCAGGCCTTCGATGGCTTGGGCGGCGTCCAGAACGGCCTGCACGGATTCTTCCACTGCCGGTCCAATGAAGCCGCAGGTGTTGATCAGCACCACTTCGGCTTCTTCCGGGGTTTCACAGGGAGTCAATCCTGGGCCAAAGCAGGAGAGCATGCGTTCGGTATCAACCCTGTTTTTTGGGCAGCCCAAACTGATGGAGTAGACGTGAGTGATTTCCATGGATGTACCCTACAGGATTTGTTGGTGGTCGGCGAGTTGCCAATGGCGAGGCAGGGTCTAGCCGACTTGAAGGGGAGTGGCAAGCTATGTATAGGGTATAGGAACTACTCATCGTTCGAGGCAAGTCAGCCGAGAGCGTAGCACGGGAGTTTGCATGCAGGATATCGCCAAGGCTGGACCCGAGTGCCTTGTCGCCATTGGCGGAAGTGGTCCGGAGCTCATGCAACTGCTCGAGATGTTCGACTGTCAGGATATTCGGGAAGGGTTTCCCTGGATGCGTTTGGTCGGAGTGGTTGATGGCACGACTCGTCCGGAGGTCAGCGGCGCCTTGGCGTTGTCCCGTGTGCGGCTGTTTTCTACGGTGGGTGAGCTTTTGTCCGCGCACCCCGAAGTAGATATCGTGTTTGATCTGCACGCCACCCCGGAGCGTTCGCGCGCTTTGCGCGGGGGGCTGCCCGAGGGCGTTTCGGTAGTGGATGCGCGAGCGGCCATGGTCTTCTGGGAAATGATCATGTCCGGGAAGATTTGCGCGCCCTGCCAATCCAATCTTCATCAGGCCCGGGCTTTTCTGACCACCGTACTGGACGGCATGGAGGAGGACATCCTGCTTCTGGACCTGGAAGGTCGTATCGTGGACTGCAACCGTAACGTGACCACGCGTCTGGGACAGCCGAAGTCGGCTTTTCAGGGGCGGTACTGCCACGAGGTGGAGGGTGGGAGCTTCTGCCGTCGTTCGCGCCGGGAGTGTCCTTTCAGGGAAACCGTGATGACGGGCAAGAAGGCCGAGGCCGTACACACCAAGCTGGATGATGACGGGCGGCTCTTGTATTTCAGGGTCTATACCTATCCTCTCTTTAATGAACTGAGCGAGTTGATCAACGTTGTGGAGATTCGGCGCGACATCACGTCACGTACGTATACCGAGCAACGTCTGCAACAGGCTCAGAAAATGGCCGCCATTGGTGAGTTGTCAACATATATTGCTCATGAAATTCGTAATCCGCTGTTTGCCATCGGTGGCTTTGCCCGATCCCTTCTGCGAGCTGAAAATCTGGATGAGGAGGCCCAGGGCAAGGTGAAGATCATCCTTGAAGAGGCCAGTCGTCTGGACGGCATTCTCAAGTCCATCCTGAATTATGCTCGTCCATCGGACACCAAGGCCGGAGAGGTGGATGTGAATTCCGTGGTGGGCGAGACCGTGCAGTTGATGTCCATTGGTTGTGATCAGGAGGGGATTCGAATCAAAACCAATCTTGATTCGAAAGTGGCCAGAGCCAAGGGCGTTCCTGAATTGCTCAAACAGTGCCTGATCAACATGGTCAAGAATTCCATGGAAGCCATGGAATCCGGCAAGGGGTGCATCACTCTGTTCACGGGCATGGAAGATGAGTATGTCATTGTGCGTGTCGAGGACACGGGCCGGGGGATGGCGGACGACGTCAAACTCAAGGTCTTTAATCCCTTCTTCAGTACCAAGGACAAGGGCTCGGGCCTGGGGCTGGCCATGACCAAGAAGATTGTGGAGGATGTGGGAGGGCGCATCAGCCTGTCCAGCCATGAGGGCGTGGGCACGGTGGTCACTCTGTTCCTGCCTCCGGTCCTTGCGGTCGATGGTGATACTCTGGACGCCGAGGACATCCCCGCGTAGAACAGCCACCTGTTCGTTTCATTTTTCGTTCCCCCATATCTATTAAAATACTGGAGGCGCACGTGGGCGCTGTTGTTTTGGCCACGCGGAACAAGGGAAAGATTGCAGAGTTGTCTGCCATGCTCGAAGGGTTTCACCTCGAAGTCCGTGGTTTGGACGATTATCCTGAAATCGGAGAGATCGAGGAAACCGGGACCACCTTCGAAGCCAATGCGCTGATCAAGGCCAAGGCCGTGGCCGAGGCTACGGGGCTGATTGCTGTGGCTGATGATTCGGGTCTGGAAGTGGACGCTTTGGACGGAGCACCCGGTGTGTATTCTGCCCGCTACAGCGGCGTGGGAGCCACTGACCTCAAGAATAGCGAAAAACTTCTGGCCGCGCTGCATGACGTGGATGACGACGAACGTACTGCACGTTTCCGTTGCGTGATGCTGGCCTATGCCCCGAGTGGAGAACAGCTGGTGACCTCCGGTGCCTGGGAAGGGCATATTGCCCGTGAGTTCAAAGGTGACCAGGGCTTTGGCTACGATCCCGTGTTTGTGGATAGCGAGAGCGGGCGTCATTCTGCCGAACTTTCCCGTGAGGAAAAGAACCAGCGGAGTCACCGGGGTAAGGCCCTGCGTAAACTGCTGGCCGACTGGCCCGAATTTTGGGCGCGAGCAGGGGTTGAATAAGCACGGGGCTCTGGGGTATTCAGCCCTGAGCATTTGATTATGTACAGGGGCTGGGCCAAGGGCTCGTCACTGTCTTCATATCGAGTTGAACCATAGCCTGATCGAGGGTGAATTATGTGCGGCATTATCGGCTACGCGGGGCACAGGCCCGCTGTCCCCATTTTGCTTGAAGGCCTGAAGCGCTTGGAATACCGCGGTTACGACTCCGCCGGTGTGGCCTTTATTCAAAACAAGGAACTGGAACTGCTGCGCGCAGAAGGCAAGCTCGTCGGACTGGAGACCAAGGTCAATGGTCGCGACGTGACTATGGCCACCAGTGGCGTCGGGCACACACGCTGGGCGACCCACGGAGTCCCCGTGGAGCGTAACGCTCATCCGCACAAGGACAATTCCGGCCGTCTGGCCATGATCCACAACGGCATCATCGAGAATTTCCAGGAGCAGAAGGACTGGCTCATAGAGCGGGGCTACACCTTTGCTTCGGAGACCGACACCGAAGTCCTGGTCAACCTGATCTCAGAAGGTCTGAAAGAGACCGGAGAAGGTGTGCTCCAGGCCCTGTCATGGGCTCTGGCGCGGGTTGAAGGTGCCTACGCCGTGGCGCTTGTCTCTTTGGATGAGCCTGGAGTGATCTACGCCGCCCGCCAGTCCAGCCCCCTGGTCTTTGGTGCCGGCACTGGCGAGAATTTCGTGGCCTCGGATATCCCAGCCTTTCTCAATTACACCCGCGACGTGGTCTTTCTGGAGGACGGCGAGTTGGTACGCATGGATGCCAACTCCTGGCAGGTGCTGGACGCCCTGACCCTTGAACCCATCGAGAAGCAGACCAATCGCATTGATTGGGATGTGCAGTCCGCACAAAAGGGTGGACACAAGCACTTCATGATCAAGGAAATCTTTGAGCAGCCCAAAGTCATCGCCGATTGTCTGGCGGGCCGGGTGGACCTGAAGACGGGCACTGTCCGTCTGCCTGAACTGGAAGGCCTGACTTCGCCCAAGCGGCTGCACATCGTCGCCTGCGGAACCTCTTTTCACGCCGGATTATGGGGCATGAATCTGCTGGAATCCTGGGCACGCATTCCCGTGCGTGTGGAGATTGCCTCGGAGTTTCGCTATCGCGACCTGCTGCTGGACGAGGACGATGTGATTCTGGCGATCAGCCAATCCGGTGAGACGGCCGACACCTTGGCCGGCATCCGTCGCGCCAAGCAGATGGGCGCATCCGTCATCGGTCTGTGCAATGTCGTGGGCTCAAGCGTGGCGCGCGAGTCCGACCATGTGATCTACACTCAGGCGGGACCGGAGATCAGCGTGGCTTCGACCAAGGCCATGTGTAGCCAGTTGACGGCTCTGTACCTGCTGGCTTTGCACTGGGGTGCGCAGAAGGGAACCTTGTCCGCCGAAGTGACCCAGCAGGGGATTGCTGCGGTGCATGAGTTGCCCGGATTGCTGGATGCCGAACTGCCTGCCATGCGTGAGCGTTCCAAGGAACTGGCCCGCAAGTACTCGGGAGTCTCCAGCTTCATGTATCTGGGGCGCGGGCTGAATTTTCCGCTGGCCTTGGAAGGCGCGCTCAAGCTCAAGGAAATTTCCTACATTCACGCCGAGGGTTATGCCTCGGGTGAGATGAAGCACGGCCCTATCGCGCTCATCGAGCGTGATTTCCCGACCTTTGCCCTGGCCATGCGCGACGATCTGCTGCCCAAGGTCAAGTCCAATCTGGAGGAAGTGCAGGCTCGCGATGGTCGCATCATCGCCCTGACCAACCCGGGGCTGGATATGGGGGTGGATGATGCCTGGGTGATTCCCGAGGTCTGGGGTCCGCTCTCTGCGTTTCTGGCTCTGCCATGCCTGCAGTTGTTCGCCTACGAAGTAGCGGACTATCTGGGCAAGGATGTGGACCAGCCCCGTAACTTGGCCAAAAGCGTGACCGTGGAATAATTGCTATGAGTATATTCGAAGGCCCTGCTCGGAATTCCGGGTGGGGCCTGTTTATTTTTCTGTGGGCTCTCGCGGTGGTGCTGTGGTCCCCGCTCCCTGCTCAGGCTCACCCTCATGTCTTCGTGGATAACTCCGTGACCTTCGTCTTTGAGGGTTCGGATTTGGCGGGGGTACGGGTGCATTGGGTCTTTGACGATATGTTCGGGACCATGATTCGTGAGGATCATGATCAGGATCGGGATGGAGCGTTTTCCGAGGCTGAGATCAAAACCGTGAAGATCGGAGCGTTCGATAACCTCAAGAACTTTGACTATTTCACCTTTCTTGAAGTGGACGGTGAGCAGTTCCGGGTGCAGCAGATTCAGGATTTTCGTGCGGGTTTTTTTGACGGCAAATTGTTCTACGATTTTTTTGTGCCTTGCCGGGTCTCCGGTGTCGAGGGGCAGCATACAGTGCTGCTGTCAGTGCATGACCCTGAATATTATGCCGATGTCTACACCCCTGAGGATGCCGTCCTGGAGTTGGAGAACACCGCCGGGGTCAAGGCTCAGGCCTCTGTGGTGATCAATTCTGAGCGCACGTATTCCTCATTCCAGGTCTGGACATCGGAAATCACCCTGACTTTTGGTGCCCGATGAAAGGTCTGCTGACTGTCCTGTTTACGGTCTGGATGCTGGTTGCGGGCGTGGAAGCCGAAGCTGCAACCAACCCCTTTGCCGCAGGGGCGAGCCCCCGTCAGGAACGGGTGGCCACTGCTCCTGACGGGGGCTCGGCCCTGAGCGGTACACTGGGGCGCATTGCCCGCTGGCAGCGCGAGATGCGTGGTGAATTGTCGGCACGGGTCAGGTCTCTGAACGAACAGCCATCCCCTTGGGGGCTGATGGTTTTTCTGGGATTGTCCTTTGCCTATGGGGCAGTCCATGCCGCTGGACCGGGGCACGGTAAATCCGTGGCAACATCGTACGTCCTGGCGCGAGGTCTGTCTGCGCGCCGAGGCGCAGCCTTGGGCGCTCTCATGGGGGCGGCGCATGCGGCCTCTGCAGTGGGTGTGGTCCTCGTTCTGCACGCTATCGCTCGGCGGGCAATGATGAACCGTTTCGAGATGACGGCTCTCTGGGTGGAGAGAGGCAGCTATGCCCTTGTGATGTGCATCGGCCTATGGTTGCTTGTGGACGTGCTGAAGTCTCGCAGAGCCCAGGATGAAACAGATGGCGGACAGGGCAGGAGTCTGCTGGGGGTGGGGCTGTCCACCGGGCTGGTTCCCTGTCCGGGTGCGGCCATTATGCTGTTGTTTGCCCTGGCGTTGGATGCCTTGTGGCTTGGACTTGGCGCGGTAATGGCTATGGCCTGCGGCATGGGGGTAACTATTGCCCTTGCAGCTGCTCTGGCGGCCTGTTGCAGAGGAACGCTTTTGTCTTGTGCCGCCGGTCGTTCAGGCAGGGCTGAGATGGCGCAAAAGATACTGGCCCTGATTGGCGGTGCCATTGTACTGGGGCTTGGGGCATCGCTTTTGGGTGGTACTTTCGCTTGATTGATTGTGTACGATCCATTGAGGTCAGAGGCGCGCGTACCGACTCCTGTCTGCATTGCCTGGGTGGTGGCTGTGATGATGTCATCGTCTGATGACTGCCAGCTTCCTTGCCTGAGGTGTTTTTGCGCCACGGGGTTGCGGTTTGCCTGCAATCGCGGCTATATGTCCACGAAGCGCACCGGAACCAGGCCCGTAATGGGCACTACTGCATGACACAGACGCCAATCTTGCCGAATCAACGCCGCCCCGTTTACACCGGGGCTATGCCCTCTCGCTTCGTAGTCCTTCTGGCTGCGTTGGTCCTGTTTTTTACCCTAAGCGGCCAAGCCCATGCCACGGATCAGCAGCCCCAGTTCAATGCGGCCTTGAAAAGTTTCAAGCAGGTGTTGTCCTCGGAGAAAAGCGCCTCGCGTCGCGATCTGTGGACCGACGTTCATGCCCGGTTCGAGCGGGTGTTCAAGATCAGTCCCACCTCGGGCTATGCGCCCAAGTGTCTCTATTATATGGGCCGTTGCTACGAGGAATTGGCCCGGCGATCAGGGCTGCGTAGCGATGCCCATCGTGCCGTGGATTATTTCCAGCGGGCGACCAATCGTTTTCCTCCGGGCGATTCCTGGATAGATGATTGTCTGTTCCGAAAGGCCGAGATTGCTTTTGTTCGTCTGGGCGATGCCAGATCGGCAGCCGAAGACCTGCGTATTATCCGTCGCCTTTACTCCAAAGGCGATCATGCCTCCAAGGCCGCAAAGCTGTTAGCTCGTATTGAGGGCAGAAGCACGGCATCTGCCCCCGTGGTCAAGAAGTCTGCACCCAAGCCCTCGCCCAAACAGGTCGCGGTGCCCAAGGCCGAGATCAAGAGTGCCTACGATAAGGCTCAAAAGGCCTTCAAGGTGGTGCGATCCAAGAAGAAACCCTCTCGTGACGAATTCTTGCGTGTGGCTCGGCGGTTTGCTGCTGTCTCCGAGGCTGCGGGGAGCGGGGTTTATGCTGCCCGAAGTGCCTATTTCGAGGGCTTTACCTGGGATGAGTTGGGGCGTATCTCGCGCCGCGATGACGATTTTATGAAGGCCGTTGAAGGATACGAGCGCGCCGTAGATCTGTTCCGCGAAACGGATTCCTGGCGCGATGATGCCCTGTTCCGCAAGGGGTACGTGGAATTCACACATTTGAATGACGAGGATCAGGCCTATGCGGATCTGTTACTGGTCGTGCGTGATTATCCCGATGGTGACCGAGCGGTAGAGGCCAAAGAACTGTTACGAGCCATGGACGAGGCCCGGGCCAATGAGTTGCCCGATGCCGCAGCGGTTTCCACTCCGCAAGCCGCGAGCAAGGCTCGGCCAGTGGCTCCGGAAGTCAGACCCTCCACGGCGGGGACATCGACCTTCAATGGCAAGACCGGTGATGCCACGCTCTTGGGCGTACGTTATTCCAGTGGTGAGGACTTCACCCGCATCGTGCTGGACTTGGATAATGCAGTCGAATTCAAGGAGCGCTCCCTGCCTGCGGATGAGGCCAGCGGCAAGTTGTCCCGAATGTTCGTGGATTTGAAAAAGACCCGTGTGGCCAAGAATGTCAAGGCTCGGCAGGAGGTCCCCGGAGGATTTCTGAAGACCGTCCGTGCGGCTCAAAATACCCCTGATACGGCCCGGGTCGTTCTCGATTTCAAGGAAAAGCAGGAGTATCATATCCTGACCCTTGAAAATCCTTATCGCATTGTCATTGACGTCTTTGCCCGCAAGTCTGTGGCCAAAGAGATTCCCAAGACGTTTGGCAAGCCGGATCAGGCACCCCGCAAGCCGGGCAAGAAGGAGCGCGATACCGCCAAGGACGTTCTGGCTCAGTTGGGCATGACCATTGGGACGGTCATGATCGATGCCGGACACGGTGGGCGTGACCCGGGGGCCGTGCAGTATATCCGCTATAAGGACAACAAGGGCAAACTTCGCAAGAAGCTGAGGACCAAGGAAAAGGATGTGACCCTGCGTCTGGCGAGAATCCTTGGGGCAGAGCTCAAGAAGAAGGGCTATAAGGTTCTCTATACCCGCGCCGAGGACCGCAAGGTGGCCCTGGAAGATCGGGTTCTGGCGGCCAATATCAAAAAGGCCGATCTGTTTATTTCTTTGCACTGCAACGCCAACGCCAAAAGCTCCGTCCGTGGCTTTGAGACGTATTATCTTGGTAAGGCCAAGAACGATATCGTGCTCAGGCTGGCGGCCAAGGAAAACAACGTCGATCCCATGAAGATCAGTGACACCCAGAAGATTGTTCTGGATCTGGTCCATAGTTTCAAGATCGAGGAATCCCGGGTGCTGGCCAGCCACGTACAGAAACATTCCGTGCGGGCGTTACGATCCAAGTACAAAGGGATCAATGACCATGGGGCGCGTTCGGCGCCGTTCTTTGTGCTCATCGGAGCGAAAATGCCTGCGGTGCTGGTGGAGGTCGGCTATATCTCCAACTCCACCGAGGCCAAGCTGCTGCGCTCGGACGAGTATCTGCATGAAGTCTCCAGAGGGGTTATTTCCGGGGTCGAGGCCTATCGCAAGGAACTGCAGACCGCCGGTCTCTAGAAGACTTTGCTTTGCACAGTTCGTGTAATTCTGGCATACAATAGACTAAAGCACACCCGTGCCGATGAGAATCCGCTCGGGTGTTTATTTCACTATCCGCCGCGTGTATTTCGTGGAGAGGAGAGATTCCCGTGAACGATCAAGTCGCCGCCGCTCGCATCCTCGTCATCGAAGACAGCCATGTTCAGGCCAAGATCATTTCGCGCCATATCGAGGGACTGTCGAACTTCGAGACCGTGAGTGCCCATTCGTTGGAAGAGGCTGAACAGGTATTGATCTCTCAGCGGGAGTATTTGTTCGCAGCTGTGGTCGATTTGAATCTGCCCGATGCCCCGGATGGTGAGGCCGTGGATCTGGTGCAGGCCCACGGGTTGCCAGCAGTGGTGCTGACCGCGACCTTCCATGATGAAGTGCGCGATTCCCTGCTCAAGAAGAACGTGGCCGACTATGTGCTCAAGAGCAGCATGATTGTTCTTGATGACGTCGTGGACGCTCTGTCTCGACTGTACAAGAATCAGACGCTGAAGGCTCTGGTCGTGGACGATTCCAAGACGGCTCGATCTCTGGTTCGTGGTTTGTTGGAGATTCAGAACTTTCGGGTTGTTGAAGCCGAAGACGGCAAGCAGGCCCTGGATATCCTTGAATCAGAGCAGGATATCGTCATCGTGGTGACCGACTATGAGATGCCCGTGATGGATGGGTTCGAATTCTGTGCTGAAGTTCGCAAAACCCGCAAGAAGGACTCTTTGGCCATCGTCGGAGTGTCCGGGGCTGGCGAGTCGTCCATGACGGCGAAATTCTTGAAGCACGGTGCCAATGATTTTCTGACCAAGCCCTTCGAAGCCGAGGCCTTTTCCTGGCGCATCAATCAGACCGTGGAGATGCTTGAAATAGCCAGAGAATTGTCTCAATGTCTTGGCTCGCTTTCTACCCCCGGTGACGAATAATACGTCTCGAATCTGACCCTTGCGGGTAGCCGCAGGTGCTGTCTTTGAGCCCGTGGTTTCCGGGAGCTGGGAAATTCATCCTTTACCTCCAGCCTATTTCCGTTTAACAAGTTTGCCCTTCCTGCGCTGGTGTTTTGCAAAATTATACAGCGAGTTTCTACGGTAATGTCAAAAAAGAGCTTTGCGAGCGATAATAATTCCGGTGTCCATCCACAAGTGATGGAGGCATTGGCTGAGGCCAACGCCGGACATTGCGTGGCCTATGGTTCTGATCCTTATACCGAGGCTGCCCGCGAAGCCTTCAAGGATGTCTTCGGACCTCAGACTGAACCTTTCTTTGTCTTCAATGGAACCGGAGCCAATGTGTCTTCCCTTGCGGCTTTGACACGTTCCTGGAATGCGGCGATCTGTTCCGACTGCGCTCATATCAATGTGGATGAATGCGGTGCACCCGAGCGGGGCGCTGGCATCAAGCTGCTGGCTGAACGGTCCGTGGACGGCAAGATCGATCCCCGCGCCATTGAGCGGCATCTGCATTGCCTGGGTTCCGAGCACCACTCACAGCCCGTGGCTGTATCGTTGACCCAGGCCACGGAGCTTGGCACCGTTTATACCGCCAAGGAAATCAAGGACGTGGCCGATCGGGCACACGAAGCAGGCATGGCTGTGCATATGGATGGCGCACGGCTGGCCAATGCCGCCGAGTTTCTGGGGCTGGGCCTGAAGGAACTGACCACGGATTGCGGAGTGGATGTGCTGTCCTTTGGCGGCACCAAGAACGGGCTGATGTTTGGCGAGGCCGTGGTGTTTCTGAATCCCGAGCACGCCGAGACCTTCAAATACATTCGCAAGCAATCCATGCAGTTGCATAGCAAGATGCGTTATATTGCGGCGCAGTACGTTGCTCTGCTTTCGGGCGACCTGTGGTTGGAAAATGCACGTAATGCAAACGCCATGGCTCGCTTGCTGGCAAAGAAGATATCGTCCATTCCCGGGGTTGATGTCACTCGCCCTGTGGAGACCAATGGCGTCTTCGCCACCCTTGCTCCAGAGCTCATTGAGCCGCTACGCGAACAATTCTTTTTTTATACTTGGGACGAGGAATTGCCTGAAGTCCGGTGGATGTGCTCCTTTGATACCACCGAAGAAGACGTTTTGGGCTTTGTACGGACTCTTGCCGAGGTTGTCGCCGGGCAGTGATATGCCAGTGCGTAACCTTGCCCCTGGCCCGTGGGTCTGCTACGAAATGCAAGCCCCAGATGGGGAAACAATAATCGATGATGAGTAGGAGGCGGCTTTGATTCAGTTTCGCCGCGTGAACAAGTGGTATAGCGACCTGCACGTGTTGCAGGATATCAATCTGGACATCGCCGAAGGCGAGGTCGTGGTCGTGTGCGGGCCGTCAGGGTCCGGTAAAAGTACGTTGATCCGCTGCATTAACCGTCTGGAGCCCATCCAGAAGGGCAAAATTATTGTTGACGGACACGACATCAACGACCCCAAAACCAATCTCACCCTGCTCAGGGCCGAGGTTGGTTTTGTTTTTCAGCAGTTCAATCTGTATCCGCACATGACCGTGTTGGAAAACATCACCCTTTCTCCGGTGTTGGTGCGGGGCATGGATAAGCGCGAGGCAGAGGACCTGGGCATGGAACTGTTGGTCAAGGTCGACATCCCTGACCAGGCCAGCAAGTATCCCTGCCAGCTCTCAGGTGGTCAGCAGCAGCGTGTGGCCATTGCCCGCGGTCTGGCCATGCAGCCCAAGATCATGCTTTTTGACGAGCCGACGTCCGCTCTGGACCCCGAGATGATCAACGAGGTTCTGGACGTAATGAAGACCCTTGCCCGTGAGGGCATGACCATGGTCTGCGTGACGCACGAAATGGGATTTGCCCGTGAAGTGGCTGATCGGATCATCTTTATGGATGGTGGACTGATGATTGAGGAGAATACTCCCCATGAATTCTTCCAAAATCCCAAGAGTGAGCGGACCAAGGATTTCCTCAGCAAGATTCTGACCCACTAGCCCGGGTGGGCGGGTCAGATTTATTTGGATGTGTGTATCAAAATACCTAACTCATCTGTGGAGGATGGCATGAAACTTTGGAAGATCGTTGCGATGGCCCTGATGGCCTCCCTCGTGATGGCCTCCGTGGCCATGGCTGGTCCGGCTTATGACAACATCATGAAGACCAAGGTGCTGCGCGCCGGTATCATGACGGATTCGATCCCCGGTGCGTTCTACAACGAGAAGAACGAGTGGGTCGGCATGGACGTGGACATCGCCGAAGAGATCGCCAAGCGCATGGGTTGCACCCTGGAGCGCGTGGCTGTGAACAACAAGACTCGCATCGCTTTCGTGCAGCAGGGCCGTATCGACCTTTCCGTTGCAAACATGACCCACAAGCGTGAGCGCGACAAGTCCATCGACTTCTCCATCACTTACTTCTTTGATGGCCAGAAGCTGCTCGCCAAGAAGGGCAAGTACGCCAAGGCTTCCGACTTCGTGGGCAAGAAGATCGCCACCATGCAGGGCACCACTTCCGAGATCAACATCAAGAATCTCCTGAAGAGCCTGGGCGACAAGGACTACGAGAAGAACGTCATCTCCTTCCAGAAGGAATCCGAGTGCTACCAGGCTCTGAAGATGGGCCGTGTTGCTGCTTGGAGCACTGACTCCACCATCCTGCTTGGCTACGCCGCCAAGGACGCTGGCAAGTTTGAGCTGGTCGGTGACTTCATTTCCGATGAGCCTTACGGCATGGGTCTGCCCGAGGACGATTCCAAGCTTCGCGACGCCGTGAACTTTGCCCTTCAGGACATGTGGAAAGATGGCACCTACATGACCATCTACAACAAGTGGTATGGTCCTGATACCCCGTACTACTTCCCCATGACCGAGCAGATCGAGATGTGGCCCTAAGCTGCATTTAAATCCTGATAGATAACTCTAACGCATGAGCCCGGGCCTTCCGGGCTCATGCTTCTCCCTAAGGCGCTATGATCAGATTCTGGATGGAAAAGAAGTGGGTGCAGCTGTCCTTGCTGGCGACCCTGGTGATGCTGGCCGTCTATTATTGGGGCTGGGTGTTCGATTTTGGGTACAAGTTTGACTGGAGCGTGCTGTTCACAGTCAACGAGACCTACGGCGAGCACTATGGTCTGCTCATGCTCAAAGGCGTGTGCTGGACTATTGTCCTGTCTTTGATCAGTGCTGTCCTGGCTTTGAGCCTGGGCGTCGCAGTGGGCTTGGGGCGCGTCTCCCAGTTCAAGCCTGTCTACTGGCTGTCCACTTCCTACGTTGAATTTTTCCGGAATACGCCGCTCTTGGTCCAGTTGCTGTTCTGGTATTTTGCCTTCCCCCAGGCTTTGCCCGAGGGTGCCCGCGAGTGGGTCTTCGAATTGGGCTTTGGCTTCCAGGACATGCTGCCCGGTTGGATGGGCTGGTTGCTGCCACCCTGGCTGGCCGACATGAATTTCGGATACGAATTCCTGACCGCAGTGATGGCTTTGTCCACCTATACGGCCTCCTTCATGGCCGAGGTCATCCGTGCCGGCTTGCAGTCCATCCCCAAGGGATTGCTCGAAGCGGCCTATTCCAGTGGCCTGACCTATTCACAGGTCTTGAGCAGAATTATCCTGCCCATTTCCTTCCGTGCCATTATTCCGCCGCTGGGCAGCGAGTTCCTGAACAACATGAAGAACTCGTCCCTGGCCATGTTCGTGGGGATCAGTGAATTGGCCTGGTGCTCGCAGCAGGTGGAGTCCATGACCTTCCGCGGGTTCGAAGCCGCCACTGCCGCTTCTGTCCTGTATCTCACTCTGTCGCTGGGCATTTCAGCGGTGCTCAATGCCGTGAACATCCGTTTGCGGATTGGTGGTTCCGGCCGCAGCTTTGGCGAGCGCCTGGTCAACGGCATTGTTGGCCCGGTGAGCCTGACCTGTCGAGTGGCAACGCGTCCGGTGCGTCGCGCTGCGCATCGTGCAGCCTCCCGACGCCGTCGGCATCGTTCCGTGAGCTATTCCCCCGCACGTGCGGCTCTGAACAAGTCCGTGAGTAATGCCTGGTCATTCACCATCTTGAGCCTCAAGGCGATGTTCGTGGGGGCCATCGCCTATGTTCTGTACCGGGCGGTGATGGGTGTTGCCGGATTCAATTGGGATGTGATTTTCGACAATTTCAAGCTGATGCTCTACTGGCGCTTCCCCTCGGATGATCCGAGTGATGTGCTTGCCGGTGTGGGCGGGCTGTCCATGGCCATCCTGATGGCCGTGATCGCCATTACCTGCAGCTTCCCCCTGGGGCTTTTTGCAGGACTGGGCCGTACGTCCAATAATCTGCTGTGGAAGATTCCCAGCGTGGTCTACATTGAGGTTATTCGCGGTAACCCACTGATCATGGTCATCTTCTGGGTCTACTTTTTTATCCCGGTATTGACCGGCACCTTCCTGCACGTGTTCTGGAGTGCGACCATCGCCCTGACCGTGTTCACAGGTGCGTACCTTGGCGAGATCATCCGTGCGGGCATTGAGAACCTGCCCCCTGGTCAGGCCGAGGCCGCGTTCTCCACGGGATTGTCCTATTTCCAAACCATGCGCCGGGTGATCCTGCCGCAGGCTCTGAAGCAGATGATTCCCCCCATCGTGGGACAGTTCATTGCCATCTTCAAGGATACTTCGCTGGCCTATGTGCTGGGCGTTATGGAGTTGACCAACGTGACCATGGTTCTCAACAACCGAATCATGATCTATCCCATTGAACTCTATACGGCAGCGGCGTTCCTGTATTTCGTCTGCTGCTACGCCATGAGCCAATACGCCAACAGACTGGAGCAGCGATTGTCTCCGGAAAAAGCCCGTTTGGCGATGTAGGAGACGAGCATGGCAGACATTCGCATTCTCGTGACCGGCGGCACGCTGGACAAGGAATATAATCAGCTGGACGGTGAGCTGGTTTTTACCAAGACTCATCTGACCGACATTCTGACTCAGGCCAAGTGCACCGTTGATGTGGCCATCGAGACCGTGATGCTCAAGGACAGCCTGCATATGGTCGATGCTGATCGCGAGTTGATCCTGGAGCGGGTTTTGGCTGCACCTGAAGACAAGGTTGTGGTCACCCATGGTACGGATACCATGCCCGAGACAGCCCGGCTGATCGGGCCGCGAGCCAATGGCAAAACCGTTGTGTTGGTGGGGGCCATGGTCCCGTATTCCTTTGTGAACTCCGATGCCCTGTTCAATCTGGGATGCGCCTTCAGTGCGGCTCAGTTGCTTGCCCCCGGGGCTTACATCACCATGAATGGCAAGGTCTTTGCCAGTGATAACGTCCGTAAGAATCGTCAGAAGGGTGAATTCGAAACCCTCGATTGATCCTTTTTCTCATAAGCGATTTCAGGCGCCTCTTCCATTTTGGAGGGGGCGTCTTTTTTTGTGGCAGAAACAGGCGGTGATGGCTGGAGGGGCATCTGGCGAAGACTTCCGGGGCTGCCTTTGTGTCACGTTGTGTGACAGCAGAAAGTCGTAAATGTCATTTTTCTATTGATTAAGTTCAATTAAAATAGGCTTTTGTAGAGTATGAATAATTGTCACCCATTCTCATTGCACCTGTCACCAATTCGTAACAGTCCGCTCCTATACCTCTCACACGCCGCATGAGGCGACCAACTACGAATTTGTCTGAACATCTTTGGAGGATGAAATGAGAATCAAAAGTATTATTCTGGCCGCCCTTATGGTCATGGCTTTTTCCATGACCGCTTCGGCGACCAGCATGACCGTCAAGGGCTCCACCACCGTTCTGCCCATCATGCAGAAAGCCGTTGAGGCCTACATGAAGGCCAACCCCGGCATTTCCATTTCCGTATCTGGAGGCGGCTCTGGCAACGGCATCAAGGCCATCATCGACGGTTCCACCGACATCGCCATGGCTTCTCGCTTCATGAAGGACAAGGAAGTCAAGCTGGCCATGGAAAAGGGTGTGTACCCCGTTCCCTTTGCCGTGGGCATCGACGCTCTGGTCCCTGTCGTTCATCCCTCCAACACCGTGGCCGGTCTGACCCGCGCCCAGTTGAAGGACATCTACCAGGGTAAGATCACCAACTGGAAGGACCTTGGCGGCATCGACAAGAAAATCGTCGTTATCTCCCGTGATACCTCCTCCGGTACCTATGAGACCTGGGAAGGCAAGATCATGAAGAAGGAGCGTGTGTTTGCCGGTGCCCTGCTGCAGGCTTCCAACGGTGCCGTGGTGCAGGCTGTGTCCAAGAACAAGTATGCCATAGGCTACATCGGCTACGGTTACCTGGACAAGAGCACCAAGGCTCTGACTGTTGACGGTATCGAGGGCAATCCCGAGACTGCATCCTCCGGCAAATACCCTGTCTCCCGCTTCCTGTATGTTTTCACCAAGGGCTGGCCCAAAGGCGAGACCGCTAAGTTCATCATGTATCTGCTGCACCCCAAGTACGGTCAGGCTCACGCCAAGGCTGCCGGTTACGTACCGCTGTACTAGAACACATCAGCCCGCCGGTTTTGGGCGGGTGAGCGCAAAAATCCCGCTGTCCGCTTGTCGGACAGCGGGTTGACGTGTCTCTGCTAGCCCTGAACATCTTCGGAGTAAGAAAAGATATGGATCGTAAGCATAAAGAAAAGATGATCAAGATGACCTTTTTGGTCACCGCATCATCCTCCATTCTCATCCTCTTCTTGATCATGATCTTTCTGTTCATGGAAGGGTTGCCGATCTTCAAGGAGTATCCGGTCTTCAAGTTTCTGTTCGGTAACGAATGGTACCCGACCGCAGATCCGCCGGACTTCGGTATCTTTCCGCTCCTTATCGGCTCTGTTCTGGTGACGGCAGCCTCGTCTGCCATCGCCATCCCTCTGGGTGTGATGACCGCCATCTATTTAGCTGAGATAGCTACTCCCCGCGTGCGGGGGATAGTCAAACCCGTTGTTGAGTTACTGGCTGCTTTGCCATCGGTTGTCATTGGTTTTTTCGGCATGGTGCTTGTCGCTCCATACCTTCAGGAAGTGCTGGACGTCGCCACGGGGCTGAACCTGTTCAATGCGGCTCTGATGCTGGCTTTCATGTCTGTTCCGACGATTTGCTCCATCTCAGAGGATGCCATTTTCAGTGTCCCGGCTGAGCTCAAGGAGGCCTCTTTGGCTTTGGGCGCGACCCACTGGGAAACAATTTTCAAGGTTGTGTTGCCAGCAAGCCTTTCCGGCATTTCCACGGCCATTATCCTGGGCATGTCGCGGGCCATTGGCGAGACCATGGTCGTGCTGATGGTTGCGGGGGGCGCGGCAATGGTTCCGGGCAGCCTGTTTGATCCGGTGCGGCCCATGCCTGCTTCCATTGCAGCAGAAATGGCGGAAGCACCGTTTAGGGGGGACCATTACTATGCGCTGTTCGCCACCGGCATTGTCCTGTTCATGTTCACGATGTTGTTCAACATCCTGGCCGATTACGTCGCCGAAAAGCATAAGCAGGTCGGCGCGGCAACGCTGTAGCCGGCGTGGCTTGGAATCAGAAGAGAGTGAGTATGCATAACGTTGGAGAGACAACAATGGATCGCAGTATCCCCGCCGCCAGAGTCACGTCACCGTCTGGATCCATCGGCCTTGGACATCGCGCACTGGTGGAAAAGATCATGTTTGGCATGTTCAAGGCTGCGTCCGGCATCAATGGGCTGGCTTTGCTTACCATCTGTGGATTCCTGTTCTATTACGGTCTGCCCGCGATTTCATGGGAGTTCCTGACCGAGGCTCCCAGAAATTCCATGACCGAGGGTGGCATCTGGCCCTGTATTGTAGGCACATTCCTGCTGGCATTCGGCTCCATGCTTGTGGCCTTTCCTCTTGGGGTTGCCAGTGCCATCTACTTGAACGAGTACGCCACCAACCCCAAGGTGGGCCGCATCATCCGCCTGGGAATCAATAATCTGGCCGGTGTGCCATCTGTGGTCTTTGGCCTGTTTGGACTGGCGTTTTTCGTGACTTTTCTGCAGATGGGCGTGTCCATCATGGCTGGCGTGCTGACCCTTGGCGCTTTGACCCTGCCGGTGATCATCGGCACGGCAGAGGAAGCTCTGCGCAGTGTTCCCAATACCTATCGCGAAGCCTCTCTGGGGCTTGGCGCCACAAAATGGCAGACCATTTCCAAAGTTGTGCTACCAGCTGCCTTGCCGGGCATGCTGACCGGTGCCATTCTGGGTTTGTCTCGGGCTGCGGGGGAGACTGCCGCGATCATGTTCACGGCAGCGGTCTTCTATACCCCCAAGATGCCCAACTCCGTGTTCAGCGATGTCATGGCCTTGCCTTATCATGTCTATGTACTGGCTACGGCAGGGACGGAGATCGAGAAAACGAGACATCTGCAGTATGGAACGTCTCTTGTCCTGGTGGCGCTGGTCCTGGGGATGAACCTCGTTGCCATCTGGCTCCGGGCGAGATTACAGAAGAAACTCTAGCCTGATCGATGAATTATGCGACGCAGATCGCCGCCATGGGCTTCCCGTGGTGGCGATTCTTCATGGAGAGATGTGGCAGATTGATAATTACAAAAAGATGTTGAACTGGCTGAGATGTCCATTGGGTGACAGTTCTATAGACTTTCTAGAAAAAATGTGGGTGTCCGTTTACATGGTCTGTGGAATCGCCTATGGTTTTCACAAGGCCCGGGCCCATCATCCCCCAGGTACGCTCCAGGCTGGAGCATGGCAGAGCAAATGTTCTTTACAACCACCAGCCAAGGAAAAACCAATCGATGACCCAAGTACAAAAGAATTATGTCGTCGATACCAATGTCCTCATAGAGAATCCCAACAGCATCCTGAGCCTCAAAAACGGGAATGATAATAACATTTACATTCCCTATCACGTCCTGATTGAACTCAATACGCTTAAGACAAACCCTCGCCTTCGGCACATCGTGGCCAAGGTTATCGATGTGCTCCTGGAACACAAGGACAGCATCAATTTTATCCGCAACGACTCCAGCATTTCTCCGTTTTCAGAAGAGCTTGTCGACAACTTCATCCTGAAAGAGATCCTGTCCAGTTCGGAGATCGAAAATCCGATTCTGGTCACCAATGACCGCATCCTGCAGTTGCAGGCGGGGCTTTCGCATATCAATAGCGAGGAATTCAAGGACTCAAAGCCTTTTGAATCCGAGTCCCAACTGTATACGGGGTTTAACGACAACGGCGACCAGCCGCTGCCGAACAGCTTCACTTGGGTGGATGGCAAGCCCATGTTTCATGGGCCGGATGGTGAAAATCGGGTGATCGGCTATACGCATTCCCCCTGGAATATCAAACCTCGGTCCATGTATCAGAATTTGGCTCTGGAGCTGATGAATAACCCCGGGGTCGATGTTGTTTCCGTGCAAAGTGACGCGGGGTATGGCAAGACCTATCTGGCCTTGGCTTCGGCGCTCTATCAGGTCCTTGAGAAGCGCAATTTCGAGAAGATTTTCATGCTCAAGCCGACCATCGAGCTTGGAGCCAAGCTTGGATACCTGCCAGGTGACATCGATGAGAAGATGGAACCCTATGTGCGGTATATTCTGGATCTGGTGCTGAAGCTTCATGCCCAGAGGCCCGCAAACAAGGTTTTTGTGGACCCCGAGGCACATATCCCCAAGTACAACCCCAAGAAGTTCGAGATTCTGCCTTTGGCCTATGTTCGTGGTATGAATATCGAGAATGCATTTGTGATCATTGATGAATGCCAGAACTTGTCACGTGCGGAAGTCAGAAGCCTGCTGACCCGCATGGGGGAAGGGGTCAAATGCATTTGCCTGGGCGATACCAGCCAGGTGGATAATCCTTATCTGAGTGAAGCCAACAATGGCTTGAACTGGATTGTTCGTAAATTCAAGGGGCAGTCCAACTACGCTCATATGGTTTTGAAGGGAGAGCGTTCTCGGGGCCCGATTACTGATCTGGTGCTCAAGACCAAGCTCTAATCTGTTCAGAGTTTATTTGTTGTTATTTTGTGGCGTCGGTCGTTGACCGGCGCCACAAATGTTACAAATAATTTCAAAAAAAATTGCGTATGCAATGCCCCGATATCATTTGCTAATTAAAAGAAGTTTCTTTCCGAATGGCTTTTATGTAGGGTCCGCCAAGGCTGTTGTCACAGGTTCGTAACAGAACTGTAATACTCCCCGCTGGGCAAGCGCCCCGCGCTGGCTTCAATTCGATTGTGACACAGTCCTCTGCACCGGAAGGAAATATCGAATGGATTTATACGACTTGTTTTTCTTGCTGTCCCTAGGGGCAGGGTTCCTGATGGCGTTCAACCTCGGGGCCAATGATGTGGCAAACTCCATGGCTTCGGCTGTTGGAGCGCGCGCCATCACCGTCAAGCAGGCGGTGTTCATCGCTGGCATCCTGAACTTTGTCGGAGCGGTTTTTCTGGGGTCCCACGTCACGGCCACGGTCAGCAAGGGGATCATCAACCCGGCCATGATATCCGATCCCAAGTTGATTATGCTTGGAATGTTCGGAGCGCTGTTGGCCGCGGGGATATGGGTCCTCATCGCCACGCTGACGGCTTTGCCGGTCTCGAGTACACACTCCATTGTCGGAGCCATCCTTGGCTTTGGGTTGGTTGCGGGTGGTCCGGATGTGGTCAACTGGCTCAAGTTGGGCGGGGTGGTACTGTCATGGTTCATCTCCCCGTTCCTTGCTGCAGGTATCGCGTATTTCATCTTCACCCAGATTCGCAGGGATATCTTCCTCAAGCCGAATTTTTTGGAAAATGCGCGTAAGTATGGCCCGCGTTGGATGGCCCTGACCATGACCCTGGTCGGTTTTTCCTTCATGTATAAGACCCCTGTCGGAAAGCAGCTGGCCTTGGTCTGGTACGAGTCGCTGGCGTTGATTAGCTTACTGTCTCTTGGCGTTTGGCTGGTTTCATCCCGAATGGCCCTGCGCATGTCGCTGACGGTCGAGGATGGTGCCGAAGGCGTGGAGGCAATCTTCCGCAAGATGCAGATCTTTACCTCCTGCTATGTGGCGTTGTCCCAGGGTGCCAACGATGTGGCCAACGCCATCGGGCCCATTGCCGCCATCTATGTGCTGGCCAAGCAAGGGACCTTCCTGACACAGGCCGAGGTCCCCATCTGGTTGCTGGCTTTGGGCGGGGCAGGGATTGCCCTCGGTATCGCTGTGCTTGGGCATAAGGTGATGCGGACAGTGGGTGAAAGCATCACCACTTTGACCAATACGCGTGGCTTTGCTGTCGATTTTGCTGCAGCGACGACAGTGCTTGTGGCTTCAAAGCTTGGCCTGCCCGTTTCAACCACTCACGCGGCAGTGGGTGGCGTGACCGGTGTGGGATTGGCAAGAGGTTTCAAAGCCGTTAACTTTGGAGTGTTGGGCAAGATCGTCGTCTATTGGCTGCTGACGGTGCCTATTGCTGCGTTCACATCCATTGTCATTTTTCAGATACTCAAATGGTCGGTCTATTAAAAGGTAACGGCCTAAGACAAGGAGAACACCATGAGATTGCCATTTTTCGGGCTGCTGTCCGATCGCTCTCCTCTTGATGGTCTGATTGAGCATTACACCAAGATCAATGAATGCGTGGATGTCATCAAGGAGTCCATGGAATGCTATGTGGCTGGTGGCGCCTGCCGTGAGTTCGTTGAGCTTGCCAAGCAGGTGGATGAGATCGAGAATCAGGCGGACCTGATCAAGCGACGCATCAGGAATCACTTGCCGCGTGGGCTGTTCATGTCCGTGGATAAGGGGTTGTTCCTGCAGTACACCAAGGCGCAGGACAATATCCTTGATGATGCTCAGGAAGCCATGCAATGGCTGGCCATGCGTCCCGTGGAGATCCCGGCTCAGTTCCAGAAGACCGTCATCGCCATGATTGAAGAAGTGGATATGGCCTGCGAACATCTCGGCCCCGCACTGACGGCGACCCTCGGGTTGATCAACCACGAGCATTTGGACCGTCAGGGTACCAAGGACAAGTTCTGGGCCATTCGGCGCAGACGTCAGAGCATCTTCAAGATGAAGAATAAGCTCTGCAGCGAGATCTACAATTCCGATATGGATTTCAAGGATATCTACCAGCTGATCCACTACGTGGAGAAACTGGAGGGCATGGGGCACAATACCGAGAATTGTGCAGACATCCTCCGAAACATGATCGCCCGCTAGCCCATTCCAAAGAGGCTGTTCGCTTCGTTGTCGTTAAAAGGACAACCCAAGGTGAATGGCCCGCCGGGCGAGGCAATCAGCGTAACGGCTGAGCCAAGAAGATCACGGAGACCAAAGAGCCGCCTCTTTCAGGGCGGCTCTTTTTATTTGTCGAGCAACTGCTCCAGTAGTTCGCCTGCGGTCAGCACAAAACTGGGGCAAATCGTTTTGAACAGGTTTCTTGAGCGGGCTTCGTTGTAGCCTTCGGGGGTGCTCAGATCGCAGCCCAGGAGCTGTTTGCAATGCGAGGAGCCATGGCGCTCTTCAAATTCTTGCAGAAATGTTCTGACAGCGTTTTTAACCTGCGAACGGGCTGCGGCATTGGTGGGGTCGTCAGGAGCCAGGGCCATTCCAATGGCCATGATGGCCCCGGTCGCTGCGCCACAGGTCCGGCCCATGCCGCCCATGCCTCCGCCAAATCCACAGGCCGCACGGCGCAGGGGTTCCTCCGGAAGTCCAAAGTGGGTGGCGAAGATCGAGGCCACGGACTCGGAACAGGAATAACCATCCAGAAAGCGTTGTTCAGCATTGGAAGCAGGTGAAGTCGAGGCTGTCATGTCGTTCTCCATGAAGAGGTCGTGGGCTATCCGAAAATGCGCAGCAGCATGTCATCCAGAACCGTGTGGACGCGCTCCCATCCTTCCTGGCTGGAGATATCGATGCCGCCAAGACTGCCTCGGCGTAGGGAGGCGATAGCCAGGTAGTTCACAGCTCCAGCCAGCAGAGTCACAACCACGGAAGGGTCGGTGCGATGAGTTGCCCCGTCCCCCAGGTGTTCCATGAGTTCGGCGCCAGTGCGTTCGCGCCTGGCGTTGAGGATATCAGTCAGTTCGTTGCGCTCTACCAGTTCCCAGGCCAGAATCTCGATGGTCTGCGGTCGATCCAGAATGGCCCTGGTGAAGTTGCGGAAATAGAGTGAAAGTTGACGCGCCGGGGGGCAGGGAGAGGGCAGGTCTTCGTCACCCGTGAGAAGCTCATCGACGGATGGCCAGAATTCGGAACTGACAGCGTAAGCACTGACCAACTCAGCCAGGCCACCGAAGTAACGATAGATGAGCACCTTGTCGACGCTTGCCTCACGGGCAATGCGGTTGACGCCCAGAGCCCGGAAACCTTCCTTGGCCAGAACGGCACCTACGGCAGAAATCAATTTTTGTTCTGTCTGATTCCTGTCGCGTTTGGTTTTAGCAGCCATGGCATCCTCCTCGTATGTCTTTATGTCACTTGCTAGTGACATGTCAAGAGTTCGCAAAAAAGGCGAGCAGCCTCTGCCGCCCGCCTTCATGCTGGTCATCTGGATGTTACTAGAAACGTTCGCAGTTGTGCTTTACGGTGATGCCCTCGGAGATGAAGATCGTGGTCTCGGCGATGTTGGTCGCAAGATCGCCAATACGCTCCAGGCTGCGAGCTGCCAGAATGGTGTTGACCGCACGGCGCACACCAGTGACTTCGGTCACCATATCATCCATGGTTTTCTTCAGAATACGCACATTGAGATCATCAGCCTTGTAGTCCATGCGGCAGACATCGGCAGCCTTTTCGGCGTTTTCTTCCTTGAAGGCCTCTACCGAGGTGCGCAACATGTCCTGAGCCGTGTCCACAAGTTCCTGCAGCATGGGATTGTGCGGGACCTCGGGCAACTTGGAGAGGTAGATGGTTTTCTCCGAGATGTTGACAGCCTCGTCGCCGATACGCTCCAGATCGATGACAGCGCGTCGGCAACCGGTAATGAACCGCAGGTCGCGGGCGACGGGCTGCTCACGAGCCAGCAGCAGTAGGCTGAACTCATCGATTTCGAGTTCGATATCATTGATTTCAGTATCTTTTTCAATGACCTGATCAGCAAGATCAATATTTTTGTTGATCAGTGCGGTGCAGGCATCGCTCACGGCACGTTCTGCGTAAGCGGCCATGTGTAGGATTTTCATATTCAATTCTTCGATGTTTTTGTGGAACTGGGTTTCCATAACGTCTCTCCTAACCGAAGCGGCCGGTGATGTAGTCTTCGGTCTGCTTGTTCTTGGGGCGTGTGAATAGGGTCTCGGTGGAATCCACCTCGATCAACTGGCCCATGTAGAAAAATGCGGTGACGTCGGATACGCGTGCGGCTTGTTGCATGTTGTGGGTGACAATGATGATGGTCAGCGCATCCTTCAGGTCGTGGATGAGCTCTTCTATTTTTTGCGTGGCAATGGGGTCCAGTGCGCTGGCTGGTTCATCCATGAGCAGGACCTGAGGCTGGACGGCCAGTGCGCGGGCGATGCATAGACGCTGCTGTTGGCCGCCTGACAGACCGAGAGCGGATTCGTGCAGGCGATCCTTGACCTCGTCCCACAGGGCTCCCTGCTGCAGGCTTTGTTCCACGCGTTCGGCAACCTTGTTTTTGTCCTTCCAACCGTTGACCCGAAGTCCATAGGCCACATTCTCGAAGATGGTCTTGGGAAACGGGTTGGGTTTTTGGAAGACCATGCCCACATGGCGTCGCAAATCCACGACATCAAGCTTGGGGGAGTAGATGTCCTGGTTGTCGAGGGTGACTTTGCCTTCCACCCGGGTGCCGGCAATCAGGTCGTTCATGCGGTTCAGGCAGCGCAGAAATGTGCTTTTCCCACAGCCGGAGGGGCCAATCAGGGCCGTAACCTTGAACTCCTCGAAGCTGAGGTTGATGTCTTTGAGTGCCTTGAAGTCCCCGTAGTAGAAATCGAGGTTTTCAGCGGCCATTTTCAGGGTGCTCATGAGTACCTTGCCTTCCGTCATTATGCGGGCTGTGAGCCCGGATTAGGATTCGATCTGGCCGTTTTCGGCCGGTAGAGAAAAATAGAACGTCGATCCAGTATCGGCATCTTTGCGGTTCTCAACCCAGATGCGTCCACCCAGACGTTCGACAATGTGTTTGCAGATGGCCAGCCCAAGACCGGATGAACCGATGTGGCCGGATTTGGCGCGATGCTTTTCAACGCGGTAGAAGCGTTCGAAGATGCGTACCGTGTCTTCCTTGGGGATGCCGGGGCCGAGATCACTAACGCCGAAGATGGCTTCGGTGCTGTCGATTCGGTAGTCCACGCTGATGCTCGACTCTTCAGGGCTGTACTTGACGGCATTTTCAACAAGATTGCGGAAGACCTGGACCAGCCGATCAAAATCGGCCCGGACCGGAACGCCCTCTTCGGGGAGGGTGGTGGAGAGGGTAATGCGCTTGGTACCCGCCAGATGATCGCAAGTTCGGAAGGCTTCGTTCAGGGCGTCTGCTGCGTTGACCCGAGCCGGGGAGAATTGCTGTTTGCCGCTTTCAAGTCGCGACAGGGAGAGCAGATCCTCGACCATTTGCGCCATGTGATCGGCGTTTTTGAGGATGACCTCAAGGAATTTGATGGATGTCTGGGGATCGGTCTTCTTGTTGGTCAGGATGGTTTCCGAATATCCTTTGATGGTGGTCAGGGGGGTGCGCAACTCGTGCGAGACATTGGCGACAAAGTCACGCCGTACGCGCTCCAGACGTTTGAGCTCGCTGATGTCATGGAAAACGATGATGGCTCCGCTTCCGCTTTCCAGCGTGTCGAGGCGAACGATATTTACGTCATAGATGCGGTTGCGATCGGGCTCGATCTGCAGTGACCAGGGGCCACGCTCCATGTCGGAATTATTGGCCAAGGCACGATCGCAGGCGTCCTGCAACTCCGGTGAAAGCACAATTTCCAGGGGACGTCGGCCCGTGTATTGGGTCGCATCAGGGAAGATGCGGGTCAGGGCTCGGTTGACTTTGGCAATGCGACCTGATGCGTCAAGCACCATTAAACCCTCGCGCATGCCATCCAGAATGCCTTCGACCTCGTTGGCCTGCCTTGAAATGGTGGCAATCTGGGATTCGATGGATGCAGCCATGGTGTTGATGGACTGGGCCAGGGGTTCGAATTCCGTGCCTGGGTAAAATCGTAGGCGCTTGTTGTAGTCGCCCTCGCCAATGCCCTTGGCGACGATGCTCATCTCGGCGACTGAGCGCCCGATGGATCGGGTCAGCACCATGGATAGGATGAAGGACAACCCCAGGGCGAGACCGAAGACCAACAGAATGTTGTTTTGCAAACGCTCAAGGCGGGTGGAGATGCTGGCATAGGGCACAGACAGGCGCAGAAAACCCTCCTTGATACCAGCGAGACCTTCGATGCGTGTGGCGGCGTAGATCAGATTTTTGTCGAGAGTGGCGCTGTAGCGCTGGCTGATGCCGTAGTGTTCTTGCTCGGCCTGGGTGATTTCCGGGCGGTTGGCGTGGTTGTCGAGGTCCACGACTTGTGCATAGGAAACATGTGAATCGGCAATGACGCGGCCGCCCTTGGTCAGGTAAGTGATGCGGGCATCAAGGCGACTGCCGAGATCAGTCAGCCAGGTGTGCAGGGCCTGCTCGGTCGGAAAGGAACCGCGCTCCTCGATCAGCAGCGAGGCCAGCCTCAGTTCGCGGATGGCACCGGCCTGGGCGTCGTCAAGTATTTCGTCCTTGAAGAGCTGGCGGGCGTAAAACGTTGGCAACAGCAAGGCCAGGATGATGACGATGGCAAAGGCCAGGAGCAGACGCGTCCTGAAGGTCATTGAAGCGGGCATTGTTATTCCTTGAAGCGGTAGCCAACGCCGCGCACGGTTTCGATGAGGTTTGCATGATCAGTCAGCTTCTGGCGCAGGCGGCGGACATGAGTGTCCACAGTGCGGGCATAGCCTTCAAATTCGTAGCCCCAAACCGTGGTCAGCAACTGGTCGCGGGTTCGAACCCGGGGGCTTGTCTTGAGCAGCTCGGCCAGCAGTTTGAATTCAGTGGCGGTGAGAATGATTTCCTCGTTGTCCGCAAAGACCTTGTGTGCCTCCATATCAACAGTCAGGCCGTCCCGCTGCAGCGTGGTTCGGACCTGAACCGGGCCGGATGAACGCCTGAGGACTGCGCGGACGCGCAGCAGCAATTCGCGGAAGCTGAATGGCTTGACCACGTAGTCGTCAGCCCCCAACTCCAAGCCAACGATGCGGTCTACTTCCTCACTCCGGGCCGTGAGCATGATGACCGGAATCTGGGCGGTTTCGGTGTTTATTTTCAATTCCTTGCAGATTTCGAATCCATCCATGCCGGGCAGCATGAGATCAAGCATTACGAGGCTGGGGCGAAGGCGTTTGGCCATGGCCAGGCCTTCACGCCCGTCCATGGAAGTGCTGACTTCAAATCCGGCGGATTCGAAGTTGAATTGCAAGAGCTGCAGGATGTCTTCGTCGTCTTCGACGATCAGAATCGTTTCATTGGTCATGGCTTCTCCAGCGCAAGGTCTTGTGCCTTGCGGATTTAGCGCACTCTATACACACCTGGACTGTGACAGGAATATGGTTGCATTGTTACAACTCTGTGACATTTCTTGAAGTCAAAGACAACTTAGCGGAGTTATTAACGATACTCCGGTCATGGAATTGTAAAGATTGGGTGCTTGTCGTGAAAAGCTGAAAAGAGGGGAAAGGATAATCAGGACTGGAGCAGTTCTCGGGCCAGGGCTTCGCCTTGTTGGCCACCTCCGCCCATGCGGGAAAGTTCCGAGAATATTTCGGGCTCGCTCAGGCGCTTGCAACTGACGGACGTCATGCCGTTGCCTACGGCTTTGCTGATATTGAAATGGCAGGCGGCCTTGGCAGCTAGTTGTGGCCAGTGAGTAATCAGGATGACCTGTTGTTGAGCCGCAAGAGTCTGAATCCTGTTGCCGACAGCGTTCAGGGTGAGACCGCCGATACCGGCGTCGACTTCGTCGAAGATCAGGGTAGGCAGGGATTCGCGGGTCATGAGGCCCACCAGGGCCAGCAGGAAGCGTGAAAGCTCACCGCCCGAGGCGATTTGGTCCAAAGGTTGGGGGGCCTGACCGGGGTTGGGTATCCAGAGCAAACGGGCTCGATCCTCGGACAGCCCTGGATAGACTTCGTGAGGCGTGAAGGCAATTTGGACTTGAACTGCCTTGTCGAAACCCAAACCTGCCAGATCTCGCGCCAGATTAGCGCACAGGATTTTCGCAGCGCTCTGTCTGGCATCGTTCAGGACATTCAGGGCCAGTTCGAGCCTGGATGCGAGTTCGACCTCGCGGCGTTCCAGTTGCTTGGCGTCCAAGGCGCAGGAATCCAGAAAGGAGAGGTTCTCATCAATCTCTTTGCGCAAGTTCACGATCTCATCCAGAGAGCGGTTCAGTTTGCGCTTGAGTTGGGCCAGTGCATACAGGCGTGATTCCACCTGTTCCTGGTCATAGCCGGTGTCAGGACGCTCACAACTGCGCAGTCGGGCGTCCATGTCCATGATCCGTTGGCGAAAATCTTCACAGGCATCGGCTTCATCCGCCCATCGCTCGTCCTGGGCCGCTAAGGTCTGAATGGCGCGAAGCAGGGTGGAGGCCTGGTCCAGCATTCCCTCGCCCTGACCGTGCAGGGCGTCCAGTGCTTCCTCGACGGCCTTGGCGCTCCGGGCGAAGTCCTTGTAGTTTTTTTTCTGGGCCAGCAGATCGTCTTCCTCACCGGGCTGGGGATCGACTTTTTCAATCTCGGCAGATTGAAACTCGAGCATTTCACGCCGCTCGCTCAGGCTCCGTACGCGGTCATCCAGTTCCTGTTTTTCAAGCAACAGGTCACGCATGGCAGCCAGGAGCTGGTCCTTTTGGGAGATGACGCTCTGGTCTGGAAGAAAACGGTCGATGAGTTTGGCTTGATAGGCCGGAGAAAGCAGGCGTTGTTGTCCGTGCTGGCTGGTGTGCCAGACCAGTCGCTCGCGCAACTCTCGGACCACGTTTTGGGAACTCAGCGAGTCATTGATAAATAGGCGGCTGCGGCCTGTTTCACCGGAAAGCTCGCGGCGAATCATCAACTCCTCTCCGTCCTGTACGAAAATTGCTTCCACCTGCGCCTTGGCGGCGGACTCGCGCACCATATCGACCTTGAGCTTGTCGCCCAACAGGAAGTTCACGGCGCGCAGGATAAAGCTCTTGCCCGCTCCGGTTTCGCCGGTGAGGACGTTGATGCCCTCGGCGAATTCCAGTTCCAGGTCTTCGATGAGCGCGAGGTTTTGTATTCTAAGGAATTCTAACATGGTTGACTCGAGCCGGACTGTAGCCGAGGCCTTCGGCAAGGGCAAGAGAGACTCGGCAGATGACTGAAGTGCGTTGGGAAGAAGATGCGGCCCGGGACGATCAAGGAATCATTCGATTTGCTTTTATTTTGGGCAAGTTATGTGCGTTCGGACCAGGCAAGAGAGAGGCCGAGCCCCACCAGCACCCCTCCGGCAATCTTGTTGATGCGTCCGCCCACGGCCAGGCGGGCATGCAGCCAGTCGGAGAGTGAACCTGCTGTCAGCCCCACAAGAGAAAAGCAGATCATGGTCAGTGCAATGAAGGTGGTCCCCAGCACCGCCATCTGCATCGAAGGGTGCAGCCCACCCTCACGGACGAATTGCGGGAAAAAGGCCAGGAAGAAGATCGCCACTTTGGGGTTGAGCATATTGGCCAATATGGATTGGCGAAAGACTGCAACAGTTTGCTTGGCGGAGTCTGTGCCCCCGCCCAGCGGCCCGGCCTTGGACATGAACAGACGCAGGCCCAGATAAGCCAGATAGGCGGCTCCGGCGAATTTGACGGCGCTGAAGGCCCAGGCTGATGAGGCAATGAGAGCAGAGACGCCGGCGATGGCTGCAGCGGTGTGCACCACATTCCCCAGGCTGAATCCGGCAGCCGCAGCAAGTGCTGCGCCTCGCCCCTGAGCCGCTCCCCGGGTCATGACGTAGATGATATCCGGTCCCGGAGTGAAGATCAGCACCAGGGACGCCGCGCAGAACAGAAGCATTTGATCAAGTGCCATGAATCATCCTTGTTATTTGCTGTTCAGCAGCAGCCGGATCTTGGCCAGGGAGTCCAGTTCTTCGGAAAGGGCCAGGCAGTCACTCAGGTTGTCGCCATGCACCACCAGGCCGTGGTTGGCCATGAAGATGGAGCGGTAGTCCTTGGCCGCCTGTCCTACGGCAATGCCCAGGTCCGGGGTGCCGGGTTCCATGGCGGGAACTTCGGTCAGCCCTTTTTGGTACATCCCGGCTTCGAATAGTGGCAGGTCCACCAGAGCCGTTCCCAGGCGCATGAAATGGGCCAGCAGGTGGGGTGGATGGGTGTGCGCCACGGCCTTGGTCTCCGGGACGTTGCGGTAGATTTCCAGATGAACGGGGGCCTCGGACGAGGCCTTGCCCGGCCCGGTGGTGTGCCCGGTCTCAATATCCATGACCGTGAGGGTGCCGGGTTTGAGTCGGCCTTTGGCTGCGCCGGAGCGCGTGATGACCATGGAGTCAGCGATGCGCACGGACACATTACCGTTGAAGCCGGAGAACAAACCACTGTTCCAGGCCGCTGTGCAGGCCTCGCGGATTTCGTTGCCCACGGCCCTTGGGATGCCTGCGCCCCAGTTTTCGACTCCGGGGGTTTCTCCTGCAATGGGTTTGATGTCCACGATGGGGGTACCGTCCAGCACCTCCAGCCGATCTACGGTCAGTTCCAGGCCTTCGACCTTCAGCAGGCGGCAGTGGTGTAAGCCGATGGGGTTGGGACGATCGGGGGAGCGGGTGCTGAATATACCGCGCACGGGAACGTTTCTGTCCCCTCGGGGATGGCATTCAAGCACATCGCGCTGGGCCTTATGCAGCCAGCTGAAGAGCAGGATGTCGTATCCGGCTTTCAGGTTGTTCACTCCTGTTGCATAGGCTGGGTCCACGCTGATCACAGCCTGGGGTGCGTTTTCGGAATATTGTTTGGGGCAGTCCTGAATGCGTTTCAGGGGCGAACGGACAGTGCCGATGATGCGTAGGGTCGTGTCCATGGCGAATCCTATGTGTTGGCAAAGTGGTCGAATCCGGCGCTCGGGACAGGATTGCCGTTCAGGGTAATGCCGGGGGTGCCGGTAACAGTTCCGATACGGGTCGCATCTGGAATGGCTCCGAGGATGACATCGGCTTCCGCTGGGGCGACGCAGGCCAGCAGGGCATAGTCTTCACCACCAAGGTAGGCGAATTGCACGGGGTTCAGTCCCTGCTTTTTGGTCCAGGCCAGCGTCTCCGGGTGCAGCGTGTCCTTGGGGATATCAAGCTGCGCCCCTAGAGCTGGGCCGAGGAACCGGGGCAGGTCCTGGGCAAGTCCATCGGAGAGGTCCATACACCCGCGTACCGCCCGGCGCGCGGCCAACTCCAGTCCTTCTGTGACTCTGGGGTGGGGTCTCAAATGCGCAGCAACGGCTTGCGGATATTGTTCTATTGCCTGGGGGCCCTTCTGTTCCAGAGCCATGAGTCCGGTCCGGACCAGGCCGAACCTGCCCACTGTCAGCAGCACATCATCGGGCCAGCAACGGCGTCGTTGCAGAACGCGGCCTTGCGGGCCGGGTTCGCCCCAGATGGTGATGTTCAAGCCCAGCATGGGCGCTTGGGAAAGGTCGCCACCGGTCAGCGGAAGATCGTGCAGAGCCGCCAGAGCCGCCATCCCCTGAAACAACTCGTTCCAGAAATCGCCAGAGAGGCCTTGTGCGGCAGGAGGCACCATCAACCCGAGACTGAAACCCAGGGGCTTGCAGCCCATGGCAGCGATGTCACTGATATTGACGGCCAGGGCCTTCCAGCCGATGTCGGCCGGGGAGAAGTACGAGGTGCGGAAGTGAATGTCCTGCAGAAAAAGGTCCCCCGAGAGGACCATGTCAGGTGGACAGACCAGTTGAACGCAATCGTCCCCGCGCGCAACAGGCATGTGCTGGTGGGCGTTGGGGAAGTGGCGATCAATGAGAGTCAGGAATTCCTGTTCCGAGGCAGGCGCTGCTTGGGGCATTGGTCTCTCCATCTGGGGTCAGGCATATCTCCGTCTGCCGGAGGGTAATCCAAAACCCGCTGGAAAGGAACCGGTCGGTAGTGCTCCTGGCCGGACTGAGCGCGCATATCCTGCTAGAGATTGCCGCACATGCGTCGGTAGGTGTCGCATTCGTTCTTGTTGACGAACGGGCAGGGTATCTTATTGAACCATTGCCTGCGCGGACACCAATACCATCGCTTGAAGGGTTCGTTGCATCCGGACGGAGTGATGCGCTTGCGTTTGGCTTCTCCGAACTGCACATCCTTGCCGTCCATGGTCACTTTCCAAATTGCCATGGTGGACCTCCTGTCGATGCGCCCGGAACAGATGGTAGTCCTGATTCAATCAATACAAGGACCATGCCGGATTGCGCATTGTCCCAGAGGGCCTTCGAGCCGTGCATCGGGAAGGCCATGTGAATGCCGCGGGCAGGTGCGCCAAGCATTCGGATCCGTAAGGGTTTGTGTGTATAAAAATCAAATAAAGAGGAGGGATATCAGTAAATGCCTTAGAGGTGTGCGGCCTTTTGCATTGCAAGGCCCATTGTGCTGTGCAATACTTTCGCATTGCGGAAGATCATTCTGCCGGGACAGAAATGGGGATTTTTTTACCCAATCGAGGATAACTCATTGAGCAATGTAGCCAAACAACGCCTGTACGAAAAAACCATTGTCGATTTTGTGGCAAGCGAGGATGGTGCTTTCTTTGCTGTCAGCCATGACCAGAATTTTCTGAAGTTGTTCCGGCAGACTCTGAATAAGGAATTGATTATCGGGACAGACCGGATTCGGACTCTTTCCGAGGAAAACAAGCTGCTTTCAGAGCTGAAAAGCCCCTTCTACAAGGATAAAAAGCCCCTGCTGGTCATCGAACGAGTGCTTCATAACCGTAGCATGTTGTCTTTCATAAAGAATATGAAGACGTTGCATGAGGATATGCATATCATCGTTCTGACTTCCGAGGTGGAACGTCAGGTTTTGATCCTGCTGCATGAGATCGGAGTCAGTAATTTTATTACCAAGCCCATCTCGGTCAATACCCTGATCGAGAAGTTGGCCTTCACCATCAAGCCCCAGGGCAAGATCGGCCAGTACATTGAACGGGCCAAGAAGCATCTGTCCAAGGGCATGTGGGATGAAGCCATTGCTCTTTCCGACAAGATTCTGGATTTGAAGCCCGGCAGCGCCGCTGCGCTGATGGTCAAAGGCGATGCCCTGAAGGCACAGGGCCAGGCAGAGACCGCAGAGGCTTCGTATCTGGAAGCCCACAAGGGAGCTTCTCTGTATCTGGAACCCCTGAAGAAACTGGCCGAACTCTACAAGGATGAAGGCGACGCCGATAAACAACTCACGTATTTGAAAAAGCTGGATCGTCTGTCTCCGCTGAATGTGGAACGCAAGATTAGCATTGGCGAGATTCATCTGGAGTTTGGCGATCAGGAAAAAGCGGGTGAGTATTTCGATCAGGCTGTGGTCAATGCCCGTAAGGAAGCTCAGGTCATGATCGAAGAGGTCAAGCGCTCCATTGCCGAAAAATGCCTGGATCGAGCTCCGGCCACGGCTGAAAAATTCTTCCGTTCCATCATTGATGACAAGCGTGGTACTTTGAAGAAGTCTGATATCGAGACCTTCAACCGCCTTGGCATGGCCCTGCGCAGGCAGGGACGTTGGGAAGACGCGGTGGGCGAGTATGAGCAGGCCCTGAAGATTAGCCCCGACGATGAGAATCTGCATTTCAACAGGGCGGTGGCCCTGACCGAAGGCGGCAAGCATCGCCAGGCCGAGCAGGCACTGACCAGGGTGCTGGACCTGAACCCCGACTTTGGAAATCAGAGTCCTGTGCTGACCTTCAATATCGGAATCATGTATTCCAACGCCCGCAAGCCCGAGGAAGCCAAACGCTTCATGGAGCGGACCCTGAAACTGGACCCCAAGCACAAGAGTGCCAGGTCCATGCTCAAGGATTTGTAATGGCAGATTTGGCAGCCGAGACATAACCGTCACCGGGCTGTTCTGGACTTGAAACCCGCGTCGAGGTAATTCTATTACCTTGGTGCGGGTTTTTTCCGTGCATAGGAGACTGGGAATGCAACAAGCTGAACAGATCGTCCATGGTGTCAGCCTGCTCACGGATCATGATATCTACCTTTTCAAGGAAGGGCGGCACTATAGGCTGTACAACAAGCTCGGGGCGCACCTTCTGGTCCACGAGGGCGTCGCGGGAACATTATTTGCCCTTTGGGCGCCCAACGCCCAAGCCGTCAGTGTGTGCGGGGATTTCAATGGCTGGGCAAAAAACGCTCATCCGCTTTATGCGCGTCACGACGGCTCCGGCATCTGGGAAGGATTTGTCCCTGGAGTACTTCAGGGCGCCCAGTACAAATACCACATCGACTCCCGTCGCAATAGCTACAGCGTGGATAAGGCCGATCCCTTTGCCTTCCTGAATGAAGGCGCTCCACGCACGGCTTCCGTGGTCTGGGATCTGGCCTACGAATGGGGCGATTCCCAGTGGATGGAGCAGCGGAGCGGGCGCAATGCCCGGGAGGCTCCATGGTCTGTCTATGAGATGCACCTGGGGTCCTGGCGCCGTGACCATGACGATGATTTTCGCTCTTTGCACTATAGTCAGCTGGCCGAGCAGCTCCCCGCCTATGTGCGTGATCTGGGGTTCACGCATGTGGAGCTGATGCCTGTGATGGAGCATCCCTTTTTCGGGTCCTGGGGATATCAGACGACAGGCTACTTCGCGCCAACCAGCCGCCTGGGACCGCCGCAGGACTTCATGCGCCTGGTGGAGAACCTGCATCGCGAGGGCGTGGGGGTTATTCTGGATTGGGTTCCGTCGCATTTTCCCACGGATGAACACGGCCTGTCCTATTTCGATGGCACGCATCTGTTCGAGCATGAGGACCCGCGCAAGGGCTATCATCCGGACTGGAATTCGTCGATTTTCAACCACGCCCGTTATGAGGTCCGTTCGTTCCTGATTTCCAGCGCTCTGTTCTGGCTGGATCGGTATCATGCTGACGGACTGCGCGTGGATGCCGTGGCCTCCATGCTCTACCTGGATTATTCACGCGAAGAGGGCGAGTGGGAGCCCAACGAATATGGTGGGCGTGAGAACATCGGAGCCATCGAGTTTCTGCGTGGGCTCAACGAGGGCGTCTACGCCGAATTTCCCGATGTGCAGACCGTGGCTGAGGAGTCAACGGCCTGGCCCATGGTTAGCCGGCCTGTTTATCTGGGCGGGCTGGGTTTTGGCATGAAATGGAATATGGGCTGGATGAATGACACCCTGAGTTATTTTTCCAAGGACCCGATATTCCGTAAGTTTCACCAGAACAAATTGACGTTTAGTATCTGGTACGCCTTTACCGAGAATTTCATGCTGCCCCTGTCCCACGACGAAGTTGTGCACGGCAAGGGCTCGCTCTATGGGCGCATGCCGGGGGACCCATGGCGTAAATGTGCGGGACTCAAGGCCCTGTATGGTTACATGTTCGCCCATCCAGGCAAGAACCTGCTGTTCATGGGGGCGGAGATGGGGCAGGTGCCTGAATGGAATCATGATGCTGAGGTCGAGTGGCACCTGCTGGACGTGCCTTTGCACAAGGGCGTCTTTGACTTCATTGCAGCCTTGAATCGTACCTATCGTGAACATCCGGCTCTGTACGCCGATGATTTTTCACCCGAAGGTTTCGAATGGGTGGACTTCCGCGATGTCGACGCCGGAATCCTGGCTTTTTTGCGCAAGGCGCACGGGGAGCCCCCGGTGCTGGCCGTGTGCAACTTCACCCCGGTCCCACGGGAGAATTACCTCGTGGGTGTTCCGGCTGCTGGGTACTGGCGTGAGATTCTGAACTCTGATGCCCTGGAGTACGGCGGCAGCGGTTGGGGGAACTTCGGGGGGCAGTCTTCATGTCCTGTCTCTGCTCATGGTCACGATCATTCTCTGGCCTTGCAGATTCCTCCCCTGTCCGTGTCCTATTTCCTGTATGGGGGAGATGGCTGATGATCTCCGCCATGGCCCGTCGAGGCAGCGGTGTACTGCTGCACGTGACCAGCCTGCCATCACCCTATGGCATTGGGGACATGGGATCGTCTGCGCGACGATTTGCAGACTTTTTGCAGCGCGCCGGTCAGCGCTACTGGCAGATCCTGCCCCTGAATCCCACGTCCCCGTTTTTGGGGAACTCCCCGTATTCAAGCTATTCCCTGTTCGCAGGCAACCCCCTGCTTATCAGCCCCGAGTTGCTGGCGGGAGATGGCTGGTTGCGTCTGGCCGATATCCAGCAAACAGCACCGGGGTTTGATGGACCTGTGGATTTCGAGGCGGCAGAAGCCTTCAAACTAGGGCTGCTGAATCTGGCCCATGAGCGGGCGGGGGCGACATTGGATGCCCATGAAGGTTTTGGAGCCTTCCGCGCTGAGCACGGCCCCGGCTGGCTGGATGATTTTGCGGCGTTTGCCGTCCTCAAGGATCGTTTCAATGGCGCGGCCTGGGATACATGGCCTGATGAATTCAAACTCCGCGATGCAGCGGCTCTCGATGCATTGCGCGAGGCAGCTCGTTCGGAACTGGAACGGGCCATGTTCATCCAGTATCTTTTCTTTTCACAGTGGGCGAGGCTGCGCGCGTATTGCAATGAGCGGGAGATCCAAATTATTGGTGACCTGCCGTTCTACCCCACCTTTGACAGTGCCGATGTCTGGGCACATCCCAAGGCCTTTCAGCTGGACGGGGAGGGACGCCCCGCTGTGGTGGCGGGAGTGCCACCGGATTATTTCAGCAAGACCGGTCAGCGTTGGGGCAACCCGGTCTACGATTGGGCCACCCAATCCGAAGACGGGTATCGTTGGTGGCTGACACGTATTGCTCACAATCTGGGCTGGACCGACATCATCCGCCTTGATCATTTCCGGGGGTTTGCAGCCTATTGGGTGGTTCCGCCCCATGAAGATACGGCCATGAACGGCTGGTGGGTGGACGGCCCCGGGCAGGCCTTTTTCGAGGTCGTGCGCGAACGGTTTCCTGAGATGCCCATCATCGCCGAGGACCTGGGGTTAATTACCGAGGATGTCATTGCCCTGCGCAAGACCTTTGACCTGCCGGGAATGCGCGTACTGCAATTCTCCTTCGGACCGGATACCGGGCAGAGCGCTAACTCCCTGCACAACCACGAGCGCCAAAGCGTGGCCTATTCGGGAACCCATGACAACAACACCTCTGCCGGCTGGTACGCCCATGATCTGGGCGAGGACGGACGAAAGCGGCTGAATGATTACCTGGGGCGTGATGTCAGCCCGCGGGATGCGGCCTGGACCCTTGTTCGGCTGGCGCTGATGTCCTCGGCGATGACAGCGGTTATGCCCATGCAGGACTTTTTGGGCCTGGGGGAGGAAGGCAGGATGAATATTCCTTCCCGCCCCAGAGGAAACTGGGCCTGGCGGTTGGCCCCCCGTCAGCTGTCTCCCCGATTGGCAGACAGACTGCGCAGGCTCTGTGAATTGTATGGTAGAACATAAGGAAACCGTTTTAAACACTACGCTCCTGTTGACTTCGGGTTGTTTTTACGGTTTGCTTCGCGCTACTTGTCGGATAGGACATTTGTGAAATACATAGGGACCTACACATTAAGGATTGAACCATGAAAATGAAAAAGGCAACAACCCTGTTTGCCCTAGTGGCGGTGCTCGTTTTTGGGGCGGCATCCCTGGCACAGGCGGCCACTTTGTATAATATGCAGCAGGCAGTGGAGCAGGCTCTGGATGCCAATCCCACGATGCTCGCCGCACGGCATGATCTGCTTGGGGCCGAGGCCGGACGAAAGTCAGCTCGTGGCTCTTTTTTGCCCTCTGCTACAGTGAGTTACGGTTATACTCGTTATGACCATGATCAGCCCACCCGTGATAATCCGACCAGAGATCAGGATGTATGGGCTGCGGCTTTCAACGTCCACCAGGATCTGTTCACTGGCTGGCGTATTTTGTCCACCTACCAGCGTGCTCAGCTCTCCGAGGAGAACGCAGCGGCCCAGGTTTTCAACACCGAACTGTCTTTGGTGAATACGGTGCAGGAAAATTTCCTGGGACTCTTGAAAGCCCGTGAGGACGTGCGTAGTGCTCAGGATTCCGTCACGCGCCTGCGTGAACAGCTCAAAGTGACCCAGGCCTTCTACGATGTGGGCCTGCAGCCTCGTCTGGACGTGCTCCAGGCCGAAGTCGATCTGGCAACTGCACAGGACACTCTGCTCACTGCCGAGAACACCGTTGCCACCCAGATCGTGCGTTTGAATACCCTGTTGGGCCTGGCCCATGACGCCGATGTGGATTATGAGGGAGTCTTGGCCTATCAGCCCTTTACCTTGGCCGTGGATGAAGCCTTGGCGCGGGCCTACAAGGATCGTCCAGACCTGCTCATTGCCAAGCGCAGTGTGGAGATCGCCGTCAAGGACAAGAAAATTACCGATAGCGCATTCTACCCGCAGGTTGGAGCTGACTTTGACTGGTCCTCTTACGGTGATGACCCCAATGCCAGTGGTGATAACTACGCTGATACCGAGTATAGCGAGTGGACCGTTGGTGTGAGTGCCTCCTGGACTTTCTGGCAGTGGGGCAAGACCTACTACGCCAGCGAACAGGCCAAGCAGAACGTATCCAGCCTGTTGCAGAGCGCGGATAACACCCGCAACGAAGCCACTTATGCGGTCAAAGCCAACATTCTGGCCATTGGCAACGCCAAAGAGAGCATCCGCGTGAACAAGAAGGCCGTGGAGGCCGCGCAGGAAAGCTATCGCATGGCAGTGGCCCGCTACCAGGCACAGGTCGGCACCAACACAGATGTACTGGATGCCCAGTCGCGTCTGACCTCGGCCGAAGCAGCCCTGACCGCAGCTCTGGCCAATTACGAGATCGCTCTTTCCAGATTGTTTGTCTCCATCGGAGAGAAGAATACGGCCCTGACCAGCCGCTAGCCGTGCGTTGAAAACGCCCCTCGGTGGCGTTGCTTCAGGCCGATCAAATCCTCAGGTACGAAAAGTACGTGTCGGTCTTGATCAGCCCTTGCGCCAGGCATCCAAGGCGTTTTGAACGCACAGAGCCGGGTCTGACGAGTACCGCTCGGCGCTGATAACGCATCCTCAGATTCTGGAACAACAAAAGGCTCCCGGAGTGAATCCGGGAGCCTTTTTTGTTGGGTGAGAGAGGGGGCTTGCCCTACATGCTGTGATACCAGAACTTCACGGTATGCTTACCGGCGTCGTCCTTGAACAGGCAGATCACGCCCCACTTGCCGGGTTCGTCGATGTTGAAGTTCGTGGCGAAGTTTCCTCCGCCGAAGTCCTTCAGGGTTCCCACCTGCTCCTTGCCCGAAGGGGCAATGAGCTTGACCTTGCCCACGGCCTTTTCGATCTTCTTGCCGTCCTTCATGAACATGGCCATGACGTGGTGAGTCTTACCATCGGGATCGCTCATGTTCATGGAGGCCAGACTCATGACCTGGAATTCGGCATGGATGCCGTCGGTCATGGCGGCATGCTTGAAGCTGCCACCCTTGGCCGTGCTGCCATGGTCCATGTCTTCCATGGCCTGTGCTGTTCCGGAAATGGCCAGTACGAAGGCGAAAACTGCACTGAATATTACTTTATTCATGTTATTCTCCCTGGTTGTTTTATTGCTTGGGGTTCATTGTTTCGGTTCCGTCGTGCATCATGCCCTGGGGCATCTTGCCGTCCTCTATCATCTAGTCATTCTTCATCATATCCTTGGCGTTGGAGCCGTCGTGCATCATGTTCTGTTGATGCGTAGTGCCGTCCATCATGGTGCCGTCCTGCATCATGTGTCCGGCGTCGTCGTCGGAATCCATCTTCATGTCATCCATGTCCATGTCATTTGTGTCCATGTGAGTGGCGTTGTCCATCATGGTGCCATTCTTCATCATGTTCGTGTCGTTGGAACCATCGTGCATCATGTTCTGTTGATGCGTGTTGCCGTCCATCATGGTGCCATGCCCCATTTCGTGCGATGCCGCCTGGGCCTGTCCGGTCAGGCTGAGCAATGCTGCCAATGTCAGTATTGCCAGTGTTGATCCGAGGATCGTGCGTATGGTCATGATTATTACTCCTTGTCTAAGGCTGCATTGTTGCCGAGGGGTGAATCGTCCACCGGCAGGCAACCCGTCTCCGGATTGCAGTCGTCACTGGGCAGAGGGCCGTCAGGCAGACCTCTGCCCTTCCAGAGGCCGTAGATGGCGGGGACAACCACCAGAGTCAGGACCGTGGCGCTGACCATGCCGCCCACCATGGGTGCGGCGATGCGCTTCATGACCTCAGAGCCGGTGCCACTGCTCCACATGATGGGAGCCAGCCCGGCCATGATGGCCACAACGGTCATCATCTTGGGCCGTACGCGCAGGGCTGCGCCTTCCTCGATGGCCTCGTTCAGGTGTTTCTTGGAAAAATACCGTCCGTAGGTTTCCTTGTACTTGCGGTAGGAGATATCCAGGTAGATGAGCATGACCACCCCCGTCTCTGCCGCTACGCCAGCCAGTGCAATGAAGCCCACGGCCACTGCCACGCTCATATTGTAGCCGAGGATGTACATCAGCCACAGCCCTCCCGTAAGGGAGAAGGGTACCGAAAGCATCACGATCAGACTTTCGGTGACATTCTTGAAGTTCAGGAACAGCAGCAGGAAGATGATGATCAGGGTGGCAGGGACCACGATCAGCATCTTTTGCTGGGCGCGAACCATGTATTCGTATTGTCCGCTCCAGACGATGCTGTAGCCCGGAGGCAGATCGATCTGCTCGCGCACTGCGTCCTGGGCGGCCTTGACATAGGTGCCCACGTCGACTCCCGTGATATCCACGAAGACCCAGGCGTTTTTGCGGGCATTCTCGCTCTTGATGGCAGGGGCGCCCTTGTGGATGCTGATTTCCGCCACCTGGGTGATGGGGATCTGCGCGCCCGAGGGAGTGGGGATCAGGATTCTTTTGAGTTTCTCGGGGGTGTCACGCAGTTCCGAGCCATAGCGCAGATTCACGGGATAGCGTTCCAGCCCTTCGACGGTGTAGGTCACATTCATGCCACCCACGGCTGTCATGATTACATCCTGCACGTCTCCCACGGTCAGACCAAAGCGGGCGGCTTCTTCGCGCTTGATTTTGAAGTCCAGGAAATTGCCGCCCGTGACGCGTTCGGCATAGACGCTGGCCGTGCCCGGCACCTGTCCTACAACGGCTTCCACCTGCTCGCCGATATCGGAGAGAATCTGCAAGTCATCACCCATCAGCTTCAGGCCCACCGGGGTCTTGATGCCCGTGGAGAGCATGTCGATGCGAGTCTTGATGGGCATGGTCCAGGCGTTGGTCAGGCCCGGAAACTGAATCGCCTTGTCCAGATCATCGATCAGCTGATCCATGGTCATGCCTTCGCGCCACTGTTCCTTGGGCTTCAAGGTGATAGTGGTTTCAAGCATGGACAGCGGAGCCGGGTCCGTGGCTGTCTCGGCGCGCCCGACCTTGCCGGTGACGTTTTCCACCTCGGGGAAGGACTTGATGATTCTGTCGGTCTGTTGCAGCAATTCCTTGGCCTTGGTGATGGAGATGCCGGGCAGGGTGGTGGGCATGTACAACAAATCGCCTTCATTGAGTGGAGGCATGAACTCTGAACCCATGTTTTTCCAGGGAACGTAGGTCACGGCCAGAACGATGACCGCCAGGACGATGACCAGTACCTTGGCCTTCAGCACCAGCTTGATGATCGGGTGGTACAGCCAGATCAGGAAGCGGTTCACCGGATTCTTGGTCTCGGGCAGGATGCGGCCTCGAATCATGTAGCCCATCAGCACCGGGACCAGGGTGATGGACAGAAGTGCCGCTCCTATCATCGAATAGGTCTTGGTGTAGGCTAGTGGATGGAACATCCGCCCTTCCTGCGCCTCCAGCGTGAAGACCGGCAGAAAGCTAACCGCGATGATCAGTAGCGAGAAGAACAGGCTCGGCCCCACCTCCAAAGCCGAATCCCGGATCAGTTCCCAGCGGTCCTTGCGGTGGCCGAAATGTTCCAGGTGTTTGTGTGTGTTTTCGATCATCACGATGGCTGCGTCCACCATGGCTCCCACGGCGATGGCGATGCCGCCCAAGCTCATGATGTTGGCGTTGATGCCCTGGGCGTGCATGATGATGAAGCTCACCAACACGCCGATGGGCAGGGTGATGATACCCACCAGCGCACTGCGCATGTGGAACAGGAAGATGATGCAGACCAGGGCCACGATGATGCTTTCCTCGATCAACGTGCCCTTGAGGTTGTCGATGGCGCGGTTGATGAGGCCCGAGCGGTCGTATACCGGGCGGATGGTCACGCCGTCGGGCAGCCCCGTCTTGATTTCCTCCAGACGCTTTTTGACGTTGCCGATGACTTCCAGGGCATTTTCGCCGTAGCGCATGACCACCACGCCGCCCACGGCCTCGCCGGTTCCGTTGAAATCCAGTACGCCGCGCCGGAGTTCCGGGCCGATGCGCACCGTAGCCACGTTCCGGAGCAGTACCGGGGTGCCGCGGGTGTCCGTGGTCAGGGGGATGTTCTCCAGGTCCGTGCGGCTCTTGATGTAGCCCAGGCCACGGACCATGAACTCCGTTTCACCCATTTCAACAAGGCGTCCGCCCACGTCGTTGTTGCTGCGCTTGATGGCCGCCGAGACCTTTTGCAGGGGGATGCCGTAGGCCAGCAGTTTGTTGGGGTCCACGACCACCTGGTATTGTTTTACGTAGCCGCCGATGGAGGCAACCTCGGCCACGCCGGGTACGCTGGTCAGTTCATAACGCAGAAACCAGTCCTGGATGGAGCGCAGTTGTTGCAGGTCGTGCCTGTCGCTTTCCAGAATGTATTCGAAGACCCAGCCCACTCCCGTGGCATCCGGCCCCAGCTGGGGCGAGATGCCCTGCGGCAGCCGCCCAGAAACATAGTTCAGAGATTCCATGACCCGGCTGCGAGCCCAGTACATGTCCGTGCCGTCCTCGAAGATGATGTAGACGAAGCTCATGCCGAAGAAGGAGTAGCCGCGCACCACCTTGGCGTAGGGCACGCCCAGCATGGCTGTGGTCAGGGGGTAGGTGACCTGGTCTTCCACCACTTGCGGGGCCTGCCCCGGAACCTCGGTGAAGACGATGACCTGCACGTCGGAAAGGTCGGGGATGGCGTCCAGCGGTGTCTTGGACATGGACCACAGGCCACCTGCGATGAGGAAGGCGGTCATCAAGAGCACCAGGAACTTGTTGCGGATGGAATATTCGATGATGAATCTGATCATGGGTAATCTCCGCTACTGGGCCGGTGTTCCGGTTGCGGGCATGTCGCCCATGTCCAGATCGTCCATATTCAGTTCATCCATGGTCAGGCCGTCCATTTCCAGGTCGTCGGCGGACGGGCTGCTTGCCGTGGCGCTTTCGCTGGCGCGGGCATCCAGCATCTTTTGAATGGCCTCACGCAGTCTGGATTCGGAATCCATCATGAATTGTGCAGAGAGTACGATTTCCTCCCCCTCCATGAGCCCGGACAGGACCTGGAAACCACCTTCGGCTCCTTCGGCTCCGACCTTGATCTCGCGGGGTTCGAACCGACCTTTGCCCAGAGCCACGAAAACGACCTTGCGCACACCCGAGTCGATGACAGCCTCCTGGGGGATGATCAGGGCTGCGGCGTCGATCTGATCCTCAAGGAAGACATTGGCGTACATGTCGGGCTTGAGCTGCGAGTCGGGATTGGCAAACTCAAGACGCAGACGCGCGGTGCGCGTCTTGGGGTTGAGGAAAGGATAGACGAACAGCACCTTGCCCGAGAAATTCCGGCCCGGCAGATAGGACAGTTCCATGCGCGCCGGCATGCCCTTGCGCACATAAGGCAGTTCATACTCGTAGATTTCAACGTCCACCCAGACGGAGGAAAGGTCGGCAATATCGTACTGGTGCATCCCGGCTTTGACGAAGTGGCCGACCAGGGCGTTCTTCGCGGTGACGACTCCCGAGGCCGGGGAGAAAATGGTCACGGTCTTGCGCACGGCACCACCCTGCTCCAACCGTTTGATCTGGCCTTCGCTCAGGTCCCAGTAGCTTAAGCGTTTGCGTGCTGCGGCCAGCAGGCGCTGTGCATTGTCACGCACGCTGGGGTAGGAGCTGTCACCCAGGCTGGTGTATTGGTCCAGAGCCAAGCGGTATTCCTCCTGGGCCGAAACCAGTTCGGGGCTGTAGATTTCGAACAGGGGCTGCCCCTTGGTGACTGTTTCACCCACGAAATCCACGTAGAGCTTTTCGATCCAGCCGTCGAACTTCGTGTTCACGGCATACATTCTGGTTTCATCGAATGTCACGGTGCCCAAGGCCCGGATGGACTTGGACAGCGGGGCCCGCCGGACGTGGCCTGTGCGTACTCCCATATTCTGGACGGTCACTGGATCGATGCGGATCGTGGATGTGGGCTCCTTTTCGCCTCCTTCATCCTGATAGACCGGCACCAGATCCATGCCCATGGGTGACTGGCCTGGCTCGTTGCGTATGTAGGCCGGGTCCATGGGGGCAACCCAGTATTTGATGACCTTGCCGGTCTTGGGGTCCACCTCTCCGGCCTTGGGACCATCGGCGGCAAGCGCCGTGGAAGCCAGCAGCAGTAAGGCGGCAAGGATGATCAGGCGGTTCATTGTGTAGTCTCCTCGGTCAGCACCGCAGTCTCTATTCCCTCTGGGTGGATTGGCCCCCCCAGAAGTTCTTCAAGCTCGGCCAACTTCTTGAGTTGTTCGTATTGGTAGCGATCGGCTCGCAGTTCGTAGCGCAACAGGCGCACCCGGGCCGAGAGCATGGTGTCGAACTGGATCTTGCCGACTTCGTAGGCGGCAAGGGAGGAATCCGCCCATTGTGTTGCCTGGACCGTGAGCGCCGTGCGGAGCAGGGCGTGGTTTTCGGAGTATCCAAAGATCTCGGCCCGTAGTGCATCCACCTGGTGCGGCAAGGATCGCTCCAGGGCAACGAGAGCCTTTTTGGTGGCATCGAGTTTTTTTTGTGCGCCGTCGAGTTTGCTGTCCTGGCGGGTGGCCTGCCAGAGGGGCACGGAAAAAGTGACAGAACCGGAAAGGAAGTCGGGCCGGTCCAGCCCGGTCATGGGGTTGTCCTCGCGTTGGCCGTAGGCAAGTCTGAAATCCATGTCTGGATAATAGTCCTTTTCGGCCAGCTTGACGGCGATGGTGGCGCTGTCGACATCTGCCTGGCGCAAGGCGATTCCGGGGTTGTTCTGCAGGGCTTGGCGGTTCATGGCTTCGGTTGAGGGCAGAGGGGCACCCTGGGGGATGTCGCTAGGCAAGGGAATTGTCCGGAAGGACTCGCGATGGAGCAGCGTGTTGATGCGGTCGCTCAGGGTGCGGCGGCGCCGTTCTAAGGAAATTCGTTCATCCAGAAGCTCGGAGAGCTGAACCTGGGCGGCGAGGATGTCCTGTTGCAGTCCCTTCCCTGTGGCGTAACGGGTCTCGGCAATGCGCAGGGCCTGGGAAACAAGGGCTTCCAGGCGCTTGTTGGTTTCCAGACCGCGTTGGACAAAGGCCAGATCGTACCAGGCTGTGGAAATCATCCGGGTCAATTCCAGGGCCTTGGCCTGTACCCGGGCTTCCTGGCGTACTGCCTTGAGCAGGGCGGCCTGCTGCGCCAGATCCAGGGTGCCGAACCAGGGGACCTTCTGGGCGATGAACAGCTGCTTCTGGGTCATGGCTTCCTGATCCAGTTCAAAGCTGTCCATGGGAACATTGGACAGCCCGATGCCCAGACGCGGATCCTGAAGAGAACCATAAAAGGGTGCTTCTGCGCGCAGGGCTTCCGCCAGTTGACGCTGGCTGGCCAGTTCCTGATTGTTGGCAAGACCTTCGTCGAGCAGTGCCTGAAGTGGTTCTGCTTTGGCCCGGACAGGCAATGCGGCAAGCAGGACCAACAGCACTGCCAGCGTGATCAACGCCGTGGAGTTGATTACGCTGAAAGGATGGGATGCCATGGGAATGGATTGTTCTTTCATTGCCTCGTTCCTTTTACCCTGACTTATTCTGCGCCACCAGCCTTGGGCGACATGGGAAGCCTTCCCATCATAGCACAGGCCGGAGAGTGTGGATACCGCCATGACTTTCTGGAAGTACATTGTCGTTACAAGACATATGCCAAACTTGACTAAAATTGTAGGAATTGAGAGGGGACTTGTCTAGGCCGTGCTGAAGGAAGAGGGCAAATCGAGTGGATGAGAATAAAATTGCACATATTCATGTCCGTCTGCCTGCACAAGTTGTGCAATAAATGGCGCAAGATGTGGCGTGTGCAGAAAAACAAGGTGAGCCCTTTCCACGGCGCAAAAGAGGTATTATACTGGCTGATACGGACAAAATCATACAATGATGCGTAACTCCTCAGGATTGCATAGATAGATAAGGAGGCCCCATGTGGGAGTACACCGATAAGGTTCGAGAGTTGTTTCTGAACCCCAAGAATGCGGGCGAGATTCCGGATGCCAATGCTGTTGGCGAAGTCGGCAGCTTGGCCTGTGGCGATGCCCTGAAGCTGTTTCTGAAGATCGATGACGACGGCGTGATTGAAGACGCCAAGTTTCAGACTTTCGGTTGCGCCAGCGCCATTGCCTCATCCTCGGCTCTGACCGAGATGCTCAAGGGAATGCCTGTCGAGGATGCCGAGAAGATCACCAACAAGGAGATCGCGGCTTATCTGGGTGGCCTGCCCAAGGAGAAGATGCATTGCTCGGTCATGGGCCAGGAAGCCCTGGAAGCCTGTCTGCTTGATTATCGTGGTGAGGAAGCCCCGGAAAAGATCACCGAGGGTGAGATCGTCTGTCACTGTTTTGGTGTGACTGACGTTGCCATTCGCCGCGCTGTCGAGGAAAACGGCATTACCACTCTGGAAGATATCACCAACTTCACCAAGGCCGGCGGTGGTTGCGGTGACTGCCACGAAAAGTTGGAAGAAATATTGTTCGACGTGCTCGGCAAGAAGCGTGAGGTCAAGGTCGAGGCCAAGCCTCTTACCAATATCCAGCGCATGCAAAAGGTCATGCAGGTCATCGACGAAGTCATCCGCCCCAGCCTGAAGCAGGACGGTGGTGACATCGAGCTGGTGGATCTGGACGGAACCGACGTCATCGTTTCCCTGCGCGGTGCGTGCGGCTCCTGTCCGTCGGCCAAGCTGACCCTGAACGACTTTGTGCAGAAGACCCTGCGTGAGCAGGTTGAACCGGATATCCGTGTGCGGGAGGCCTCCTCATGAAGACTTTGTATTTTGACAACAATGCGACAACCATGGTCGCTCCCGAAGTTCTTGAGGAAATGCTGCCGTTTTTCTCCGAGCAATATGGCAACCCGTCGAGCATGCACCGGTTCGGAGGGCAGGTCGGTAAGCATCTGACTCTGGCGCGCGACCGCGTGGCCAAGGGCCTGGGTTGCGAACCTGACGAGGTCATCTTCACAGCCTGCGGTACCGAGAGCGACAATACGGCGTTCTTTGCCGCGACCATGGCCCAGCCCGGCAAGAAGCATATCGTGACCACCAAGGTTGAACATCCAGCTGTGCTTAATGTGGCCCAGCGTCTTGAGCGGCACGGCTATGACGTGACCTATCTGGGGACGGACAGCCAGGGCCGACTGGATATGGATGAACTGCGCGACAGCCTGCGTGATGACACGGCATTGGTGTCCATCATGTACGCCAACAATGAGACGGGCGTGATCTATCCGATGCCCGAGATAGCGGAAATCGTGAAGGCGCGTGGCATCTTGCTGCACACCGATGCGGTTCAGGCCGTGGGCAAGGTGCCGTTCAAGCTCTCCGAGTTGCCGGTGGATTATCTGGCCCTATCAGGTCATAAGCTGCATGCCCCCAAGGGCGTGGGCGCACTGTATGTGCGCCGGGGTTCTCCGTTCCGCACTTTCATGCTGGGCGGGCATCAGGAGCATGGACGCCGTGCAGGAACCGAGAACACCACGGGCATCGTGGCTCTGGGCAAGGCCGTGGAGTTGGCTACCCAGCACATCGAGGCCGAGAATACTCAGGTCCGTGCCCTGCGCGATCGTCTGGAACAGGGGCTGATCAAGGCCATCCCGGATACCCGTCTCAATGGGCACCCGGATGAGCGCCTTCCCAATACGTCCAATATTTCGTTTAAGTATGTGGAGGGCGAGGCCATTCTGCTGATGATGGACCAGCACGGCATCTGTGCCAGTTCCGGCTCGGCCTGTACTTCGGGCAGTCTGGAGCCATCGCATGTGTTGCGCGCCATGGGGGTGCCCTTTACCTACGCCCACGGTTCCATCCGCTATTCCCTGTCGCGCTACAATACCGATGCGGAAGTGGATACCATTCTGGAGGCCATGCCCCCGCTCATTGAACGGTTGCGGGAATTGTCTCCCTTCAAGAAGGATCAGGAAAACGAACCTCCGGCCTGCACCTGCTAGCAGACTGGGTGCTCATTGGAGGCCCATGATGAATATTGCCCATGATATGTCCGAGCTTGTAGGGCGTACCCCCTTGGTGCGTCTGAATCGCGTCACCGAAGGCTGCAAGGCCAGCGTGGCAGCGAAGCTGGAGTTTTTTAATCCGTGCAGCTCCGTCAAGGATCGCATCGGAATGAACATGATCGTTCAGGCCGAGCAGGACGGGCTGCTCGCCCCCGGAGCCGAACTGGTGGAACCCACCAGCGGCAATACGGGGATCGGTCTGGCCTTCATGTGTGCGGTCCGTGGGTACAGCCTGACCCTGACCATGCCCGAGAGCATGAGTCTGGAGCGGCGGATGCTGCTCAAGGGATTCGGGGCGAAATTGGTATTGACCCCCGCAGCCGAAGGCATGAAGGGTGCCATTGCCAGGGCCGAGGCCATTGCCGATGAGACCGGTGCATTTTTGCCCCGGCAGTTCGACAACCCGGCCAACCCGGCCATTCATTCCTGTTCTACGGCCCATGAGATTTGGGATGACACCGATGGTGATATTGATATCCTCGTGGCCGGTGTCGGGACGGGAGGCACCCTGAGTGGTGCAGCCAGGACCCTGAAGGACAAGAAGCCCGGCCTCAAGGCCATCGCGGTGGAACCCGTCGATTCGCCGGTGCTTTCCGGTGGTTCACCGGGACCACATGGTATTCAGGGCATTGGTGCTGGGTTTGTACCCGGCAATGCCGATGTGACGCTGTTCGATGAAATTGTTCAGGTCTCTACTGAAGACGCTGTGTCCATGGCCCGACGGTTGATGCGGGAGGAAGGCATCCTCTGTGGTATCTCGTCCGGGGCTGCAGCCCATGCGGCGGTGGAAGTTGCCAAGCGTGAAGAGAACGCAGGCAAGCTCATTGTGTGTATTATCCCCGACACTGGCGAACGCTATTTGTCTACCCCTCTGTTTACTGGGCTGGTGGACACTGACGACCAGTGAACAGACCATTGATAAATAGCCATCTGCTTCGTTGCTGTGGGAAATGCAAAATCTCACGTATGCTCAGATACAGCGCTGCTCTCTGTTCTCGTAAGACTCGAAGACTCGCCTAACGGGAGACAGGCCTACGATTTTGTATTTTCCTTGCGCCTCGCATCTGACTATTTCTGAATGGTCTGCGATGAAGAATCAAATAACCAGCTAGAGAAGAGCATGAAGAAACTGGACGAAGTCATCGACGAATTGTGCGATCCCAGGAATTATGAGGTCGTGCACCACAGCCAGACGCGGCATGTGCCCATGCCCTCCACCGAGGTGCTGGGCGAGATCGTGGAGCGGCTGCGGGCCGTGTTGTTTCCGGGGTATTACGGCTACTCCGATGTGGATGCCGAGAATATGCGTTCGCACCTGGGTGCGAACCTGGACAAGGTTGATCGTCTGTTGCGCGAACAGATTCGCCGGGGACATTGTTTTTCCTGTTCACTGGAGAGCGAAGGCGAGGCGGATTGCCTGGATTGCGAGGAGCTCTCCCGCAGTCTGTCCCGCAAGTTCATCGCCCGGTTGCCCGAGGTTCGTCGTTTGCTGACCACGGATGTCATGGCTGCTTACGAGGGCGATCCTGCGGCCAAGAGTCCGGGGGAGGCCATCTTTTGTTATCCGAGCATTCATGCGGTGACCAACTATCGCCTGGCCCATGAACTGTATCATCTGGGTGTGGATCTGATTCCGCGCATCATCACCGAGATGGCTCATTCCAAGACCGGCATCGACATCCATCCCGGTGCGGAGATTGGTGAACGGTTCTTCATTGATCATGGCACTGGCGTGGTCATTGGCGAGACCTGCATCATCGGTCGCAATGTGCGCCTCTATCAGGGCGTGACTCTGGGAGCCAAGAGCTTCCCTAAGGACGATTCCGGCAAGCTCATCAAGGGCATCCCCCGCCATCCCATCGTGGAGGACGGCGCTATCATTTACTCCGGGGCCACGATCCTGGGGCGTGTGACCATTGGTGCCGGTTCGGTGATTGGCGGTAACGTCTGGCTGCTGAAGGATGTTCCCCCCGGAACCAGAGTTATCCAGAAGCCCGCCGGTGGTGCCGAGGGCGAGAATGCATTGTTGCTGGAGAGTCTCAAATAGGATGTGAAACGGGAGGGGTTGATTGCGGCCCGACTTCTGATCTGTTGCATGAGAAAAGCCCCGGAACCACAACCTGGTTCCGGGGCTTTCTCCGTGGGTGTGGATTGAAATCACATTCCTTCAAGGCGGTCCACGACCTCGGCGGCTTCCTGTTGTTTGCCCTGGGCCGAGAGTGCTCGTGCCAGCTCCTTCCAGAACGGAGCATGGCCGGGAGCCAGAGCCGAAGCCTGACGGGCCAGGGCTTCGGCCACTTCCGGGTCCTCGCCATTGTCCAGATAGATGCGTGCCATGAGTGCCAGGGAAGGTGCGTCCTTGGGGTCGTGGATCAGTGCCTGATGCAGGTGCTCGCGGGCTTCTTCCACATCACCTTTGGCCAGAGCCAACTGCGCCAGATAACGCCGGGTCAGGCCCTTGCCGCCGGGCAGGGCAGAGGCTTTTTCAAAGTAGCGTCGGGCATCCGCAAAGCGCCTGTTTTTCTGAGAGAGCTGGCCCAGTCGAATCTGGCTGAAGAGATGCTCGGGGTCCAGAATCAGACATTTCTTGTAGGCTTCGCGGGCTTCCTTGATCTGATTCATGCGTTGGCAGATGTACCCGAAGTTGTATAGCGCGAACACATCCTTCGGATTCTTGCCGAGCACTGTGTTGAATTGGCGCTTGGCAGCGCTCAAATCTCCCATGCGCGCATGGCAGACGCCGAGCGAGTTGCGGGCCATGATATTGGAGCGGTCCGCAGTGAGGGCCAGTTTGTATTCTTCGATGGCGTCATAGAGGCTGCCCTGGGCAAAGAGCTTGTCCGCATGGATGTTCAGGGCAAGGGAGTCGACCAGTCCGATATGTGGCTCGGGCAGCAGGATCGCATATTCCAGAGCCTTGTGGGCGTTGTCCAAGGCATCGGCCTTGGAATAGGACAGGAACGGGTGCTTGGTGATGCCTGCCGCGGGCCTGGGGAAGTCCGGCGGTAAGGATTCCAGGAGTTTTTCGCACAGTTTTTTGGCCTTGGGACCGCTGGTCTCTGGCAGCAGCCAGGCCAGCCCGCTGAGGCTGGTGCGTCCGCCAAGTGCCGATTCTCCGAAGATCTTGGTGCAGGCTGAAGCCAGGTCGCGTAAACGGGTCTCCGTCAGGCTGTCCGAGGGACGATCCATGTCAGGCAGGCGCAACAGCACCAGCGAGAAGGTCTCGTGCTTGTCGCGTTCTGTCACCAGCTGCTTGAGGAAATCGCGGTAGGTGGGCAGGCCTGTCAGCATGTCTGCATCGGCTTTGCCACCATTTTCGGCGGGATCGGTTTCCTGAATCAAGGCCAAGCGGTCCCCGGGTTCCACGTTCAGGGACACATCCGCCTGATGCATGACTTCTGCCAGGGAGTGTCCTCTCCGCACCTCCATCAAAGCGATTTCACCTTTGCAAGTCGGAGCTCCCTTGGGATCGTTGGTGCCTCCCCAGACGAGAAAACGCTGGCCTTCGCGAGCGCCTACGCTGGCTCCCAGATCGACGGTGAGACGCCCGAGCGGCAGTACCTCCTGCACGTGACCGCCTTCGGTGACAATCTGGCTGTACGCAAAGGCCCGGCCTGTTCCGTTCTGGGCTGCCGCTCTGGCGGCGCGCATGGCCTTGCGCACAAGCAGGGCCGCCTGGTCTGTCGGTTTCTGGCGCAGGACATGGCCGTTTACATCGTGGGGGTAGCTGGCGCAGCCTACGGACGTTCCTGGATGCAGGTAGCACTCCAGCACCGGGTCCTTGACCTGCAGGGCTGAGAGCTCCGCCGCAAGGGTTCCCGCCAGTTTCCGGCAGGCCGGAGGTGTGACGGCAGGCAGCAGGATGACAAGGGAATCATCTCCGGCGCGGGCAGTGAGAGCCCCTTGTGGAGCGATGTCGTTCACAATGGCGGCAGCCTTGTTCAGAGCACGGGTCGCAAAGGCAGGACCATAGGTCTCGGCATTGCGCTCCAGATCGTGCAGCCGGGCCAGAATCAGCCCAAAGCTGGCCGCAAATCCGGAGTCGCCGGCACGGCAGCCATCGGCATCCGGACGCAGGCAGCCTTGCACGCGTTCGATTTCGTCGGCGGCCGCGCGGGACAGCAATTCACGGGTACCCAGGCCGGTACCGGAGTCTGTTACTGAAATTTTGTAGAGCTGGAGTTTTTCCAAGCACATGCGGGCCATGGAAGCAAGGAGTGGCGGCATGGCCTTGGGGGCTTGCAACTTGACTCCCTTGGCGACGAAGACACCCATGAGTTCCCCATTCAGGGCTAAGGGCAGCAGAGCCTTTTTCTCCTCGGGCAGGAAGACGGCACGGCCTTCTACCAATTCGGACAGGGCGCCACTATCCAGTGAACGTGGGAAAAAGAGGCTGTAGGATGTGAAGGGCAGGAATGAGGAGATCTCATCACGCAGCAGGTGTTCGTAGGTGATGAGGTCGCTACGAGTCAGCTGTGGGCCATCATCCGGGAGCAGGCTTTTATGGGCTTTCATGTCCGGGCGTATACCCCGAACCGGGGCAGCTGTTCAAGCAAATGAAACGAAAGGCCCCGGCAAGAGCTGGGGCCTTTCGTATGTATCCATGATGGAGCAGGGTTACAAGACGATGATTTCCACATCCGCCCGGCTGGAAACGATTTCCATATCCGTGGCAAGGGGATCGTCCACGCTTGTGAAGACAGCAATGGCCTGGGCTCCGCCGGCGGTGTCACCGTTGGCATCGTAATACAGGACATTGATGTCCGTATCGTAGGCAAAATAGGGACCTCCGCTCCCCATGGCAGCAGAGCCGCCGTAGGCGCCCCCAAAGGCTTGGGCACTGAACGTTGTCCCGTCGAGGGTGCCCGTGGACATGCCGAAGGCGGTTGCGTTAAAGGTCAGTTTGTCTTCGCCGCTGTCAAAGTTGAGTATGGATTCTGCAATGTTGCCATGGCTGGGATCATCCCAATAGAAGTAGTCCGCGGCACTGTCGACCCCGGCATCCAGAATATCGATGCCATCTGCGCCATCCAGAAGTTCCGCTCCGCTGCCACCTTGCAGGGAGTCGTTGCCGAGGCGCCCGTCAAGAACGGCATTGGCGGCGGAGCCAATCATGGTGTCGTTATAGTCAGATCCATCGTAGACTTCGAAGTCGTTGAATGTGTCCCCGGCCGCTTCCCCTATATCGCCCGAGCCGGAAAGGTCGATTCTGATGGCGGCTGTGGCGAATTCGTATGACAGGGTGTCTGTGCCTGCATCACCTGTCATGTGATCACTGCCTGTTCCACCCTCGATCCAGTCGTTGCCTCCGTCTCCACTGATGTTGTCGTCTCCCGCGCCGCCTCTGAGAGTGTCGTTTCCAACGCCAGTGGTCTCGCCCTCGTCCCCACCGAGATAATCGTTGTCGGCTCCACCTTCGATGGAGTCATCACCATCGCCTCCGCCAAGGTGATCTTCACCGCTCAGTCCATAAAGAGTGTCGTTGCCATCGTCTCCCCAGAAGTCGTTGTCGTCGGAGTTGCCGGTGATGGAGTCGTCCTGCAGGGAGCCATCAATATTGTCGATGCCAATGATGGTGTCGTTGTTTCCCCATTCATCAACGGCCGTGCCCGTGGCAAGCTCTTCGCCCAGGATGACTTTCACCCCGTTGTGCCCGAGAGTTCCGGTGTTGTCCCAGCCGTCCAGCTTGCGGTTGAAGATGACGGCTTCAATGGGATCGTTATCCGAGCCTGTATGGACAATGGTCAGGTCTACATCGGTGGATTCATTGTAGCCGACGAACTTGTCTGCCCCGTCTCCGGACAGGAATTGGTCATAGCCTGCACCACCGATCATGGTGTCGTCACCAGCACTCCCGGAGTCGGGCGTGATATTGGGGACATCGGTCGGGGCATCTTCGGCATGCTGGTGATAATCTCCGATAAAGAAGTCGTCACCAGCGCCCCCGAGCATGGAGTCCGAGCCGTTTCGGCCATACATCATGTCGTTGCTACTTGATCCGGTGATTGTGTCGTTGTTGTCGGTACCCAGCTGCAGGATGAAGGATTCGCCATCAACGGTGACGGTGTCGCCCGAGGCTGGCAGAGTATCATCGTCATCGTCTCCTGTGTCTTCGACAACGGGCTCGACGACTTCTGTTGCGGGTTCCGCGACGGGTTCGATAATGGTGTCCAGGCCTGCTCCACCTGCCAGAAGGTCACCAAAGGCATCTGTGGCACCGAAAGGGTCGCTCCCGCTGAAGGCATCTAGAACTTCACCAAAGCCTTCAGCCAAATCCATGACTGTGTCTGCCAGTTCATCAAACTCGCCTTCGGTCGTGTCGCCCGCAGCCTCAACGACTCCCTCGATGGCTTCATCGATTTCGTCTGCGACCTCGGCTCCCAGTTCATTGACCTCTTCCAGAATGTCTTCGGCCAGTTCATCCATTTCCTCGGCGACTTCTTCCAGTTCTTCAACGACCTCCTCGGTCACTTCCTCCAATTCTTCGGTGACTTCCTCGAGCTCTTCTTCCAACTCTTCGCCCTCGCCTTCGCCCTCGCCCTCGCCTTTACCCTGGCCCTGGTCACCCTCCTCACCTCGGGGAGAGATCTCATCAAGCCCGGGAATGGAACCAATGGGGGCGGCAGTCTGGAACATCTGGATTTCCTGAGGCGTATACGGACGGGGCGCACCAAGGGCGCCGCTGGGGGCCACATCCACCAGCAAGCCGGCCTGGGTGATGAATCGGGTGCCTTGGTCTGTTGAAACAACGAGATCGAGACTGTCGTATTGGAAAACGCCATATTTTTCGCCAGCCTCGGTGATATGTAAATCGACTCCGGTGCCACGAATACCGATGGATGCCAGAGGCGTTTCCAGAGAAATTCCGTCGGGGTTATTGTCCGCGATTTTTCCCGTGACCAGGCGAAAGGTCCCTTTGGAGAGGGCCGTCAGCATGGATGAGGCGGAGGGCTCGATGGGGTCGAAGATGTACTGATCGACGGTCAGGCTGGAATTTGGCCCTTGAGAAAGAACAGAGTCATCCAGGAATTTGACCTCGACGCTGCTGTCCGGGCCAGTGGTGAGAACTTCACCCGCATAGATGGGATTGCCCGGCTCGAGAGGTCGCGCTCCCTCTGCAGATTGGGCTGTGATTTGTCCCGTAGCCGCAATGATGGTTCCAATGGGATCCATGATTCCTCGCTTTCTTCCGGATAGAAAGGGCCTATTGATGCTAGCGTAATTCAGAGATGACGACAATATTATTAGGAAAAGATGCTTTGGGAGCTGTAATTTGAAGACGATATGTATGATTTGATTGGTTGGGCCTCTGGGCTGGATGGTTGGACATATGGGGGGATTGCGATACAGTGGCCCACCGAATACGGAGGGATTATGTCACAGAATGATCATCCGATACTGCGTTGTCTTTTCGAGCGCCGCAGCGTCCGGAAATATACCGATGAACCGATTGTGCGAGAGGATATTCTTTCGATCCTTGAAGCGGGCCGTTGGGCTCCCAGCGGACTCAATAATCAGCCTTGGCGATTCATGGTCATCAGCCGGGGAGATGAACGTGTGGAGTCCCTTGCCGGGTGTACCAAATACGGAACCATTGTTCGCGCTGCCGGAGCCCTCATTGGTGTTTTCCTGGACAAGGAAGCCATGTACAGCGAACTCAAGGACCACCAGACGGCCGGGGCCTGTATCCAGAATATGATGCTGGCTGCGCATGCCCTTGGTCTGGGGTCGGTCTGGCTGGGAGAAATTGTCAATCAGGCCCCTCAGGTACTGGATGTCCTGAGCCTGGACCCCGCAGCCTATGAATGCATGGCGATCATTGCCGTGGGGCATCCGGCGCATCCTGGTGCTTCTTCGCGCAAGCCCTTGTCAGAACTCATGTTGGAGGATTTTTAATGAATATTCGCAGTTATGCGCTGGGTCCGTTGATGACCAACGGATTTCTTGTCTCCAATGGGACGCAGGCGCTGTTTATTGACCCCGGTGGCGATCCGGCCCCGGTGCTTGAAGATCTTCGCAAGGCCGGACTGACCTTGAAGCATATTATCATTACCCATCTGCACTGCGACCATATCTATGGCGCGGCAGCCTTGACCAAGGCCACGGGTGCGCCCGTGTTGGCCAATCCCGAGGATGAATTCCTAATGGGAACTGAGGTCGGTGGTGGTGGTCTGATGGGCCTGCCCATGGTGGACAACTTCGAGTACGAACCGCTGAATCCTGGGGTGCTAAAGCTGTTGGACCAGCCCGTGGAAGTCCTGCCGACCCCCGGACATACTCCCGGAAGCGTGTCGCTGTATTTCAAGGATCAGGGTGCGGTGTTCGTAGGCGATCTGCTGTTCAAGCGTTCCATCGGGCGCACGGATTTTCCCGGAGGCAGTACTCCCACATTGATGGATAGTGTGCGGGAGAGGATCTTTACGCTGCCGCCGGAAACGGTTGTCTATTCCGGCCATGGCCCGGAGACGACAGTGGGTGACGAGCACCTGCACAATCCATTTTTTCAGGAGTAGGACCAGTGCCCGAGAAGCGGATTGAATTGGATTTGCGAACCAAATGTTGAGGCGTGGGCATGGAGGTAGGTTGGTACCTCCGGCTCTCGCGGGCTGCGGAAATCGTGGTTCTGGTTCAACAGGGATCGGTTCCTGCTCTGGAGGAACAATGCCTGATCAATCCTCCGTGGACGTTGGAGTCCGTTCTGGAAGGTGAACACGCACGCGTTGTGTTCAAACGGGAGAAGACATGATGAATAGCCCCATGCCCGCAGTGATTTCCGCCAGCCCCAGACCCGGTGGCAACAGTGACCGTGCTGCGGCACTATTTGCCAGGGGTGCGGAGGAGATGGTGGGAGCCGAGGTCCGGGTGCAGCATCTCAGGCGTTTTGAGGTGCACCCTTGCACGGCCTGTTATCGTTGCCAGCATGATCCGTCCAGGCAGTGCTACCTGAGCGAGCGTGACCAGAGCGGGGCGTTGTTCCAGCAGTTGATGACTGCACCGTCGTTGTTCCTGTCGGCCCCCATCTTTTTCTATCACCTGCCTGCTTCGTTCAAGGCCTGGATAGACCGGGGGCAAAGCTATTGGTTGCGCCGCCGCGAAGGAGACTCCGTGTTGACTTCCCTGCCTGTGCGACCGGCCTGGGTGTGTCTGGTGGCAGGGCGCAAGCAGGGCGAGAAGACCTTTGAGGGCAGCTTGCTGACACTCAAGTATTTCCTCAAGATCTTTAATTTCGAGATGCAGACGCCCCTGACTCTGCGTGGGCTGGAAGGTGCGGGCGATCTGGCCGTGCATCCCGGTGCATGCAGTGCCTTGACCCAGTTGGGTGGTGAAGCTGCGAAACTGGCGATGTCAGCCGGGGAATGATTCCCATGTCCGGGGTGCGGGGCGCAGTGCTTTCGCTTCTGGGTTCCCGCTGTCAGGCCTGTGGCGCTGCCGTGGCCTGGCAGGCGGATGCTCATCTCCGGATTTGCCTGTGTCCTGATTGCCACTCCCGATTGTTACCCCGTCAGGGGGGATACTGTCCCCTCTGTGGTGAAATGGTTGTGGATGCGACCGCTGCTCCGCTGGTTTGCGGACAGTGTCGACGAGACCCTCCTCCTTGGTCGAATCTGGCTTTTTATGGACCTTATGAGGGACTGCTCCGCGAATTGCTGACGGGATTCAAGTTCAATAATCGTCTGGGGCTTGGCCGTCTCCTGCAGGCTCTGTCTGTCGAAGCGTATCATCTTCATGGTGGTTTTCAGGAACAACCTGACGCGGTCGTTCCGGTCCCGCTGCATGCTAGGCGGCTGGTGGCGCGTGGCTTTAATCAGAGCCTGGAAATGGGGCGCCTGTTGGCTCATGAGATGTTGATTCCCCTGAAGCCAGGGGTCCTCGCGCGTCGTCGCCATACCCCACCGCAAGCCGGGTTGCCGGCCCGGGAGCGGAGACAGAATGTGCATAACGCATTTTGGGCTGATGAGGTGGCAATTCAGGGGCGGCGAATTCTGTTGGTGGACGATATCATGACAACTGGCGGGACTATGCGGGAATGCGCCCGAACCCTGCAACGGTCGGGTGCGGCGGACGTCTCGGTGCTTGTTATCGCCAGGACGACTTCAGGCGGTTGACTTGTCATTGCTTTTGCCCGGGAATCCTGACACCAAAGGTACGAAAGAGGGTTGCAAGGATTTCTGCGTTTTTGAGATGGGAGTATAGCAAGGATTGACGGGGTGACATGACGGCGAGAAAGAAAGCGACAGGGTTATGCGTCCTGCCCGGGCAGCGTCAGCTGTGCAAGCTGCTCTCTGAGGCTCATCTGCCTGATGACCCCAAGTGGCTGTCGCTTATCCTGTATATGCGCAGCCTGGAATACAATGAGGCCCTGGGATTGTCGCAGCGGGCCAGTCTACAGAAGCTGCTGCTGACCACCTTGCAGGACGGAGACTTCAGCGATTCAAAATTTCAGACCATTATTCGCTTGCAGGAACGAGTGGTCACGGCCCCTTATCGCCAGAAGCTGGAGGCCGCCGCCGCCGAATCCAAGGCGCTGATGCGTGAGTTCGAGACGATTCTGACCAAGCGTTGTGGGGAAGTGAAGGATCTGGGCAAGAATACCGTGGATGTCGTGGAGAGTGGAGCTGCTCCTGCAACCATGGTCCGCAGGTTGCGCAAATCGTTTCGGAAGTTGGTCAAGGTCATGGACGACGACGTCAGAAATCTTGAAGAAGTCGCGCGGACTGATGTGTTGACCGGATTGGCCAACCGCCGGCGCCTGGACGAAGGGCTGTTGCAGACTACGGCGCAAGCTTCGACTCAGGGGACAGCGTTGTCCCTGTTGATGTGCGACATTGACAATTTTAAGACGGTTAATGATCGGTTCGGACATGCCGTGGGTGACCTTGCTTTGCAGATGGTTGCCGAGATACTCCGCTCGGTGGTGCAGGATTCTGCAGCTGAAGACTTCCTTTGTGCCCGCTATGGCGGAGAGGAGTTTGCGGTGCTCCTCAGCGGGATGGATGTAGGCGACGCCATGGTTGTGGCAGAACGTGTGCGCGTTGCTATCGAGCAGGGACGCCTCGAGATCGAGAATTCGCTAAATAAGGAATTGGCTGTTACATTATCCATTGGGGCGGCGCAGCTTGACCCTGTGTGGGGTGATGTCATGATCGATCGTTTGATACAGGCTGCGGACAGTGCTCTGTTTGAGGCCAAAGCCGCGGGCCGTAATCGGGTTCAGGTCGGCTGATTGGCTTGGAGCATATTAGGGCAATAACAGAAAGTGGGCCGCTAGGGGTTGACTTCTCCGGCGAGAATCGAGTATTCACCCCTTCTCTTTCTTTGGAGGTATTATTTAAATGTATGCTATCGTAGAAACTGGCGGCAAGCAGTTCCGTGTTGAGGAAGGCCGCACCATTAAGGTTCAGAAGCTCCAGGCCGAAGCCGGTTCTGAGCTTGTTCTGGATAAGGTTCTTTTGGTTGGTGAAGGCGCTGGCGTGACCGTCGGTGCTCCCTATGTCGAGAAAGCCCAGGTTTCTTGTGAAGTGGTTGAGCATGGCCGCGATAAGAAAATTATCGTGTTCCACAAGCGTCGCCGCAAAGATTCCATGAAGAAGCAGGGCCATCGGCAGGACTACACCGCCATCAAGATCAAGGCCATTCAGGCGTAATTCGCCTGTAAGGAGGCAGATATGGCTCATAAGAAAGCGGGCGGAAGCTCCAAAAACGGTCGCGACAGTGCGGGTCAACGTCGAGGCGTAAAACGCTTCGGTGGCCAGCAGGTGGTCGCAGGCAACATCCTTGTTCGTCAGCTCGGCACCAAGGTTCACCCCGGTAACGGCGTGGGCATTGGCAGAGACTACACCCTGTTCGCTCTGGTGGACGGTGAAGTGAAGTTCGAGAAGTACTCGCGCAAGAAGAAGATCAAGACTCGAGTGCATGTGGTTCCGGCTGAGGCCTAACCACTACTGACTACAGCAAACCAGCCGGGGCGGACCGCGCATTGCGCTGTCCGCCCCTTTTTTTATGCCGTGCTTTGCACGGCTGTGGAGTTTAAATGCGTTTTGTGGACGAAGCGACCATCACTGTACGGTCGGGCAAAGGCGGACACGGCTGTGTGTCGTTCCGGCGTGAAGCCCATGTGCCTCGGGGCGGGCCGGATGGCGGCGACGGCGGCGACGGCGCCGATCTCATTTTTCGCGCCTCAGATACGCTCCTGACTCTTTACGATTTTCGTCTGAAACGTCTGTACGAAGCCAAGAATGGTCAGCCCGGTATGGGTAGGCAGCGTTACGGCAAGAATGGCGAAGATCTTATTATTGACGTCCCCACCGGGACACTTCTGTACGAAGTGGACGAGGACGAGAACGAAACCCTGATTGCCGACCTGACCGAGTCAGGTCAGACCGTGGTCATCTGCGAAGGCGGACGCGGCGGCAAGGGGAACGAGCATTTCAAGTCCGCCACCATGCGCACTCCCCGTTTTGCCCAGCCAGGCGAACCCGGTGAAGAGAAGCGCATTCGTCTGGAACTCAAGATTCTGGCAGATGCCGGTCTTTTGGGTCTTCCCAGTGCGGGCAAGTCCACCTTTGTTTCCCGCATTTCCGAAGCCAGGCCCAAGATTGCGGCTTATCATTTTACCACGTTGACCCCCAATCTCGGTGTTCTCATTTCCGAGCTGGGTGAACATTTCGTGGTGGCTGATCTGCCCGGTCTTATTGAGGGCGCCCACGAAGGACTGGGGTTGGGATTCCGTTTCCTGAAACATGTGGAGCGCAACCGCTTCCTGGTTCATATCCTCGCAGCCGATGAGATGGACATGGACGATCCCTGGGCCGGATATGATCTGCTCAACGAGGAGCTGGTGAAGTACAGCCCCGAGTTGGCGGATAAACCACAGCTTGAAGTGGTCAATAAGATTGATGTATTGACTGACGAGCAGTTGGAAGCCCTGAAGGCCAGGGCCAAGGCTGATGGTCGTCGAGTGTATTTCATATCTGCCTTGCGTGGTGACGGTGTTGACCGGTTGGTCAAACTGATGTGGAAGCTGTATCGCAAGGGTATTGCCCAGGATCAGGCCGAAGAAGACTGATTATCCGAGGCGAACGGGAGCAGGCATGGGCTGGAGAAAGCAGCGCACCGCGGTCATGAAAGCGGCCAGACGGGTGGTGATCAAAGTCGGCAGCGCCGTGTTGACGGGGCCCGAAGGCCTTGACCTTCGCATCGTCAGTCGTCTTGCGGACCAACTGGCCGATTTGCATGACCAGGGCCTTGATGTGGTTCTTGTTTCATCGGGGGCCGTTGCTGCCGGTCGGCGGCGAGTGAAGGTTGATATTGACGGCATGCCCGCCCGGCAGGCTGCTTCAGCTATCGGCCAGAGTCGCCTGATGCATGCGTATGATGAAGCCTTTGAACGCTACGGTAAAACTTCCGCCCAAATTCTCCTGACCCGAGATGATCTGAAAAGCCGCAAGCGGTTTCTGAATGTGTTGAATACATTTCGGACTCTGCTCGATTGGCGGGTCATCCCCGTGGTCAATGAAAACGACACCGTCTCTGTTCAGGAACTCAAGTTCGGTGACAACGATTCCCTGGCGAGCCTTGTGGTGAACCTTGTGGACGCCGATCTGTATGTTAACCTGACCTCGGCCAAAGGGGTCTTCGACTCCAATCCCGACAATAATCCCGATGCCAAATGCCTTCCGTGTATTGAGAATATCTGCGCCATGGACCTGGATTCCTCGTGTGATGGCAAGACCACGGACGGCACAGGCGGTATGTATTCCAAGCTTCTTGCCGCGCGTCGGACCGCTCAGTTGGGTGTGCCGACACTGATTTTGTCAGGGCATGAATTCTATGGACTGAAGCGGGTGTTTGAGGGTGAAGAATTGGGCACCTGGATTGTGCCCGATGGCAAGTCCATTTCCAGCCGTAAATTCTGGCTGGCCTACAATAACCAGCCTGAGGGTGTTCTGACCGTGGATCCGGGGGCCAGCGCTGCGTTGGTTAACCGGGGGAAAAGCCTTTTGCCTGCTGGCATCACCGCTGTGGATGGTGATTTTGGAGAGGGTGCGCTCGTGCGCATCACCGATCCGGGAGGCGATACTCTGGGAGTGGGGCTGGTTAACTATGCGGCCGCAGATATCGTACAGATCATGGGCCGGAAAAGTGCCGATATAGCCTCTATTCTAGGATCGTGCCCCTACCCGGAAGCGATTCACCGGGATAACCTGCTGTTGGACGCCGCCGTCTAGCAAGCCGTTGGAAAACGGCTGTCTGCCTTGTTGCATCGATCCGATCAAACTCTTGTGTAAAGTAGATACATAACCACCTTGAACGGCTCTTGCGCTTCGTATCCCAACCGTTTTTGAGCGACTCGTGAATAAAGAACGCTGTCTGTTTGGGAGTGTTGCCTGTTTCAGATTTCCCGGCTTTGCGCAGGGAGGGATTCATACTTCAAGACACCCGATTCTTCGGGCTTTTTTTATGTCTGATATATTGACTTGTGCCTGAGTCATTCTTAAAAATTACACGTGCTTGATCCTCAGGGCGGGGTGGAAGTCCCCACCGGCGGTATCCCGGCTTTATGGCCGGGGAGCCCGCGAGCGCTCTCTTCATCGGGAAGAGAGGTCAGCAGATCCGGTGAGATGCCGGAGCCGACGGTTACAGTCCGGATGGAAGAGGAACGAGCGGGCCCCGCCTCGCGCCGTATTGCGGCGCTTTGCCTTAGGTGTGCGCGGAGGTCTGTTCCTACGCCCTGATTCATGACCTCCAAACCAAGGAGATTCTCCATGAATCAGTCCCTGTTGAACCGTTTTGGTGACCCGCGTGAGCGGGTTGAAAAAGCCCTGGACGCCCTGCGCGGCGGCCGGGGAGTCCTTGTTGCAGATGATGAAAGTCGCGAAAATGAAGGTGACTTGATCTTTGCGGCTGAAACCTTGACCGATTCCCAGATGGCTGCGTTGATCCGTGATTGCAGTGGTATTGTCTGTTTGTGTCTGACCGAAGACAAGATTCGTGATTTGGGACTGCCGATGATGGTCGAAGACAATACGAGCAGCTATGGGACGGCTTTCACCGTGTCCATTGAAGCGGCCAAAGGTGTGACGACCGGTGTCTCGGCGGCAGATCGGGTGGCCACAGTTCGCGCTGCCATTGCCGAAGGTTCCGGTCCTCAGGATCTGGCCTGTCCCGGGCACGTGTTTCCCTTGCGGGCTCGCCCCGGGGGGGTCCTCGAGCGGGATGGGCATACCGAGGCCACGGTGGACCTGTGTCGTTTGGCGGGCTATTCAGCCTGTGGCGTGCTTTGCGAATTGACCAATCCGGATGGCACCATGGCCCGCCTTCCGGATATCGTGGCGTATGGTGAGCGGAATGATTATCCCGTGTGTACGGTGAATGATTTGATCCAATATCGTCAGACTATGGATAATTGATTCAGCCGGAAGTGAACACAACGAGGCCCCGCCAAATGGCGGGGCCTTTTATGTGGATGATGGCAACGGGGTTCAGCTTTGCAGCCAATCCTTGAGCAGGGGCGGGGTGTCCACGCAGGCGTACTTGGGTGGCAACATGCATGTGGCCGAAATTTCGACACCGTTCTGGATGATGGAGACCGGTCTGTCGGATGAAACGACAATGACCACGATATCTTCCCGTCCAGCGGTAAAGCGTAGGGCGGAATTGTAGCGTGCGCCTCTGGCGCGATCCTCTCCCCCCACGGCCTGACCATCGAGCAGGCACGCGAATCCATGCAGTTTCCGGTCGCGCCCGATATGCAGGGCTCCGTCGACCTTGGACAATGCCTGGGCCAAAGAGAGCAGATGTGGTTGCTCCAGGTCCAGTGGTTCTTCCATATGCTGGCCGGCGATGGGTACGGGTGAGGGGCGGAAATCGACCACCAGAGTGCTGCCGTGTTTGCGTTCCTGGGAATTGTGGACGATGGAACTGACAATACGGAACAGGCTGTTGCGTTCGGTGAAATCCATGTCCGTTTCGAGGAGGTGTTCTTCGAAGTTGACCAGGTTGGCTTGACGATTGGTAGACTTGAAGGCGCCTTCCAGGAAACTGCAGACGGTTTTATTGCCCAGTCTCAGGAAACCTGATGAACCGTTGAACTCGGCTACGATGCGGGCGCCAGGCATGCGTCCGATGGCGATGCCAACGATGGCCTGGCCGTCTGAAACCAGGGAACGCCCTGTCTGTTCTGCGGCTTGCAGCAGTTTGCGAACATGCTTGAAATGCTCCAGGCGAGGGCGCTCATGCTCCGGGAAACGAGCCAGGAAACGAATCTTGTTCATCTGGCTGGGCTCGACAAAAGCCAATCTGCCCCTGGGCCAGACACCTTCTTCCGGGGTCTTGGAGATACCAAGCACGGCATCCAGGATAGGATAGACTCGAAGCCGAGTATCCATGCCGATTTCAGCGTTACGCTGATCCACAATGTAATTGCGGATGGCGTGCAGGGTGAAATTCTGGAGGCTGTTTCCTGCGGTTTCCACAATGGGAACGTTTTCGGCGGACATGCATTGAGACATGAGCCAGGCTGCGTGTTCAAGCCAGTGCTCCGTGGGCCCGGTGGAGCACATGGACGGGTGGTGCTCGGTGAACCATGATTGATAAAAAACACTGCGGGAGCGACTGGCGTGGCAAATTAGCCCGGAGAGATCCAGGCATTGGGTGCGGACCTGCTCAAAGGGGGGGACGTAAGGAATGTCCTGCGCGGAGGTTGACCAGTTGTCGGAATCCAGAAACCTGCTCTTCAATACGGGTTCATGCCCGAGTAGCATGTTCTGGGGGTCATAGACCCGTAAGGGGTCTTCGGGGTTGACTGCATAAATCAGAGCGGCACGACTGGGCTGGGAATAGTGCGAGAGCCCGAAGCGCAGGCCGTCAAGAATATGGAAAATGACCAGATTGCGATAGGAATCGTCCACCAACTTACTCCGGATCAAATTGTTTTGTCCGAATAATCACATAGTTGTTCGCGAAAGTGAACCTTGAGGGGGTATTTAGTTGCAGCCTGTCTCCTGCAGCTTGGGCATGGGAAAGGTAAGGGTGTAGGCCGTGCCCTGCGCGGGGTGCTGAGTGATGACTCCGCCCAGACGTTGGACCAGGCGGTGCACCACATCCAGCCCGATGGTTTCGGCATTGCGATACACGGGCTGCTCGGGGAATCCTTTGCCATCGTCGGAAACCACAACCCTTACGGAGGCTCCACCCTGCCCGGAGATGCTGACCAGGACATTGCCGCCCTGACCGTTAAAGGCGTGGCGTGCTGAGTTGACCACCAGTTCGATGACGATGAGTCCCAGACTTTGCATATACTGAGTGGGCAGGGCCAAGTCGTCTCCGCGAAGGGTCACGCGGACGCTTTCGGGGATGAAATGCGAAGCGCGTACGGATTCCATGGCCTCACGGAAAAAGCTCGGGGCATGCAGAGGTTTGTCGGGATGTCCCGAATACAGGCTCTCTTGCAGTGACATGATTGAGAGTACTCGCTTGGAGACACTGTCCATGGCCACGTCAAGAGTGGTCAGGCTGGAATGCCTTGTCTGTAGTTGCATCAATGCCAGAATCATGGAGAGATCTTCGGAAACCAACCTGTTCGTGGCGTTGATCTGGCGCTTTCCGTCTTCATTTCTGTGTCGGGCGCCGGAAAGCAGATTGCTGCGGTGTCGATCCCGACTGGACCGGCAGAGGGTTGTCTCGATACAGGCTCGTATCTGGTTGGGCCGGTGGGGTTTCATCAGGTACCCTGATGGTCGCACGGATTTGACCCGTTTCAGGATGTCGTCACCACTATGGGCGGTCAACAGGACCACAGGGATATTCATGTTTCCCTGAATGGCTTCGCAGGCAGCGATGCCGTCAATTTCGCCGGGCATGACGATGTCCATGAGCACGATGTCGGGTTGGTGCTCCCTGGCAGCGCTAATGGCTGTAGCACCCGAATTTGCTTTGCCGACCACGTGATATCCCATCTCGTTCAGGGATTCTTCAAGTTGGGTCAGGATGATGGCCTCGTCGTCAGCGACAAGGATGCGTTCTCCACTCATTATTGCTCCAGATCAGTTCTGATCGGCAGGGAAGTTGATGTCAAAGGCACTATTGGGGCCGGTGTTGACCATCAGGCTGCCACCAAGCTGAAATTCCACGATATTTCTCATGAGCTTCATGCCCATGGATTTGGCTCCCCGCGTCTCCCAGTCCTCAGGGAGACCTGGGCCGTCATCTGCTATGCGCAAGCGCACCTGGCCGTTGGAATTTTTCAGAAGGATGGAAACCTTTCCACCCAGACCTGTTGCGTAGGCGTGCTTGAAAACATTGGTCAGGGCTTCATTCAGCACGAGTCCGCAGGGGATGGCACGATTGATAGGCAGATAGACCTTGTCGGCATCCAACTCGAGCTCGACGTTGCCCCGGCTGAACATCTTGGCCAGTTGTTCAAACAGCGCGGTGGTGTATTCGCCAATGTCGATGCTGTCGAAATGCTCACTCTGATAGAGTTGGGTGTGAATGAGCGACATTCCTTCAATTTTGGAGTGCACGTCCTGAAACAGTTCTTGATCCAGGGGCGAGTGCAGTCGGCGGCTGGCCATGTCCAATAGACTGCATATGATCTGAAGATTGTTTTTCACCCGGTGATGGACTTCTTGCAACAGGACTTCTTTTTCCGTCAGGGAGTTGGCGATGCGTTCTCTGGCAAGAACCATGTCTGTGATATCTCGCCCTATGCCAACAATTTCGGCATAGGGTGCGCCGTCTTTGCTGGGAACTCCTTTGCCTGTCCAGGAGAGCCAGCGCACGCCTTCGCGAGTATGCATTCGGGCCTCGACCAGGAACGAGTGGGGGGGCGTGTCAAGATTGCGGGTCGCTATATACGCTTTGCGGCGATCCTCTTTGTGAACCATTTTGATGAACCTGCTCCCCAGCATGTCGGACTCGGGCTTGCCGATCAGATCGCAGTATGATGGACTAACGAATTCCAATCTTCCATGGCTGTTGATTTTGACCACGACATCATTTTGGTGCTCCACCAATAATCGGTATTTTTCTTCGCTGGAGCGCAAACGTTGATTGGCCTTGGTCAGTTCCGAGGTCCTGGCGTCTACAGTGCTTTTAAGTTTTTTCTGATGCTGGACGGAGAGTCTTTGCTGCCGTGCCAGGACAGCCATGATGAGCAGGAATAAGGCACTGATTGCCGCCAGGATAGTGGTCTCGCGGCGTATCTGATTGGGAATTCCCGAGAAAGCGAGAATTGCGGATTCCGGTGTTGAGGCGCCAATGGTCCAGGTTTGACCCAGGACTCTGAAGCTGGCCCATGCCGTGTGCTCCGTGCCACGGTCCTTGCTCCAGACAAAGGATGTTGTTCCCTTTGTCCCGGCATCGACTCCGGCAATCAGGGTGTCATAGTCCGAGGCCCCTTTTTCAATCTGAGCATCGAACATGTCGCGTATTCTGTGTCCAATGAGGCTGGGTGAGAACTCCGGCAGGGTGCAATGGAAGACGTGACGGTCCCGGGTCACGAACAGGTTGCATTCGCGTAACAGCTGGACGGGCTGAATTACCTGCCCCATGAAGCGTTTTTCCAGTGTTGCCATGGAGATGTTTTCAGCAGTCGCCCCTTGGGCAAAGACTTCTTCACCACTATGTGCGGCCTTGCGTACCACCTGTAGTTGAACGTTCCGGTAGGCATCCACGACATCATCAATGCGCTGGGCATTGAAGGATAGGAAGGCGATCCAGAACACAACAAGCAGAGGGATAATCAGCAGATGTGCTGAATAGAATCTATTCACCCGAAACTCCGGGAGAGGACAGAAGGAGAGGCTTGAGCCTAGAGTGGGAGAGTTGTTGTGTCATGCTGGTTGGCGATGCTACATTGAATCCAAAAAAGGTAAAAGTATTTATTTTATGCAATAAAAAATAAAAGTTATAGTCTTTTTGGAGTGTTGAGAGGTGGGGGCTAATGGTGGGCGGAGGATAGTTGAAATAAACAGGCCGCCCGAAGGCGGCCTGTTGTGTTGATTATGCTCCAAGAAGTGCGGTTGCGAAGTCTTGACCATTGAATGGCCGAAGGTCTTCCATTCGTTCGCCGAGTCCTACAAAGGTGATAGGGACTCCGAATTGCAGGGCAATGGCCACAACCACACCGCCTTTGGCGGTGCCATCCAGCTTGGTAAGAACGATTTCATCCACGCCAACGGCTTTGGAGAAAAGGTCCGTCTGGGAGAGTGCGTTCTGGCCGGTCGTGGCGTCAACCACAAGGATGGAACGGTGAGGAGCGCCGGGGTGTTTCTTGCCCAGAACATTCTTGATCTTCTTCAACTCCTCCATCAGGTTCACCTTGGTGTGAAGGCGACCAGCAGTGTCCACGAAGATGATGTCGTAGCGTTCCTTGATGGCGTAATCCACTGCTTCAAAGGCCACGGCTGCAGGGTCTGCACCTTCGCCTTTGCCATAAAAGCCAGCCCCGACCCTTTCGGCCCAGACCTGCAATTGCTCCATGGCGGCGGCTCGGAAGGTGTCACCTGCAGCAACGAGGACCCTCTTGCCCTGCATCTGGGCGCGATGGGCCAATTTGGCGATGGTGGTGGTTTTACCCACACCGTTGACACCGATGACCATAACAACTTCAGGTGGATTGACGGCAGTGATGCGTCTCTCACCCTTGAACAGGTCGGCCAGTTCTTCGGCCATGAAACCCTTGAACGCGGCAGGGTCATTGGTGTCGGCCTTGCGGGCACGTTCACGCAGGTTGTTGACCAGCATGTGAGTGGCATCGAAACCGACATCGGCCATGATGAGAATCTCTTCTAGTTCTTCCCAGAACTCTTCGTCCATGGAGTCGTGAGAAGACAGCAGGCCGTCGATCTGTCGAGTAATTTTGTCTTTGGTTTTCTCCAGCCCTTCGGAAAGCTTGAGGAACAGACGGGAACGTTCGTCCTCTTCGTCTTCAAGCTCCAGCGCCAGTGCCAGGCGGTATTGCAGTTCCGAGCGAAAATCCTGAACCCGCTCGTATTCCATCATGTCCAACCAGGCGTCAAAGCGCTTGATGAAGTCTGATGCCTCGGCTTCAGGGGCGCCCAGGGCTCGGAAGAGGAAATCTAAACGTTGCCATAATTCAGGACCCTTGCCCTCCAGTCCTTCCAGCACGAGTGCCAGCCATTGCGAAAGGCGGGGCTCAGCTTCGCGCAGGGCCAGGGTCAGTTCAGCTTGCCAGGGCTCCTCGGCTTTGGCCGGCTGTTCTTCAGGGGCAGGTTGAGCTGCTGCTGGCTGATTTTTCTGCGCTGGGGTTGGTTCAGTTTCTGTGTCGGCGCCAGCCGGGGTGGTCTCACTAGCGTCGAGGAATTCTTCTGGGGTCAACTCGGGATCAACAGCCTGTGGGGCCTCGACGTCATCTTTTGATTGCCAGAATTTGAGTTTCGAAAAGAAGCCCATTGATGATACTCCCTGTGGTAAAGCGTCCACCGTTGTCTGGTGGCAGCAAAGCGGTGACATCGCCTCTGGGCGTTCCCCCATGGTAGTGGGGGGGCGCGGTAGTGGCGGTCCGCCGGAAAATCGGATACAGCCTAGCCGGACCGAATGCTTGGAAGTGCCTCGCGGGTCCGACAGGGATACTTTGCCCAGAAGCCTGCCGCCGTCAAGGGTGGACCGGGCTCGGGAATGTCATGCGGCCATCACAAGCCGTCGAAAATCGCAACGAGGATGAGGTTCATGAATCGCATCAAGGTCAAAGCAGCATTGTCGGCCAAGGAGCCCAGAGAAGACATCCAGATTAATGGCTGGGTCCGTACCAAGCGCGACGGCAAGGGTTTCGCCTTCGTGGAAATCAACGACGGCTCATGTCTCTCCAATATTCAGGCCATTGTGGATGAGGGACTCCCGGGCTGGGACGACATGCCCCGCGTGGGTACAGGGGCTGCTGTCTCCATTGATGGTGAATTGGTCGAATCCCCGGGAAAGGGCCAGAAATGGGAAGTGCGCGCCAAGGCTCTCAGACTGATTGGTGAGGCAGACCAGGAGAGTTATCCTCTTCAGAAGAAGCGCCATTCCGACGAGTTCTTGCGTTCCATCGCCCATTTGCGTCCCCGTACCAATAAATTTGGAGCCATGTTCAGGATTCGATCCGAGGCTGCCTATGCCGTGCACAAGTTCTTCCGGGATCGCGATTTCCGGTATGTGCATTCACCTATCATCACAGGTTCGGATTGCGAGGGTGCTGGCGAGATGTTTCGGGTGACCACCCATGACCCGGCCCAACCCGGAGCACAGTCCTACGAGAAGGATTTCTTTGGTAAAGAGGCCGCGTTGACCGTTTCCGGTCAGCTGACCGCTGAAATTTTTGCGACGTCTCTGGGTGACGTGTACACCTTCGGACCGACCTTCCGTGCCGAGAATTCCAATACTCCCCGCCATGCCGCCGAGTTCTGGATGATTGAGCCCGAGATGAGCTTCTGCGACATTCACGGGAATATGGATTTGGGCGAGCAGTTCCTGAAATATCTGGTGCGCCATCTGCGCGAGCATTGTGCAGAGGACATGGCGTTGTTTGCCCAGTGGGTGGACAAGACGCTGGATGCGACTCTGGATTCCATCGAGAATGACACCTTTGTGCGCCTGCCCTATACCGAGGCCATCGAGATCCTGCTGAAGAATGCCAAAACCAAGAAGGGCAAGGATCGCTTTGAATTCCCAGTGGAGTGGGGCATTGATCTCCAAACTGAGCATGAGCGTTTCCTGACGGAGCAGCATTTCAAGAAACCGGTCATCGTGTTTGACTACCCCAAGGACATCAAGGCCTTTTACATGCGCATGAATGACGACGGCAAGACCGTTGCTGCCATGGATGTTCTGGTGCCCCGGGTGGGCGAAATCATCGGTGGCTCGCAGCGTGAGGAGCGTCTTGATGTGCTCCAGGCGCGGATTCAGGAGATGGGTCTGCCAGAAGAGGAATACTGGTGGTACATGGACTTGAGGCGTTTTGGCACTGTGCCTCATGCCGGCTTCGGCATGGGATTCGAGCGGCTCTTGATGATGGTGACCGGAGTGACCAATATCCGTGACGTCATCCCCTGTCCTCGTACGCCGAGGCATCTTGAGTTCTAACGGATCATCCGCCCTGGACGAGAGGGCACTAGTTTAATGAAATGGAAAGCCGTCGCTTCATACGAAGCGGCGGCTTTTCTTGTTGTTTGTTGTCATCAAGCTGCACACGGGGTGTAGTCTGTGTCTTTTAGTCTTTTCGTCTGTCGTTATTTCGACGTTCTGAAGGGGTGCGTCGTTCGTCGTTCGCACGTCGTTCAACCTGATGTCTTCGCTCCAGTTCGCTAAGATCTTCCGAAATGGAGCGACGATCCTGAAAGGCTTGTCGGCGTTCGCCTTCCAGCCGTCTCTCTTGTGCCCTTCTTTCGTTACCGTGTCTCCGTTCGGATGTTGTCATGATGATTCCTCCTGTGGACACCTGCGAATAATAAACTTCGCAAAAATTATAGCACAGGCTCGTGCCTGTGTGAACTGCCGTGGAATCAAACTCGATTCGGGTGTGAAAAAATTTCAAATTTGGTTGACATATGATCTGTACTTTATATAGATGGACTCAACGACTGTTTGAGCACTCAAACAATTTTATACGAGCCCGGCGAAATCAAACGGCATGGCAACGGGCCAGCGGTTAGGTTGAACGAAAAGCTTCGTCGGGTTGGCAGATAGTTGGTTGACGGAATGGAGGCTCGTATCCTGTGCGGTTGGACCGCCGGGGTACGGGCCACCCCCGGCCAGAGTATTACTGCCTGATTTCCTTTAGAGATCAAACCGCTCCTCCTCGGGTGGTTTATCTGTCGATACTCCCTGTCCCTTCGGCCCCCGTTATGGGGGCCGATTTTTTTGCTCGACAGGCAATGTAATACTGATGTGCCGTTGACGTTGTGTGGCTGAACAGTTTAACAGTGTAGCCCTCGGTGGCGGCCTGGGCCGCACCGATAACCGAGGGGTGTTTCCAACGAGGTGGGGTGTATATGACCAAGAAGGAATCGCTGCTGCAGGCGGCCAAAGAGCTCTTTGGCGAGCATGGCTACAATGAGACCACGTTCAAGAAGATTTCGGAGCGGGCCGGGGTGGCCCTGGGGCTTTTGACGCATCATTACGGGAACAAGGAAAAGCTGTTCATGACCGCCGGTCTGGATGTGCTGGAACAACTTGTCGCCAGATTGAAGGCGGCTGTAGCCGGGGCCGATACCGGTCTTCAGGCGGTGCAGCGCTTTTGTGAGGAGTACCTGGCGTTCTCCATCGATCCCGAGGAGAACTTTCTGGTGCTTATCCGCTGCTCTCCCTACAGCGATGTGAAGACGCGTGAGGATGCGGAAGTGATGGAGGAGAAGTTCACCGAGGTCTACGATATCCTTGAGGACTGTGTTCGCCAAGGCCATGATGACGGAACCATCGTTCAGTACCCTACGAAGGAACTGGCGACCAATGTGCAGTGTAATCTTGTCGGTTCGGTCCGTACGCGTCTTTTGACACCGTACAGCCCTCCGTCCTTGTACGACGATATGCTGCAATTCATCACCAGGTCGTTGACCACCAACAAATCTGTTTGATTATTTTCGTGCTGTGCGGGTACGCAAATGGCCGTTCCTCCATCTGGAGGGCCGGCTTTTTTGTTGAGCGATGGCCAGAGATCAGCGACGGGGCCTTGGATTTGGTCTGGTTTGGTGTTGATTTTGATTAACCACGGGCAGGGCTTTGGGCGTTTCGTTTGGATTTTTCCCGGTTCATAGGCCCAGGATTGGGGCTCAGGGAGTTCTTCGTGTGGCCTTGGGCAGGTCTTTGGTTGTGCTTTTTGATGTTTCGAGTGTGCGGGGAAGGGATTCGAGGGAGGTTTGAGCCACATGTTTGGAGG